>CADBTW010000077.1 GCA_902797695.1 uncultured Sutterellaceae bacterium
AGTCGGTTGTATTTCCGGTGAAAGTAGGTCACCGTCAGGCTCCCTCATCACGCAAGCCCCCGAAGGATTACTCCTCCGGGGGCTTGTCATTTCTAAGTACTCTTTCCCGCAACAACGCTTCGTTGGGAAGCCGGAAGTCGGGGATGTCCCTTATTTGTTGCAGGCCCGCAACATAAAATTGGGAATGCAGTGTCTGGGGGGGCTAAGGTCTGAATCGTTCCCTTAAGGTTCGGGGGAAACCGGCCGGTCCGCCTCGCGCCAGATCGGTAAAAGTCCTCCGGGCTTCATTTGATAAGACGACAAAAATGAAAACCACCAAGAAACTGCTTGCCGCTGCGGTTCTCGCAGCCTTTGGAACGTCTGTCTGGGCCGCGCCGACCGTCACTATCTACGGCACCGTCGACACGGCTCTCGTTTACCAGCACTCCCGCACGTCCTATGGCGGCGACGTCGGCCAGGCGCTCGGCGAAAAAGGCATCACGAGCGGCTCTACCGACACGCTCTCGATGGAGTCCGGCATCAACGAGCCCTCCAAGTGGGGCCTCCGTGGAGAAGAAAAAATCGGAGGCGCGACTGTCGCATTCAACCTCCAGAGCGGGATCAACACCGACGACGGCACGACGAAGCAGGGCGGCCGTCTCTTCGGCCGAGAGGCGCTTCTCAGCGTTTCCGGCAAGTACGGCACGCTCGCAGCCGGCCGCATGGGCGCGGTCGGTTCCTCCTGCGGCACCTTCGACATCACCCAGGCGATCGCCGAGTCCTTCGACGGCTTCGACTACCTCGACATGGGCATGACCCTCACGGACCGCTACGACAACATGCTCACCTACCAGACCCCGAAGTACGCGGGCCTGCAGGCGACTCTCCAGTATTCCTTTAAGACCGACCAGAAGGACGGCGTGGGAACCGAGGGCAAGGCGAGCGCTAACCGCTACGCGGGCGCTGCCGTCACCTACGAGATCGGGAAGCTCCAGTCCGTCCTCTCCTACGAGTTCCTCGATCATTCCAATATCTCCTACAACTCGAAGGACGGCCACATCATTTCGCTCGGCGCGAACTACGACTTCGGCGTCGCCCAGGTCTTCGGCCTCGCGAAGTACGTCACCGGCGTGAACACCTTCGCGGGCTACTATGCGGATGACTACGCGGAAGATGTCGGCGCCGCTCTTGCCGAAGAGGGGCTCGATGGCGTCACCTTCCGCGGCGCGAAGGGCTACAACCTCCACCTCGGCGCGATTGTTCCGATGTTCGGCGGCAGCCTCACGGGCGGCCTCTACTATGCTGACGGCGACGCGAAGCTTTCTAACGGGCTCGCGAAGGTCGACCTCAAGGCGTTTGGCGCGTCCTTCAAGTATGCCTATCCGCTCAGCAAGCGCACCGACATCTACTGCGGCGTCGATTTCGCCCAGCAGAAGGTCGACAACCTGAAGGTTCTCGGCACCGGTGTCTCGGGCGACGAAAAGGACACGAACACCGCCGTGTTCGCTGGTCTCACCCACCGCTTCTAACCATTTCCCTGCGTGCTGGAATGCCGTTCCCCGAAACGGCTTCCGGTACTGGGAAGCCATGGGCCCGCAGCGAAGGCCGGACACTCCCGGCCAGCTGCGGGCTTTCCTTTTTCCCGGAATTCCACGCTGCCGGAAAAAGCTGGTTTAGACAGGTTCTGTGCGAATCAGGGGGAAGGGTTTTCACTATTCTGTTGCGTCTAAACAACAATAATATTGATAAGAATTCTCATTCTGACTATTGTTCCCCAAGTTCCCTCTAGGCAGGGATCCTTTTCCTGCGTTCCGCCCGGGTCGGACGGGATCACAAACAAACTTTCAAAGAAGAGAAAAATGGCTTCCAAGAAACTTATCGCCGCTGCCCTTCTTGCAGCGTTCGGAACCGCCGCCTACGCCGCTCCTAGCGTGACGCTCTACGGCATCGTCGACACGGGCTTCGCCTACCAGCATACGCGCGACTCCTCGAACTTCACGGTTGCTGGCGTAAAGTTCGGAGAGACTGTTTCCCAGGACCAGTTCTCGATGGAGTCCGGCATCAACGAGACCTCCCGCTGGGGCCTGAGGGGTGAGGAGGAGATCGGCGGCGTCACCGTCGGCTTCAACCTCGAGAACGCCTTCAATTCTGACGACGGCGAGGCTGACGACCGCCTCTTCCAGCGTGAAGCCCTTCTCAGCGTTTCCGGGAAGTACGGCACGCTCGCCGCCGGCCGCATGGGCGCGGTCGGTTCTTCCGCCGGCACCTTCGACATCACCCAGGCGACTGCTGACTCCTTCGACGGCGAAGACTTCACGACCCCGGTCCAGACGATGACGGACCGCTACGACAACATGCTGACCTACCAGACCCCGAAGCTCGCGGGCTTCCAGGCGACGGTCCAGTATTCCTTCAAGACGAACCAGAAGGACGGGGAGGGTGTCGAAGGCAAGTCGAGCGCCGACCGCTTCGCGGGCGCCGCGCTCACGTACGAAGCCGGCAAGTTCCAGTCCGTCTTCTCCTACGAGTGGCTCGACCGCTCCAACAAGTCCTACAACTCGAAGGACGGCATGATCTACTCCCTCGGCGCGAACTATGACTTCGACGTCGTCCAGGTCTTCGGCCTCGTGAAGTACGTCGACGGCGTGAATTCCTTCGCTGGCTTCAATGCGGATGAGGTCGAGCTGAGCGATGAGACTCTCGCTGATCTCGACTCGCTCGGGTTCCAGTTCAAGGGCGCGAAGGGCTACAACCTGCATCTCGGCGCGATCGTCCCGATGTTCGGCGGCAGCCTCACGGGCGGCCTCTACTACGCGGACGGCAAGCTGAAGGCGAACGGCGTGGCTGATGCCGACCTCACGGCCTATGGTGCTGAGTTCCGGTTCGTTTACCCGGTCAGCAAGCGCACCGACCTCTACTGCGGCGCCGACTTCACGCAGCGCAAGCTTGACAGCGTGAAGGTCAAGGGCCTTGGCTCTGTTTCCGGCGACTGGAAGCAGACCGAGACCGCCGTGTACGCCGGCCTCACCCATCGCTTCTAATCGGTTTTCTCTTCTGCCAGCCTTTCCCCTGGCAGGATGAACCGCACGAAAGAAACCCGCGGGCATTGGAAGAGATCCAGTGCGCCACGGGTTTTCCTTATTCGGATTCCGGGAACGGCCTGAGCCACCGTCTCCGCCACTTTCCTTTCTAAGCGGAAGCAGGGGGCAGGACAGTGCCTTCAGGCGAGATGCATCTATAGGGAAGCCATTACTTCACGTACTTCAGCCACTCGCCGTACCCCGCCTTCTCCATCTCTTCCTTCGGGATGAAGCGGAGCGCTGCGGAATTCATGCAATAGCGCATCCCCCCGCGGTCCTTCGGCCCGTCCGGGAAGACGTGCCCTAGGTGGCTTCCGCTCGCGGACTTCACTTCGGTCCGCAGCATGCCGTAGGAATGGTCGTCGGAATTCCTGATGCTCGCCCCGGGGAGCGGCTTCACGAAGGAGGGCCACCCGGTCCCGGAGTCGAACTTGTCCGTGGAGGAGAAGAGCGGTTCGCCCGACACGATGTCGACGTAGATCCCCTTCCGATGGTTGTTCCAGTAGGCGTTCCTGAAGGGCGGTTCGGTACCGCACTGCTGGGTTACCTCGTACTGGACGGGGGAAAGGCGCTTCTTCAGGTCCTCGTCCGTTTCCGCCTTCCTGAATCCCTTTCCGGTCGGGCGGAGGAGCTTCGCTTCGTCTATCGAAGCTTTCGGCACGTGGCAGTATCCGCCCGGGTTCTTCACGAGGTACTTCTGGTGGTAGGCCTCTGCCGTGAAGAAGTTCCTGAGCGGGGCCACTTCGAGCGCGAGCGGCTTCTGGCATTTCTTCGCAAGCGCTTCGACGCTCTTCCGGATTTCGGCAAGATCCTTCGGGGCTGCGTAGTAGACCCCGCAGCGGTACTGCACCCCTTCGTCGTTTCCCTGCCGGTTCTTCGCCGTCGGGTCGATCGAGCGGTAGAAGACCTGAAGCAGGAATCCTAGGTCAACCTTCTTCGGGTCATAGAAGACGTGGGTGGTCTCCGCGAACCCGCGGCGGCCCGAGCACACCTCGCGGTAGGTCGGGCGGGGCCCGTCCGTTCCGTTCGCGTAGCCGACTTCGGTCGCGGTGACGCCGTAGACCCCCCGCATGTATTCCTCGGTGCCCCAGAAGCACCCTCCCGCGAGATAAATCGAGCGCTGCCCCGGCACGGTCCCGAGAGGATCGGGGAAGGATTCGTCCTTCTTCGCCTCGGCGTTCCGGTTGCAGGAAGCGAGGATGAGGACGGCGGCGGACGCGAGAACGGTGCGGCGGACGAGAGGCATGGGAGGTTCCTCCTTATGTCGAAGCGGAGCGGCTTCACGGAGCTTCCTTCAGGCAGAGGATGGAAGCGGGAAGCGGCAAATGATTCTCGTCCCATTCTAAGGGAAGGAATCGGTTTCCCTGCAGGGGCGCAGCAGCATCCTTTGCGCTTTATATCCCGCCCTGGTTCCTTCTTCACCGGAAGTGGTAGGCGTGTTCCTTTCCGCACCGCTTCCGCAAGGCAGGAGGGATCTTTCCCCGCAGGCGTGCGGGAAGTTTAAAGACAAGCCGCAAGAAATTGAAATTAAAAAACAATTTCCGAGCAAAAAATTTCGCTTTTCCGCTTCTGCAGACTTATAATTGGAGTAGGTAGGGAATATTCCCTATCTGCGATGGCTTCCCGGGTACAAAAGGTTTTGCGCGGGTGGGTTGACGGGAAAAAGCCGGGCGGGTACGCCCCTTCTCCTCCTCGCAAGCGGCAAGCCCTGCGCTCTGGCGCCTCTCCGGGCGGCTTTGCAAGATGCCAGGTTCATTGGCTAAGGAGGACAGTCATGAGAATTCTCTTCGCAGTCGACGGCAGCGTCTACAGTGCCTACGCGGCGCGCTTCATCGCTTCTGTCTCAGCCGCAAATGGCGTGAAGCCCGAGCTCGAGATCCTGAACGTGCAGAAGCCGGCGAGCATGCTCGTTCCCGAGATCAAGAGGAAGAACGCTCCGGAAGCGTACAGCCGCAAGGCTGACAGGGCGTTCGAGTCCGTTCGCAGGATACTGGGCGCGAAGGGGATCGAGGGCACCGAGAAGGTCCTGTTCGGCGACCCGGCCCAGGTGATCGCGGAAGAGACCTGGGACTTCAGGCCCGACGTGATCGTGATGGGGTCCCGCGGGCTCACGGACTTCGAGAAGCTCTTCATCGGCTCGGTCACGACGGGCGTTCTCGCCCGGTCCACGGTGCCGGTCCTCATGATCAGGAGCGACAGGCTCCCGCCTGTCGAAGGAATGAAGGTCCTCATTGCGGTTGACGGCTCTCCCTATAGCGAAGCGGCCGCCCGCTATGTCACCTCCCACAGCGATTCCTTCGGCAAGGATCCCGAATTCACTCTCGTCACCGCGGTCGACGTCTATAGCGCGCTTTCCGGCCTCTACCCGGACGACGTCCCGCTTCCCGAGATACCAGACGAGTTCGCGACAGCCGAGAAGAACATGGCGGAAATCAACAAGCTGAAGCCCGGACTCCTGAAGAAAGGTCTGGAAGAGGCGATGGCGACGATCCGCCCGATCTTCGAAATGGCGAAGCTCCCGGTGAAGGAAGCGGCGATCGAGGGCGACGCGGGCGCGGCGATCGCGCGCTACGCGAAGCAGACGGGCGCGGACCTCGTCATCATGGGAACCCGCGGACGGAGCAACTTCGCGTCCGCCGTGCTCGGCTCCGTCACGTCCCGCGTCGCGGCGGACGGCACGGTGCCGCTCCTCGTGATCCCGGCGTAGGTTTCCGCATGAGGCGGGGGAGGCCTCCTCCCTCTTCCCCCGCTTCAGCAGGAAAAGGGCCCCGGAAGCGATTCCGGGGCCTTCGCATTTCTAGAGGAATCGCCCGGTGAGGCTTTCCTTCGAGCGCCGGATCCCGGCCACGGTGCCGCGGGCGACGATCCTGCCGCCCTCGCTTCCACCGCCCGGCCCCATGTCGACCACATAGTCCGCGTTCCGGATGAGGTCGAGGTCGTGCTCGATCACGACGACTGTGGCCCCCGCTTCGACGAGGGACTGGAAGATCCGGATCAGGTTCCGGACGTCGAGCGGATGGAGTCCGATCGTCGGCTCGTCGAAGACGAACACGGCGTCATCCTGCCCGCGCCCCATTTCCGACTCGAGCTTCAGGCGCTGGGCTTCGCCGCCCGAGAGTCCCGGAGTCTCCTCCCCGAGCGCGAGGTAGCCGAGCCCGAGCTTCGAGAGCGTCGCGAGGTGCCGTCCGATCACGGAGTCCGCGGGGAAAAGGGGCGTCGCTTCCTCCACCGTCATCCGCATGAGTTCGGGGAGGCTGTAGGACTTTCCGTCAGCCGCCTTCCAGCGCACTCCGTCCGCGCTCCGCGCGTAGCGGGACCCCCGGCAGTCGGGGCACTCCACCTCGACATCCGGCAGGAACTGGACGTCGAGCGTGATGACGCCGGTCCCGTCGCAGCGGGAGCAGCGGAGCCTTCCCGTGTTGTAGGAGAAGTCCCCGGCCTTCCACTTTCCCGCCTTCGCGTCCGGGGTCTTCGCGAAGAGCTTCCGCAGCTCGTCGTGGATTCCCGCGTATGTCGCTACCGTGCTCCGGATGTTGATCCCGATCGGGGTCGAGTCGATCAGCTCGATCCGCCGGATGCCGGGAGCGGAAACCGCCTTCACGTGCGGCGGGAGCGGAAGTCCCTTCGCCGCTGCGTCGACCGCGGGAACGAGGCTTTCGAGGACGAGCGTCGTCTTTCCGGAGCCGGAGACGCCGGTCACCGCGGTGAGGCGCCCCTTCGGGATCGAGGCGGAAAGCGCCTTCACGGTGTGGATCGGCCCGGTCTCGAGCCTTATCTCCCCGAGCGAGAAGATTTCGTTTTCCCTGAGTAGCGGCCGGATCCTCTCCTCCCGCCCCGCGAGGAAGGGGCCGATGAGGGACACCGGATTCCGGCTGAGCTCTTCCACCGATCCTTCCGCGATCACGGTGCCGCCGTTCTTCCCGGCTCCCGGCCCCATCTCGACCAGGTGGTCCGCGTGCCTGAGGACGTCCGTGTCGTGGTCGACGAGCACCACCGTGTTCCCGTCCCGGACGAGGTCGTCCATGACGCCCGTGAGCCCCCGGAGGTTGAAGGGGTGGAGCCCGATCGAAGGCTCGTCGAGGACGTAGAGGACGCCGGTCGTGCGGTTCCGGACGGCTCGCGCGAGCTGCACCCGTTGCCGCTCGCCGTTCGAAAGCGTGGAGGCCGCCCGGTCGAGCGCGAGGTATCCGAGCCCGAGGTCCATGAGGCGCTTCGCCGCGTCGAGGAACGATTCGCAGATCGCTTCCGCCATCTTCCGCATTTCAGGGGGAAGGCTCGCGGGAACCCCTTTCACCCAGGGGACGAGCTCAGTGAGCGTCATCGAGGTGGCCTCTGCCAGGCTGATCCCCCGGAGCCGCGGCGCTCGCGCGGCGTCCGAAAGCCGCGTCCCGTGGCACTCGGGGCAGGTTCCGGCCTTCAGGAACCGCTCGATCCGCTTCATCCCCTTCTCGTCCTTCACCTTCGCGAGCGAGTTCTCGACCGTGCGGACCGCGCTGTAGTACGTGAAGTCCATCTCGGCCGTCTGCTCGGTCTTCTTGTTCACGTAGATGATGTGGCGCTTCTCGGCCGGGCCGTGGTAGACGATCTCCTTCTCTTCAGGCGTCAGGTCGCGGAACGGGACGTTCGTGCGGACGCCCATCTCGCGGCAGACGTCCTTCATGAGGGCCCACATGAGGGTCCCCCAGACCGCGACCGCCCCCTCGTCGATCGTGAGCGACTCGTCGGGAACGAGCTTCGACTCGTCGACCGTGCGGACGACGCCGGTGCCCCCGCAGCGCGGGCAGGCGCCGGAACTGTTGAAGGCGAGCTCCTCGGCGCCCGGGCCGTAGAACTTCGTGCCGCAGCGGGGGCAGGTGATCTCTTCCATCAGGGCGACCGCGAAGGAGGGCGGGACGTACTCCCCGCAGTGCGGGCAGCGGTGGCTCGCGAGGCGCGAGAACATGAGCCTGAGGCTGTTGAGAAGCTCGGTCATCGTCCCGAACGTGCTTCGGATCCCGGGAACTCCGGGGCGCTGCCGGAGCGCGAGCGCGGCAGGCACGTACCGGACGTCGGAAACGTCGGAGCGGGCCGCTTCAGAAAGCCTCCGGCGCGTGTAGGTCGAAAGCGACTCGAGGTAGCGGCGGCTCCCCTCGGCGTAGAGCACGCCGAGCGCGAGGGAGGACTTCCCGGAGCCGGACACCCCGGCGACGCCGACAATCCCGCCAAGCGGGATGTCAAGGTCCAGGTTCTTCAGGTTGTGGACCCGCGCGCCGCGCACTTCGATGTGGCCGGGGCCAGTCGCTTTCTTAGCCATGGTTCTCTCCCAGTGGGAATCGTTGCTGCCGGGCCCGGTGCGTTCCGGGAATCCTGGATATGAAAAGGCCGCCCGGGGGAGCTTTCAGGCTCCTGCCGCGCGGCCTTTTTTCCGCTCCTTCAGGAAAAGGGGCGAAGGCGAAGCTACTTTGCCTTCTTCGCGGAGCTGTCGACCCTCTGGCGCATTTCCTTTCCGGCCTTGAAGTGCACGGCGTACTTCGCCGGCACCGGGACGCTTTCCCCGGTGCGGGGATTGCGGCCGATGCGGGCCGGGCGGTAGTTGAGGGAGAAGGAGCCGAAGCCGCGGATCTCGATCCGGCGGCCGGACGAGATCGCCTTCCCCATTTCGTCAAAGAGGATCCTCACCGCTTCGTCCGCTTCCTTCCCGGAGATCCCGGGGATCCTTTCGTTCAGGATGTTGATGAGTTCGGAACGGGTGACTGCAGACGACTTGGACATGGTGCGGAAACGCTTGTTGTTAAAAATTCAAAGGAAAGGGAATCATACGGCGCGGGAGTGAAATATGCAAGGGTTCATGCGTTCCTAAGTTGTTCAGTATTCAATATTTAGTGTGTCCAAAAATCATCCGGCCGCACCTGCCGGAGGCGGGCTTTTCCGCAATGAGGATTTTCCCCCGGGTGCCGGATAGGGCGGGTGGCCCGCATGGGGAGGCGCGGCCTGGCGGGAGGAGGTCAGCCGTAGTGGCTTCGCCGCCACGCTTCGCTCCGCTCGGCCGCGCGCCGCAGCCACTCCTGGTTCCGGAGGTACCACCGGACAGTGTTCCGGATCCCGGCTTCGAACGATTCCGACCGCTTCCAGCCGAGGTCCCTTGCCGCCTTCGAGGAGTCGATCGCGTATCGCGCGTCGTGGCCCGGGCGGTCCCGGACGAATTCGGCCTCGAGCGGCGGGACCCCCGCCTCGGCTTCGAGGGCCCGGGAGACCGCGCGGACGATTTCGAGGTTGGTGTGCTCGGCGTCGCCCCCGAAGTTGTAGGCCTCGCCCGGCCGTCCCCGCTCGAGCGCGAGCCGGACTCCCTCGCAGTGGTCTCCGACCGCGATCCAGTCGCGGACGTTCAGGCCTGTCCCGTAGACCGGAACGGGCTTTCCCTCGAGCCCCCGGAGGATGAGGAGCGGGATCAGCTTCTCCGGATGCTGGCGGGGTCCGTAGTTATTCGAGCAGTGCGTCGTGATGACGGGGAGGCCGTACGTCCGGAACCAGGCCCGTGCCGCTTCGTCCGAGGCCGCCTTCGAGGCGGAATAGGGGGAGTTCGGCCGGAGCGGCGACTCCTCCGTGAAGGGGGGATCGTCCCTCCCGAGGCTCCCGTAGACCTCGTCCGTGCTGACGAGAAGGAACCGGAACCGGTCCCGGAAAGAATCCCCTTCCGCCTCGCAGAGCGCGCGGGCCGCTTCAAGGAGCGAGACGGTGCCGAGCGCGTTCGTTTCGAAGAACACCGACGGTCCCTCGATCGAGCGGTCGACGTGGCTCTCCGCCGCGAAGTGGACAACCGCGCGGGGTTTCTCCGTGAGGAAGAGCTTCCGCATGAGGCCGCGGTCCCGGATGTCCGCCCGGAGGAACCGGTGGCGGGCGTCGCCCTCGAGCGGCGCGAGGTTCTCCGGGTTCCCGGCGTAGGTGAGGAGGTCAAGATTGAGGACGGGTTCGTCCGAATGCCCGAAGTGCCGCAGGATGAAGTTCGAGCCGATGAAGCCCATGCCGCCCGTGACGAGGATCATTTTCCTTTCCCCCGAAGTTCCCTGAGGAGCGCGCCGAGCCCCGGCGCCCCGCGGTCCCGGTCCGACATCACGGGGGAGACCCCCGGGGGAATCGGCCACCGGACGCCGAGCGCGGGGTCGTCCCAGCGGACGCACCGCTCGGACGAGGGATCCCACGGGCGGTCCACCTTGTAGAGGAGCGTCGTCCGGTCCTCGAGCGCGAGGAACCCGTGCGCGAACCCGGCCGGGATCCAGAGAAGCTCGGGCGCCGCCGAGTCGAGCGTGAACCCGGCCCACCGGAGGAACGCGGGGGACCCGGGGCGGAGGTCCACGGCGACATCGAAGAGCCGGCCGGACATGCACCGGACGAGCTTCCCCTGGGCCGAGGCCCCGGCCTGCAGGTGAAGGCCCCGGAGCACCCATCTCCGGCTCACTGACTCGTTCTCCTGGATGAACCGGACAGGGTGCCCGACAGCGCGGCTGAAGTCCTCCTCCCGCCACGCCTCCATGAAGCTCCCGCGGGAGTCCGCGTGGACCTCGGGCCGGATGATGACGAGCCCGGGGAGGGGCCCGTTCCTGTATTCGGCCGTCATCCCTGGGCTCCCTTCCGCGGCTCGAGCGCAACGATCCCGGACACCGCATCCTCGAACCCCTGGAAGAGCTTCTGGAGCGCCTTCGAGAACCACTCGGCGAACACGCGGCAGCGCCGCTTCCTCCAGCTTGAGGAGGAAAGGACGACAAAGCACTCGATCTGGGGCCGGTGCCACCCGGGAAGGATGGGGACGAGCTTCCCGTCCCTCACCTCCTCCCAGCACTGCACGAGGGGCATGTCGACCGAGACCCCGAGGCCGGAGAGGACGCCCTCGCGGATCGCGATGACGTCCGGGCTCGTCACGGTCTTCCCGAAGATGATCGGGCGCTCTTCCGTCCCCTTCCGGAGCGTCCGGGTGGTGGACCGGACCGGGCCCGTGTAGACGAACACCGTGTGGCGCTCGAGGTCCTCGGGCTGGAGCGGCATCCCGTACTTCGCTACATAGGCGGGGGCGGCGAGCGCGAGGTAGAGGTTCCTCCCGCGCGGAAGCGAGACAAGGCCCGGCGCGTCCTGGCGCCCGGTGAGCACCGCGACGTCGCACTTCTGGCTCCGGAGGTCCGCGGCCTTCATGCCGACCTCGATCTCGAACGACACCTGAGGGCACTCCTTCGAGAACTCGGCGAGGAGCGGCATCAGGTAGCGGGTCGCGAAGGCCGGGGCGACGGAAACCCGGATGTTCCCCTTCAGCGCCACGTTGTCGGAAGTCATCGCGTCGACGATCTTCTGGTGCGCGGCGAGAACGGGGCCGATCCGCTTCGCAGCCCACTCGCCCTTCGGGGTGAGGCGGATCGGGCGCTCGGCGCGGCTCACGAGCTGCTGCCCGAGCGACGCCTCGAGCCCGTCAAGCGCCCGGGTGACGGTCGAGGGCTCGACCCCGAAGGCTTCGGCCGTGACCGAGAAGCTCCTCGAGCTCGCGAGCGACTCGAAGAGCCGCCAGGCGGAAAGGTCGTCGAACTTGTGCATTGAAGGGGGTCCGGAAGGAAAAAACTAGTCCTTCAATTCTGTCACGAACGGGAGAAGGGGCGACGAAGAGCCGTGCCGGGACCATAGGGCCGGCGTGGGAATTTTCATCCCTTCAGAATGGAAAAGCCCCGGAGCTTAGCGGGCGGCCGTTCGAGCCGCCCCGTTACCGGGGCTTTCTGCTGCGGGGAAGAGGCCTTACGGTGCCTCGTCCCTCCTGCAGGACAAATTTTGCTCCGGAGGCGCACGGCCCGCATCAGTGGAAGCGCGTCTCGCGGGAACCCGGGTTTTCTGCGAAAATAAATATTCGTGGGGCTGGAGAGCCCCCCATTGAATTCTCCCCGTCCGTCCCGGACGCGTTCGCCGCATTCCCCCAGGGCAGGCGGCGTCCGGCGCGGAGCCTGAAAGCCGCGAGCTCCCGAAAGAAAAAGAAAAGACCGGGAGCCGGCAGGCCTCCTTCCGCCTCGCACGCAGCGAAGAAAAACGCGGGGCGCCCCCCTCGGAAAAACTTGAAAGGAAAAGGATGCTTCCCCCTGATCGAGGGGAGGCTCCGCCGCGCCCTTCGGGAGGAAGGGGCGGCAGTGTTTCGCTTCGGACGGGAAGCGTTAGCTTAGGAGTGCTGGCCTTGCCTTCTAGACAGGAAGCCCTGAAGGGCGTCGCGATGATCAGCCTCGCCGGGATCCTCTGGGGCGCGATGGGGACCGGAGTCCAGTACCTCTTCAGCCGGGGCGGCTTCACGCCGGTGTCGCTTGTCGAGATGCGGCTCCTCGCCGCTGGGCTCATCCTTGTCGCCGTATCCACGGTGCTGAAGCCCCGGGCGGTCTGGGGTGTCTGGAAGCACCCCCGGGACGCGGCGGCGATCGCGGTGAGCGGCCTCCTCATCTTCGCTTCCCACGAGACGTTCTTCGAGGCGATCTACTGGTCGAACGCGGGGACCGCGGCGATATTCCTCGCGGTGGAGCCGCTCCTCGCCGGGGTTTGGCTCTCGATCACGGCCGGCCGGAAAATGACCCTGGTCGAGATCTTCTGCTTCGTGATCGCGACCGCGGGCGTCGCCCTCATCGTGACGGACGGGAACCTCGGGGTCCTGAAGATCTCCCCCCTCGCGCTCCTTTGGGGAATGGCGTCCGCCGCGCTCGGGACCGCGTACGCGATCCAGCCGCGCGCCGTGATCAGCAGGACCGGGGTCCTCCCTGTCGTGTCCTGGGGCATGGTCTGGGGCGGGGCCGCGGCGACGCTCTTCTCGCAGCCCTGGAATGCGCCGGTCGCCTGGACCCCCGGGACCGCCGCGGTCTTTCTCTTCATCGTGCTCTTCGGGACGATCGCCGCGTTCTCGCTTTACCTCGCCGGGATCCGGCACGTCTCCGCCGTGATCGCGGGGCTCGTGAACTGCCTCGAGCCCCTTTCCGCGTTCCTCTTCTCGGCCGTGATCCTCGGGGACCTCATGGGCGGATGGCAGGCGCTCGGGGTTTTCCTCGTGCTCCTCAACGTGGTACTCGTGGCGGTGAGCCGCCGCCGGGTGTAGAAAAGGAAGGGGAGGCACTGAGTGGAACGACAGTCGGACATCGAGGGGAAAAGGCCCGGGGCTGGGAAGGGAAAAGCCGGCGCGTCGCGCCGCAGCATCGACATGCTGCATGGCGGCGTCGCGCTGAAGCTTCTCCTCTTCGCTCTGCCGCTCGCCGTGATCGGGGTGCTGCAGCAGCTCTTCAACGCGGCGGACGTCGCGGTGCTCGGGCGGTACGCGGGGAAGTACGCGATGGCCTCCGTCGGCGCGAACACCCCCGTGATCGGTCTTCTCGTGAACCTCCTCCTCGGGCTCGCGCTTGGTTCCAACGTGATGATCGCGCGCCACATCGGGTCCGGCCGAAGGCAGGAGGTCCACGCGGCGGTCCAGACCTCGGTCGTCCTCGCGCTCGCGACGGGGTTCGCGATCATGGCGGTCGGGGAAGCGCTTGCCGGACCGCTCCTCAGGCTCCTCGGGACGCCTCCCGAAGTGATGCCGGACGCCCTCGCCTACCTCAGGCTCTTCCTCCTCGGGCTCCCCGGAATCTCGCTCTACAACTTCGAGGCCGCGATCCTCCGGAGCCGCGGCGACACCCGGTCCGCGCTCTGGGCGCTCCTCGTCTCGTCCGCTCTCAACATCGCGCTCGACGTCGGGTTCGTCTCGGGGCTCGGGCTCGGCGCCGGGGCGGTTGGTTTCGCGACCGCGGTCTCCTACACCGCGGCCGGCCTCATCCTCCTCCTCGGGCTCGTCCGGACCGACGACCTCCTCCGGGTCGACCTGAGGCGGCTTTTCGTTTCAAGGCCAGAGCTCCGGGGAATCGTCCGGATCGGGCTCCCCGCCGGGATCCAGGGCATGGTCTTCTCGCTCTCGAACCTCGTCGTGCAGTCGGCGCTGAACAGCCTCGGGCCCGAGACGATCGCGGCCTCGGCTGCCGCCTTCACGATCGAGATCAACCTCTACTGCGTGCAGAACGCGATCGGGCAGGGCGTGACGACGTTCGTGAGCCAGAACCACGGCGCGGGGAACATTCCGCGCTGCTTCCACGTGGGGCGGGTGGGGATGCTGCTCGAAATGCTCGTCGTGACGCCGCTCGCGGCACTCGTCATCCTCTTCGGGCGCGACATCCTGAGGCTTTTCAACCCGGAGGAAGCGGTGGTCGCGATCGGGTTCGTCCGCATCCTCTGGATCGTCCTCCCGACCTGGGTGAGCTGCGGGATGGAGATCATCTCAGGTGTCCTCCGCGGCTTCGGCCACTCGATGCCGCCCGCCATGGCGTCTCTTGTCTGCATCTGCGGGGTGCGGCTCCTCTGGGTCTGGGGCGTCTTCCCCTCATGGCGGTCGTTCGAGTGCCTGATGGCGGTCTATCCGCTCAGCTGGATCGTGACGCTCGCGGTCCTCATCTGGATCTACGTGAAGTTCAGGCACGAGTTCCTGAGGGAGCACGGAGCCCGTCGTCCGCTCTGATAGAATCCACGCGCAACCGGGGAGCTTCCGTCATTTGGGACGGACGCTCCCCGGCTTTCGTTCGTCACCGGATCTAGGTAATTCACCCAATGTCCTCGCAGAGCATCATTCCGCGCGCCGATTCGCTCAGCTGCTTCATCTTCTTCGCTGCGTCCGGCGCCTACTACGCGCTCTTCACGTCCCGGCTTCCGGCCGTGAAGGCGACAGCAGGGGTGACGGACGCCGAGATCGGCTTCGGGCTCCTCGTCCTCGGGGTGGCGTCCGTCACGGGGCTGCTCTCCTGCGGCGCGCTGATCCGAAGGTTCACTTCGAGGCGGCTCCTTCAGGTTTCGGTCCTCGGGCTCCTCGCGGCCTTTCCGCTCGCGGGCGTCGCACCGGGTGCGCTTTCGCTCTACGCCGTGATGGCGTGGCTCGGGCTCATGGTGGCGATCTGGGACGTCTGCATGAACACCCAGGCGCTTCTCCTCGAAATCCGCACGAAGGGACGCTACATGGGGAAGATGCAGGCGGGCTACAGCTTCGGGTGCATTGGCGGGGCGCTCCTCGGGTCCGCCTTCGCGAAAGCCGGGGTCGGCGCCTTCGCGAACTACCTTTTCTTCGCCGTGACGGTCTTCGCGCTCTGGCTCTTCGCCTCGCGCCACCTCCATGACGACATCACGCGGCACCCGGGCGGCGGCCGCCGCCCGAGGCTCCCCGCCTTCGTCTGGTTCTGCGGCCTGATGGAAGTCTTCGCCTTCACGACGGAAGGCGTGGTCGGCGACTGGGGCGCGATCTTCCTCCACTCGGAAAAGGGCGCGGAGGAGGGGCTCGCGGCGCTCGGTTTCGCGACCTGCGCGACCGCGATGGCGTTCGTCCGGCTCACGGTGGACAACCTTCGCGGGAAAATCGGGGACACGCGGCTCGTAGGCCTTGGCGGACTCGTCGCCGCGGCGGGGTTCGTGGTCGCGATCCTCGCCTCTTCCCCCTACGCCGTGCTCTTCGGCTTCGCTCTCGTCGGCGCGGGGGTCGCACCCGTGATCCCGGTCGTCATGAGCCGCGCGGGGTCCTGTCCCGGCGTCGACCCGGGGGCCGCCTGCTCCGCGGTATCAACGGTGGGGTACGGTACGCTTCTTGTCATACCGCCAGTCATCGGGACGATGGCTGACGCGGTCGGCTTTTCCGCCGCGTTCCTCGTTCCGCTCGCGGCCGGCATCCTGATCGTGATCGGGAGCCTCGGGCTCAGGACTAGGAAGATCTGATTCCCGGGTCGCTTTCGTTCAAATGATGATGGAAGCGGGGAAAGTTCGTTTAAAAGATGATGAAAAGTGAAAAAGACCGTTTAAAATATGATGTGATCATAAAATAAACGGAGTTCTGATGATTGAGTTCAAGCGGGACATTTCCGAAACGATCCGGGAGCTTTCCAGGTCCTATTCGGCCATCCTGCTCACAGGACCGCGCCAGGCCGGAAAGACAACGGTTTTCCAGATGCTTTCCGAGGCCGGAAGGAACTATGTGACGCTTGACGATCCTTCAAGCCAGGAACTTGCCCTTCGCGACCCGGTCATGTTCCTCGAGCTCCACAAGCCCCCGGTCCTGATCGACGAAGTTCAGTACGCTCCGGTGCTTTTCCGGTACATCAAGATCGCGATCGACAGGGGGGCGCCCCCAGGATCCTTCTGGCTCACCGGAAGCCAGGCCTTCCGCCTGAGGGAAGCTTCCCAGGAGTCCCTAGCGGGGAGGGTGGCGGTCCTGCACCTTCCGGCGCTCAGCCAGCATGAGATATACGGAAGGGGCTCTTCAGCGCCTTTCAGCCTGTCGCTCGCCGCTCTCCGGGAGAGGGCGGAAAACGGATCGAGGACAGATTCCCCCGGCATGTACCGCCGGATCTGGCAGGGCGGCATGCCCGGCTTCGTGAGCGGCCGATACCCGGACAGGGATGTCTTTTTCTCAAGCTACCTGCAGACATACCTGTCGCGCGACCTCGGCGACTTTGTCTCAAGCCCGAGGAAGCTCCTTTTCGCCGACTTCATCCGCGCCGCCGCCTGCCGCTGCGGGCAGCTCCTCAATGCCGCTGACATCGCGAGGGATGTCGGCGTCACGCCGCAGACCGCGAAGCGCTGGCTTGACATCCTCGAAGCCTCGGGCGTGATCTTCTACCTCCACCCCTATTCGAACAACCTGCTGAAGCGGACTGTAAAAGCCCCCAAACTCTATTTTTTCGACACGGGACTCGTCGCGGCCCTTACGCGTCACAGCACGCCTGAAACGCTCGGAAACGGCCTGCTCGCGGGCCAGGTGATGGAAAATTACGTCGTTTCGCAGATCGCCTCAAGCTTCCTCAACGCGGGGAAGGACTGTCCGCTCTGGTACTACCGGGACACGGACCAGTCGGAAATCGACCTTGTGCTCGAGGCGGACGGCGTCCTCTACCCGATCGAAATCAAGAGGAGCGCGACTCCGGCGCGGTCCATGATCCGGTCCTTCGGCAAGCTCGGACGCGGAGGCGTTCCCGTCGGAACGGGAGCCCTCGTCTGCAACGCGGGCGAACTGGGCGCGTTCGACTCCATGAACCTCATCGTTCCCGCCTGGCTTCTCTAGGGGGCCTTCACCTGATCCGCACTTTCCAGGGCGGGCAAGGAAAAGGCCTTCGGGATTCCTCCTGAAGGCCTTCTTTCAGCTCGGCAAGGAGGCCCTTTCCGGCTGCGGAAAGAGCCTTCGCCCAATGATTGCGATTTACTTCCGCGCGAGGATGCGCTTCACCATGCCGGCGAACATCTGGAAGCCGGTGTCCAGGGCGGGCTCGTTCACGTCGAAGTTGAACTGGTGGTGCCCCGCCTTGCGGTCAGCGCCGTTCACGAAGAACGCGACCTTGCCGCCGTGCTCCTTCACGCGCTTCGCGAGGAGCGAGGCGTCCTCGGAGCCGCCGAAGTTCGCGCTCTCGGTGATCGTCTTGATCTCCGGGATCGTCTTCGCGGTCTCGCGGAGCAGGTCGATCATCTCGGGGTCGTTCTTCATGTCGCAGGCGGCGCCCATCTTGCTCACGCTGTACTCGACGCCGTAGGAGATCGCGTTCCCCTTGATGATGTTCATCGCCTGCTCGGCCATGAAGTCGTTGATTTCGCCCGTCTCGCCGCGGACCTCCATCACCATCGTGGCGTTCGGCGGAATGACGTTGCGGCCCTTGCCGGCGTTCAGCATGCCGACGTTCACGCGGGTCATGCCCTTGCCGTGGCGCGGGATGCCGAGGAGCTGGAGCGTCGCGGAGCAGGCCGCGGCGAGGGCGTTCCGGCCGGCGTTCGGCTCGACGCCGGCGTGCGCGGGCTTGCCGGTGTAGGTGACGTCGTACTTCGTCGTGCAGAGGAACCCGTAGGGGTCGATCACGACTTCGCCGTACTTCGCGACCATGCCGATGTGGGAGCCGAGGAAGTAGTCGACGTCGTCGAGGACGCCGGAGGCGGCAACGGCGTTCGCGCCGCGCACGCCTTCCTCAGCCGGCTGGAAGACGATCTTCACGCGCCCGCAGAGCTCGTCCTTGTGGTCGACGCACCACTTCGCGACCGTGAGGCCGATCGACATGTGCGTGTCGTGGCCGCAGGCGTGCATGTAGCCGTCGTGCTTCGAGCGGAAGCCTTCCTTGTTCGGGACGTGGTTCGGGTCGGCGGTCTCCTGGACCGGGATGCAGTCGATGTCGAAGCGCATCGCCATCGTGGGGCCGGGGCGGCCCGTGTCGAGGATGCCGACAGCGCCGGTGTAGCCTTCGGTCGCCTTCAGGAACTCCTCCGGAACGTTATGCGCGCGGGCGGCGGCGAGCCCCGCCTCGACTTCCTTCTCGGAGCGGCCGAGGACCGCCTCGGGATTCACGACCTTCGTGCCGACGAGGACCTGGTAGCCCCAGGCCTTCAGCTTCTGCACGAGGTACCAGGTGGTGGTGAACTCGGTCCAGCCGGGTTCCGGCCACTGGTGAAGCTCGCGGCGCTGCGCGACAAGCTGCGGATAGTATGAAGACAAAGCCATTTTGTTCTGCTCCTAGACCATCAACCGTACAGGGAGGAGGGCGGGACCTGAGGCGGATCACCGGAACAGGGTTCGGAGGAACCGGGTTCCCGCGGGGCCGTCCGCCGCGGGCACTGCCCTCGTTTTCAAGTGAAGGAAGCGCCGGTCTCCGGAGGCTTCCCTCCGGGGCCCGTTGCTTCGCAACGGGGGAATTATAGGGTTCGTTCCTCTTTGGGGTAAGATGAAACACCTACCTTAGACTGAATCATATATATCTTTCCGGGGCGATTGCCTGAAAGCGGCACCGGTTTTGCCCTGGAGCCGGAGAGGACGGAGGAAAGAATTGAAGAAGCATGAAGCGGAGCTCTCGAGCTCCATGAACCTCATCGGGCAGTGCCCGGTCGTGATCGTGACGGCCCGCCACGGCGACCTTGACCTCGGAATGCCGGTCGCGTGGATCATGGGGAGCGACTACGATCCGCCGCGGATCGCGATGACGCTCGGGAAGTGGAACTCGACCTACGGGCCGCTCGTCGAGTCGAAGGAGTGCGTCATCAACGTCGCGTCGAAGGAGAACGCGAGGCTCGTGTTCGAGTTCGGGAGCTGCCACAGCAACCTTGAGACGGACAAGTTCGCGAAGTTCGGGGTCGCGAGGACCGGGGCGTCGCTCGTCCGGGCGCCGCTCGTCGACAGCTGCTTCGCGTCGCTCGAATGCCGGGTCGAGAAGGCGGACGAGGAGCTAGGGCTCTTCATCCTGAAGGGCGTGAAGTTCTGGCTCGCGGACGACTACAGCCCCGAGCGCTATCACCTGCTCCACTCGCTCGGGGACGTCCTCTACTCGGACGACGGCGAGAAGTTCGCGAAGAAGGACCTTCTGAAGTAGCAGAAGGGGACCGCGGCCCGGACAAGTTTCCGGTCTGGCCTGACCGGGGCTTTTTATTTCCCCGCCGCTTTGCGTGGCGGCCTCGGCTCCATCCTGGGCGGGTCCTCGTCCATTTCCCAACCCAGTTCCACCACCCGTTTCAGGGCTTCCTCAAATTTTTTCTCCCTTAGCAGCTGCTGGAACTTCTCATCCTTCTGTAGAGCGAGATTCCTCCGCCAGTGCGGTGGGCGCCTCGCCCCGATGATGATCTGCATCGCGGTCTCCTCACAATCGGTGGTCGCCTGCCGGCCTAGGCCTTGCCGTTCGGGTCTCTGCACTGCAAAGGTTTCCACGGGAGGACTGGTTCCTTCCGGTCCGGTTCGTCGTCCAGTTCCCAGCCGAGTTCCCGGATCCGGTTTTCCACTCCGTCCCAGTCCTTCCTGTGGTAAAGCTCGCAGTAGCGCTTGTCCTTCTTCAGCGCGATGTTCCTCCTGTAATGCGGCGGCCGCTTTGCTCCGAAGATGACCATCATGGTTCTCCCCTCCCGGTTCCGGGCCGCCTTCTCGCGAGGCCCGGGGCCTGGCGGTCTTCCGGACCACCCCTCGGGGTTACTTGCGAACGGCCCTGTCCTGATTATCGGCGGCGCCGCGCGGGTTTCAACGCCCGCCCCGTCAGGTATTGCGACGCGGGGCACAAGGCTGCGGCCTGAAGCGCGGGAGCGTTGTCCCCGGGCCTCTCGCCCTCCGGTCATTCGGCCGATTCCTGAGAAGCGGGAAGCCTTCGGGGACTGGATCCGCTAGTTGAGCCGCCGGGGCTCTTCCTTCGCGACACGCGCACCCAGCCGGATCACGAGCCGCATAGCCTCTCCATCCTCTGGCTTCCAGTCCCCGAGGACTGCCTCCGGGGCGTAGGCGGAGAGGGGAATGCCGTCCTTCGAACCGTCAGGGATCCGGAGTTCGAGACGCGTCACCGGCTTCCCGGCGAACGATTCGTGATGGACATAATCAACCGTTCCTTCCCAGTAGTAATACGTCTCCTTGTCCTGCGGCCTGAAGACGAGGCCGGGTTTCGCGCCACCCTCCGTTTCTTCCGGCCTTGCCGCATCGATCACGGTCGCGAAGAGCTCGAGCAGCGAAGAGTCCCCGGGCGTGAGCTCAGGCGATTCGAACGGATAATCCTCGAGAACCGCGGTTAGCCGCATTGTCCCGGTTCCAAGCGTCACTTCCCCGGCGTACCCGCAGTCCCATGGGAAAAGCGATACGACCGAGGCGCCGACCGGCGTCCCCGGGAGCACCGGAAGACCGAGGCAGAGCTGCGCCCACCGCTCGCCCTTTTCGTCCGGCGCGGTCTGCCAGATGAACCGCATGGGGAGTCCCCTGTAGTCGGGCTGGAAGCTTGTCCGGTGGAAGATCTCCCCGTCCGGCAGTTCGTCCGTTTCGCCGCGGGCAGAGGCCTCCTCGAACGCGCGGGAGAACCAGGGCCAGATGTCCTTTGTCCAGTCTTTCCCCCAGAAACCTTCGAGCTCGTCCCCCATCCCTTCGTTATGAGAACGGGGGCCCGGTTCCCAGCCGACGCCGAAGGTCGCGTCGGGATCCCCTTCCTTCGGGGTCTCACGGATCCGGAACCGGAGACGGTCGAATTCGTGGAAGAGATCGAAGTAGGCCTTCTCGTACACCTTGAAGATCCGGATCGCCGAGGCGAGCCCGTCCTTCATCCGGTCGACCCGCACTGCTGCGAACTCGTCATTCTGGAGCGGGGCGATAAGGGCGGGATCAGGCGGAAGGGGCTTCCGCCAGGGGTCGGGGAGCGGATGACAGTCCCCGTAGAGGGGGTCTGTTTCCAGAACCTCGCCGCGAACTTCCGTGTACCGGCCGAAGGTAAGGCCCGTCGCCTTGCCGAGCGACTCGAGGAACGCGCCCGGCACCGCGTCTGAGCCGGAGCAGGAGAGTTCCCCGGGCTTCCTCTCCGCGGGAAGGAGCGAGGGAGGGAGCCGCACGTCAAGCGACGCGTCCGGCGAGAGGACAGCCCGGATGAGCCGGGGGTCCCGCCTCAGCGCTCCGCTCCTGAGGACCTTCAGCGCGTGGTCCATGTCAAACACTGCGCCGCGCTCGTATTCGCCAGAGGCGAGGTTTGCGACGAGCCACCCCGTCACCCGGAGCCAGGTGCCCGGCCGGAGGAGTTCCTTGTCCATGTGTCGGGTGGTGACGGCTTCGAGGTGCCCGTACGCGGTCCTCAGCGTGAGCGCGGTCCGTTCTTCCGCGAGGCGCCCCGCGGGGATCTTGCGGAAGGACTTCACGACGCCGCGGATCGAGACCCGGCCGTTCGGGCCCGCGGGGAGGAACGCGACCGGTTCTCCTTCCGGCTTCTCCCTTCCGTCCACGGACTCGGCGACGAAGGTCGTCCGCGCGACGAAGTCGTCTCCGGAGTCGATCGGGGCCGCGGCGCCGGAGGCGACGCACTGCACGGGGACCGCGGGGGAGCTGACCGCGTCCGGCGCGCACCAGGGCTTCGCCAGGACTTCGTTCGTAGGAAAGGAAAAGGCGGGAACGCCTTCCCAGGGGGTTGCGCGGAACTTGAGGAGCGTGCCCCCCGAGGGGCCGAGCGCGAAAACCGGAGGCTCCTTTTCCCCGGTCCCCGCGGCGTAGCGGGTGACTGAGAGGACGATCCCGTCCTCAACTCTGAGGAGCGCCTCTGTCCCGTACCCCTTCAGTGTCCGTTCAGGAGCCCGGGCGAGATGGCGGAACGCGGAATCCGGGTCGCGGACGCCGAGCGCCCGGGCGATCTGTTCGAGTCGAAGCGAGTCCAATGGAAAGCCTCCTCTTCTCAATCATGGGGGCGGGGGAAGCGCCCTTTTCGTACCTTCTAGCAGAACGAACCGCGCGGTGCAAGAATGTCGGGATCAGGAGGAGCCGGTGCGGGAAACAATCGCCGGCTTTTGTTTCAGGAAGGACTTCATTCAGCAATGCTTAGGAAACCTGTTTCGCTTCTTTTTCTTGCTCTCTTCACCTCCGCGTCCGGCGCTGCGGTCCAGCTGAACACGGTGACGGACACCGTTCCCCGCGTGCAGGCTGCGGCCGGAACCCTCTCCTCCGCCCCGGTCCAGTTCAAGGGGTTCGCGGCGAAGTCCGGGGACCGCGGTTTCCCGATTTCGCTCAGCGGGGACTTCCCTCTCGGGAGCGGTCCCGCCGCGCGGGCGCTCCAGAAGAACCTCGTCGAATTCATCGGGAGCGGGAAGGGCACCCGGTCCCACGCGGTGAACCCGGCGGACCCCGCGTCGGTCTTCCAGTACCAGAAGGCGGTCTTCCTCGACCGGAACCCGGCGTCGCTTCTCCGGAAGAAGCCGGTTGAGGACGAGCCGGGGGGCTACGCCTACGAGGAGATCACGCTGAGGAAGGAGTACCAGGACTCGCGGGTCGCAGCCTGGACCTTCGTCTGGGCGGGGACGAACTACGAGAACGCCACCTCGGCTGCCTACCCCCGTTCGGTCACGGTGAAGATGTCTGACGGGAAGCCGATCGGCTGGGAAGCCTTCCGGTCGAAGCGGGAAGTGAAGAAGCTTGTCGACTCCGAGGCGACGAGGAAGTTCGGGCGGAACGCCTACGACTCGGCCCCGTTCCCTGCCGCTCCCCTCTTCATGCGGGACGGCGTGAAGTTCGTCTACGGCGACTATTCGGGGTTCGCGGACTCGCACGTCTGGGAGGAGGAGAAGCGGTTCCCCTCGGTCGTCATCCCATGGAGCCGTATCGGGGGGCTTCTTACGCCTGAAGCCGCGGCGACTCTCGGGGTCAAGGCGACCGCGGCCTCCTCTTCGACTGCCGGCAAAAAGCCTGCCGCGGCCACCGTGAACGAATCCTTCTTCGCGGCCTTCGTCTCGCGCTGGGACCAGTACCACGAGCCGCAGAGCCTCTCGTTCCTCGAAGGGATGTACGCGAACTTCGTCGACTTCTACGGGACGAAGGAGGACCGCTCAAAGGTGATGAAGACCGAGGCGGAACTTCTCCGGAAGATGCCGGACTTCGAGCAGGTGAGCAGCAACTTCCGGGTGACGCAGCTCGGGGAAAGCCTCGTGCGGGTAGATTTCGAGAAGCGCGTCAACGCGAACGGGAAGACCACCACCTATCCCTCCTATCTCTATCTCATGAAGGGCGAGGAGGACTGGAAGATCGTCCGCGAGAGCGACCTGATCACGGACAGGAACATCCAGATCCGGAAGGAGAAGGCGCGGGCCCGCCGCATGAACCAGAAGTGACTTCCGCGCCTTGCGGAGTGAAAAAACCGGGACGCCTCATGAATCAGGCGTCCCGGTGTTTTTCATTTCAGCACGGCGAAAGCGTTACGCGCCGTTGAAGGGGAATCGCGCGCTCACCTTCCGCGTGAGGAGCGTCATCAGCTCGTTCGCGAGCGCGTCCGCGCGCCTGAGTGCGTCCTCAAGGATCCGGTCGGACTCGGTCTGCAGGTACCGGTTCGCCGATTCGACATTCTCCTTCGCCTTCGCGGCGTACCGGACCTGGATCAGGTCGACACGCTCCTCCGCCTCACGCTCCCAGGCGTCCCACGCGAGCCGGACGACGGGCTCAAGCGCTCCGTAGTCGAGCATCGCGAGCGTCTGCACCTTCCTGAAGGCCCAGCCGGCGGAGACGCTGTCCGAGTCGTGCGTCCCGACGCCGTAGGGCTTCGGGAACCATTTAGCGCCTTGGAACACCGGGACGAAGACGCCGAGGGACGGCATCCCCCAGGAGACCCAGGTCACCGCGCCGCAGGCCGTCGGGAGCCAGGGCTTCAGCTGCAGGATGTGGCTCTGCGAGCACCGGAAAACCGAAATCGGACGCCACGCGGTCTTCGGGTTCCCCGTGCGGTAGGGGTCGGAATCCGTCCCCTCGTAGTGGTTCCGGAGGCCGGAGGCGATATCGTGGAAGGAGAGCTTCCGTTCAGGCTTCATGAAGACCGGGAACGACATGTCTTCTTCAGGCTTCAGCCTCAGGCTCGGGCAGTACTTCTCGATCAGAACCCGGTTCCGGGCGAAGTTGTAGTAGGTGTCCCGCTTCAGGTCCTCGCCGACATAGGCTTTCCTCACGTTGAAGGGGCGGGCGCCCTTCTTCCAGAGGCCCTTCTCCTCGGCGAAGGAAATGAGGTTCGGGGATGAGAGGAAGTTCTCGGTGTTTTCCGGGTCGAACGCCTGCAGCCTCGCGTGGTTCGCGGTGACGTAGCAGCAGTCGCGCGGGAGCCGCGCCGCGGCCCAGGTGTGTCCGGAGCAGGTCTCGAACCACCAGATCTCGTCCGAGTCGACGAACGCGACCCCGCAGCCTTCGCCCGCGCCTGCCTTCTCGCACTGGGAGCCGAGCAGCAGCACGCCTTCCCGCGCCGTGCGGATGAAGGGGAGGACAGAGTCCTCGAGCGCGTCCTCGATCACGCCGGTCTGCGGAAGGTAGGGATCCACCTTCGCGGTCTCCGGGCTCATCGCGATCGTCTCGGTCGCGGTGATCCCGACCCCTGCCTCGTTGAAGCCCGCTTCACCCTCTGACGCCCCGTCCGTCGCCGAGTCCGAGACCGAGAGATAGGCGAGGGAATGCGGGGGAAGGGGCCACGTGAAGTCGTTCCGGAAGGACCGGAAAAGGGCGCCCGGGGCGTTGTCGCGCGAAGGGTGGTAGACGAGGCGCTTCGCGTCGTCAGGCGAGCAGTCCTCGTTCCGGGAAATGTAGAAGGCGCCGTCCGAAGTTGCGCCGGGGGCGGCGAGGATGGTGGTGCAGGGCATGGGAAACGCTCCTCAGTCAGGAAACTGTCTCCGCGCGGTCGCGCGGGTTGCGCGAGTGAGTTTAGCGGCCGGGGAAGAGCCGGGAGCGCTTTCCGTGGGTTCTTTACTTCGCGGGTTCCGGGATGAAGGCCTTTCCGCGGCTGCGGGCGAGGCCGGAGAAGAAGTCGATCAGCTCAGCGAGGTCCGCAGGGCAGGTGCCCGAGCCTTTGCCGTCTCCTGAAAGGATGTCCCCGTTCGCGTACTCGGCCCGGATCCGCCAGGTGACCCCGCTCGTGTCTTCCTTCTCTTCGTGCACTCCGCCAGTCAAGTAGATCCGGTGGTCGAGTATGAAGGCGGCAAGCCGCTGGAGGTCCTTATCCGTCCCGTCAGCGGAGAATTCCGCCTTTCTCCCGTCCCGAAGGAGCGCGGAGCACTCCGCGCGGCTTCCCTTTTCCGTCTTCAGCATCCGAAGCCTGTAGGTGCCCCTAGGACGCCGGTCCGTGAGTTCGCGGTTGATGAGGAGCGCCTTCCCCTCGGTGTTCCGCGCGCCGTAAACCGCGTTGTGGACGAAGTCCGCTTCGAAGGAGACGATGTCGCGGCTCGCGAGCGGCACCGCGTCCGGGTACTTCGAGCGCTCGTGGCTGTCGCGCTTGAAGTGTCCGGTGTGGCCCGGCTCCGCGCAGCCCGCGAGAGCCGCTGCGGCGAGAGCGGCGAGGAGGATCCTTCGCCTCGCGATCGAAATCATTTCCTTCATGCTTTTCTGCCCATCCTTTTCCTGCCTGCCTCGTGCGGTTGCGGACGTTTCGAGCCGCGCACGAGGAACGATTTTAGGCACGAAAGCCCAGAAGGGCCGAGGCTTGAAGTCAGAGGAAAACCCGCTCTCTTCGGAAGGGAAAAGGCGGAAGAGGGTCAGTTCGCGCGGCGGCCTGCGCTGCGGAACGGCTCCGGGGCTCCGGCCCGGCGGGCGATCGCGTTCCTGCATCCGCCCGGGAAGTAGAAGAGCCCGGGGAGGAAGTAGACGAGGGAACGCGCGGCGGCCTCCACCTGGTCGTAGGGCCGGAGGAGGAGCCGGTAGCGGCCGGATTCCGCGAGGGCCCGCAGCGCCCCGAACCCGAGGAAGGGGCGGAAGTCCGAGGTTTCTGAGTCGAAGAGCTCCTTCACGTCCCTGAAGAACCGTGACCTGCGTAGCCGGATCCCGGCGTAGAGCGAAAGCTCGGCCTCGTTCCGGAGGCCTCGCGGGGGGTCGAGGACCGCGAGGTCCTCCTGCGTCAGGCGCCGGACAAGCGCCTCGTCCTCGTCCCAGGGGAGGAAGTGCCGGAGGCTCGTTCTATGGTCCGCTTCCCAGAGAAGCTCGGGGTGTGGGGTGGAGGGGATCCAGGAGGGCGGGAGCCGCGCCGCCTCGTGCGCGGCCCAGCGCGTGAGGTAGTCGCCGAGGAACCCGTCGCGCCGCCGTTTCTCCACTTTTCGCCTGAGTTCGGGTTCGCTTTCAGGCGGCACGAACTCCGAGGCCCCGGCCCAGGCCGCCTCGAGCGCCTCGGTTTCGGACGACCGGTTCGCCCACGCGAGCACTTCGCTATTCCATTTCCCGTCAAGCCCCACTCCGATCCCGCGGCCCGTCAGGTTCGCGGAGCCGAGGAACACGTCCTTGTCGAACCGGTAGTACTTCGCGTGGAGGTTCGGGATGCCGCAGACACTCCCCCCGAGCGCCCAGATGTCGGAGAGCGCGTCGAGGTCCGAAAGGCCGGCCGCGAAGTCGTCGAGGTCGCAGCGCGTGACGAGCGTGAGGCTCTCGAACGGGAGCCCGGGCCGCAGGACCGCTTCGAGCGCCCGGCGCTTCACGTAGGGCGTGACGAGGACGATCGTGCGGGCTCTCGACGCCGCGCGCCTTAGCGGGATCACGAGCCCGCGGTTCCAGAGTGTCTTCATCGCGTCGGGTGAGGGAAGGGAATTCCGGAAAAAGATGGATAAGGGGGGCCTGTGCGGCCGCAGGGACTTACTTTAGCGCGGGTGCCCTGAAGTCAGGACACGTCGGTGTCGATCCGGACGATCACGTGGTAGCCCGGGTACATTGACTCGACTTCATCGCGGATTTCCTTTTCGGCAAGATCCCGGTCGTGCCCGAACGCGACCACGACGTCGAAGCTCATCACGCGCTTTTCCCGGTCCGCCGAGAACCCGTGGACCTGAAGAGAATAGTCGTGCGCCATCACGCGCTCCGTCACCCGCCGGCGCATTTCGGCGAGCTCCCCGTCCCCGAGGTTCACGCTGTAGATGCTGATCCCGGTGAGGTGGACGCCGTGCTTCTCGAGGACCCTGAGGCCGAGCCGCCGCTCCATCGCGTCGATCTCGTTCGCGGAAAGCCGGTCGCTCACCTCGACATGGACCGACCCGTAGGTCTTTTCCGGCCCGTAGTTGTAGAGGTAGAGGTCGTAGGCCCCGTGGACGACCGGGTCCTCGCAGACGGTTCGCTTGATCTCTTCGGCGAGCGCCTTGTCGGTCCGGGCGCCGAGGATGTCGTTCAGGGTGTCCGCCATCATCTCGTACCCGGACCGGATGATGAAGAGGGCGATGAGTGCCCCGACCCAGGCCTCGAGCCCGATCCCGGTCGCGATGTAGAAGAGCGCGCAGGCGAGCACCGAGACCGAGATCACGGCGTCGAACCCGGCGTCCTGGCCCGAGGCGTAGAGCGCCTTGCTCCCGGACGTCTTCCCTTGAGCCTTGAAGTAGAGGGAGAGCGCGATCTTCACGAAGATCGCGACCGTGATGATGACGAGCGACGTGACGGAGTAGTCGGCGGCCTCGGGGTTGAGGATCTTCTTCACCGATTCGACGAGCGATGTCGCCCCGGCGTAGAAGATGATCCCGGCGACCGAGAGCGCGGTGAGGTACTCGATCCTTCCGTGCCCGAGCGGGTGCTCCTTGTCGGGAGCGCGCCCCGCGAGCTTCGTTCCGACAAGCGTGATCACGGAGGAGAGGGCGTCGCTCAGGTTGTTCACGGCGTCCAGAACCACGGCGATCGAGTTCGCGGCGAGCCCGACCGCGGCCTTGAACCCGGCGAGCGCGATGTTCACCAGCATTCCGACAACGCTCGTGCGGACGATGACCCGCTCGCGCTCCCGTTCCGCTTCCATTCCTTCAGGCTCCATGCGTCAAAGAGAAAATTCCGCAGGATCGTAGCACTGCTGGGAGAGGCTGTTTTTCTGTATGTGATTGATTCCCATTTGTTTCATTGGGGAAAGGAAGAGAGTGTCTGAAGTTAACGTTGCAATTCTTGCTTCTTCTTCGTTTTGTGCAATGTTAAGCTGTGAAAATGCATTGATTTCAACAAGTTGCCGGGTGTGCGCAGACTTTGCCGAATTGCAAGGCGAAGAAGCGGATCGGGCACGCGGAGCATGAGGCTCCGCTCTCCGCCCGAATTTCCGCTTCCTGAAGAAGGGCGGTCAGGCGCCCTGTCCGCCCTCGTCCACCTGGCACATCCTCATCGTGAGGAGCGCGGCCTCGTGGCTCCCGGGCGTCACGCCCGCGCAGCAAGAGGGGTCGACCGAAACGCGGACTTCGGGAAACGCGGCCTTCAGGATAAGGGCGTTCGAGACTACGCAGATGTCCGTGCAGAGGCCGACGAGCTCAACCTCGAACGGTTCGCCAGCCGCCGCTTCCCGGATCCTCTCCGGGAGCTCGAGCGACCCGAAGGAGGGCTTCTCGATCCGTGTCGCCCCGATTTCGTCGAGCGCCGCGGCGACGTCGGGATTGATCTCCCAGCCCGGCGTCCCCCGGACGCAGTGGACTACCGGAAGACGCCTTCCTTCCTGGGTTTCGAGGTAGTCCTCGGGATGGGTGTCAAGCGTCGCGAATACCGGTTCCCCTGCGTAGGACCGGATCTTCCGGACGACCGCGGGGACGATCGCGACCGCTTCCTTCGTTCCGAGCGAGCCGTCGATGAAGTCCTTCTGCATGTCGACCACGACAAGAATCCTCTTCATTTTCCCTTCTCCCTTGTTTTTTCAAAGGCTCCTTCGCTCCGGACGTTCCGGTGCAGGGCCTTCCTTTTTCCGATGCCGATAGTCTGCCACCGGTGCGGAAGGACGCGCACAAGGCGGGAGTCCGGAGAGGCTGTGTCCCGGACGTCCGGGCCGTTCTTCACGGCGAGGGCCCCACTCCCGGTCCCGGTGTTGGATGTCACCAGGTTTCGCCGGGATCGTAAGCCCTGACTCGGGCGACATCCTCCTTTTCCGACTCCCTGACGCTTTCCACGAGGCCGGGAACCGAGGAAAGGCGAAGCGTTTCCTCGATGGACTTCCAGCGCCTTTCCGAGATCACGCCGACGTTCCTGTTGCTTCGCCGATTGGTTATTACGATTGCATCATCTTTGTCGCTTGTGTCCGACATGAGCTGATGAAAGTGCCCGCGGGCCTGGGTGGCGCTGATCGTGTGCATGGTTCGTTTCTCCTGAAGGGCAAAATAGCGTTACATGATTTTTCCCTTTCGCGGGGAGGGCTCTTCCCTGATGTGACAATCGGGCCGCTGCATTCCTTCCCCTCTCTGATTCGTGACACGATGAATTACCTCTGCCGCATCGCGCTTCTCCTAACCGGCATGTTCCTCGCGGCGTCCGGCATTTCGCTCATCACGGCGGTGAACCTCGGGACGACCCCGATCAGCACGGTACCGCTCGTCCTCTCGGTGCTTTCGGGGTTCACCTTCGGGGAGACGACCTTCGCCGTGAACTGCTTCTTCGTCTTCATGCAGTGGGTGCTGCTCCGTGAGCACTTCCACTGGCAGACGCTCCTCCAGATCCCGGCGGTCTTTGTCTTCAGCGCGTTCATCGACCTCACGATGAGGCTCTGGCTCCCGCTCGCCCCGGACTTCTACCTCGGGCGGCTCGGGATGAGCCTCTTCGGAAACGTGCTCCTCGCTTCCGGCATCGTCCTCCAGCTGCACTCCCGGACGATCGTGCAGCCGGGGGAGGGGGTCGTGCTCGCGGAATCGGTCTTCTTCCGGAAGAACTTCGGGACGATGAAGATCGTGAACGACTGGACGCTCGTCGCCATCGCCGCCGTGATCGGGCTTCTCTTCACGCGCTCAGTCGTCGGGATTCGCGAAGGCACCCTCATCTCGGCTTTCCTGATAGGCTTTTTTGTCAAGGTCCTCCTGAGGTTCTTCCCGATGAAGAAGACGAAGGGGAGAGAAACATCAGGAGCTGCGAGTTGAAGAAGGGCATCGCTTTCAGGGTTTTTCTCTTTTGCCTCGGCATGTTCTCGTCCGCGATCGGGGTTTCGGTCATCACCCGGACCGATCTCGGGACGACCCCCGTCAGCTCGTTCCCGTATGTCGCCTCCCTCCTCACCGGGTTCTCGTTCGGCGAGGCGACCTTCGTCATCAACTGCTTCTTCGTCCTCATGCAGTGGGTGCTGCTGAGAAGGCGCTTCAGCCCCATGCGGCTTCTCCAGGTCCCGGCGATCTTCGCCTTCAGCGTCTTCCTCGACCTCGCGATGTGGCTCACGGCGGGGCTTGTCGCAGAAGGCTACGCGGCGCGGGTCCTCTCGATCGTTCCGGGCGCCGCGCTTGTCGGGATCGGCGTTTCCCTCCAGCTGCACTCGGACGTCACCCTCCTTCCGGGGGACGGGTTCGTGCAGGCGGTGTCCTCGGTGCTTGATCGGCCGTTCGGCACCGTGAAGGTCGTGAACGACGTCTCGTTTGTCACGCTCGCCGCGATCCTTTCCTTCGTGTTCTCGGGCACTGTCGTTGGGGTGCGTGAGGGTACGCTCATTTCCGCGCTCCTCGTTGGGAACTTCGCGCGGCTCATCCTGCGGCGCTTCCCGCTGAAGGAATAGGCGGAGACGGAAGAGCCAGGCTCCGGGTTCCCCTTCTCTGCGCGGTGACCGCCCGCGTTCCCTGCTTCCTCGGGCGCTTTCCTTGCCTGCAGACAATGTGCTTAAGTACCTCCTCCAAATAAGATCCCCTCAACCCCAAAGGAAAAGAGCGGCCCGGGAATCCCCGAGGCCCCGGTGAATTGGAATCCTTTTGGAATCAAAGGAGAAAAGACATGAAGATCAGGACTGCCACCATCGCGTTCGCAGCGGCGCTCGCCGCCGCCGCGGTCCAGGCCGCGCCGAAGGACGGCGTGTACGAAACCCGAGTCCTCGGCCACAACGCCCCGTTCAACGTCCAGGTCACGATCGCCCGCGGGCAGATCACCGACATCAACGTGACGCATAACCTCGAGAGTCCGGGCGTCGGCAAGGTCGCGATCGAGAAGCTGACGCGCGACATCCTCGCCCGCCAGTCGACGAACGTCGACAGCGTGACGGGCGCGACCCTTTCTAGCTTCGCCCTGAAGGGCGCCGTGCGCGAGTGCCTCGCGAAGGCTGGAGCGAAGGACACCGAGTTCGCCGCGAAGACCGTACACAAGGTCGCGAAGGCCCCGATGAAGACGAAGAGCGAAGTCGTGATCATCGGCGGCGGCGGCGCTGGCCTTGCCGCGGCGGTCTCCGCGCTTGAAGCCGGCTCCAACGTGACGATCGTCGAGAAGATGGGCTACCTCGGCGGCTCGACCAACGTCTGCGGCGGCGCCTTCAACGCGTCCGGCACCAAGTTCCAGGAAGCGCTCGGGATCAAGGACGATCCGACGAACCACTTCAACAACACGATGAAGGGCGGGCACATGACGAACAACCCCGTCCTCGTCCACTACCTCGCCGACAACGCTAAGCCGACTCTCCAGTGGCTTGAGGAACTCGGCCTCAAGGTGAACCCGAAGGTCGGCGCCGCGACCGGCGCGCTCTTCCAGCGCTCCCACTATCCGGATCCCGCGGGCGGCCACACCTATGTCGCGGTCCTTGAGCACAAGGTGATGCAGTATGGCCCGAAGCGCGTGAGGATCCTGCTTGAAACGAAGGCGACCGACCTCATCGTGAAGAACGGGCGCGTCGTCGGCGTGAAGGCGATCGGCCGCAACGGCCCGGTCGAGGCCTACGGGACGAAGGGCGTCATCATGTCGACCGGCGGCTTCGGCTCGAACGTGAAATTCCGCCAGAAGGTGAACACCGGGATCTGGAAGGAAGCAAAGCTTGACGACCGGATCGGCTGCTCCAACATCTCGGTCGCCGCGCAGGGCGATGGCCTCATGATGGCGAAGAAGGCGGGCGCCGAGCTGATCGGGCTCGCGGACATCCAGGTCCATCCGAACGGCACTCCGGGCACCGGGCTCATGCTTGACATCAAGACCAGCGGCCGCAACCGCCTCTTCATCAACGAGAACGGCGACCGCTTCGTGAACGAAGGCGCGGCGCGCGACGTGCTCTCGAAGGCGGTCTTCGCTCAGCCCCACTCGACCTACTGGCTCGTCCAGAACTACCTCCGGTATCCGGACGAGAACAAGATCGACCTCCTCTCCGGCCGCACGATGCACGACATGCTTGAGCAGGGCCGCGTGAAGAAGGCGAAGGACCTCGAGGAGCTCTCGAAGATGACCGGGATGCCGCTCGACCACCTGAAGGCCTCGATCGAGGAGTACAACAAGGCGGTCCGCAACAAGGGGACGCCTGACAAGTACGGCTTCGTCGCGAACCACACCGACGACCGCGAGATGACGAAGGGCCCCTGGTACTTCGCGAAGAAGGTGCCGACGATCCACCACACGATGGGCGGCATCCGGATCGACGCGAACGCCCACGCGCTTAACGCGAAGGGCGAGTGGGTGAAGGGCCTCTACGCCGCGGGCGAGACGACTGGCGGCATCCACGGCGAGAACCGCCTCGGCGGGAACGCTGTCGCTGACGACATGGTCTTCGGCCGCACGGCGGGCCGCAACGCCGCGAACGGCCTTTAGTCCTTCAAAAAGGGAAGAAGACCGGGAAGCTCTCTCTCCTCTTCCGGCTTCTTCCCGAGGTCCGCGGTCCTGTCCGCGCGGGCCCCGACTTAAACTCCCCCATGGGAAACCTCTCCGCAGCCCCTGCGGGCCGGAGGAAGCCCGTGGGGGTCTTTTCGCATTCCGAGCGGACTTCTCCTTTTCCCTCGTGAGGCCAAGAACTGATGTCGTCACTCGTTTCCAGGCTCCTTGCCGCGCTCTTCGCCGCGGCGCTCTGCCTCTCGCTCCCGGCCCGTGCGTCGGCGCCCGCGGGCGAAGACGGGCGCCCCGTCGTCCGGATCGGCTGGATCGAGTCGAGCTTCATGCCGTCCGAACGCCCCGACGTCCTCGACACCTTCGGGTGGATCCGGAAGATCCTGCCGCAGTACCGCTTCGAGATTGAGGAGTATTCGGTTCCGAACCTCGAAGCCGCGATCAAGTCGGGCGAGATCGACTTCTTCCTCGGGGCGTCAGGCTTCTACCGGCGGGTCTTCTTCCGCGGGCTCCGCGACATCGCGACGATGACGACGAGTCGAGCCCCGAACCCGGCCGAGGGGAGCGGGACGCTTTTCCTCGTCCGGAAGGATTCCCCGGTCCGGAATTTCAGCGACCTCGAGGGAAAACGCGCGGCGACGAGCTGGAAGGAGGGCTTCACCGGGGTCTTCATCCCGGAGGGCGAGGTCGCTTCCCGCAGTTTCGACCCCGACCGGTTCTTCACTTACGTCATTGCCGGCTCCCCAATGACGAACCTCCTCGAAGCGCTCGATGCCGGACGGGCCGACGTCGCGCTCGCCCGGGCCTGCTCCTTCGAGGAACTTGAGGAAACCGACCCCGCGTACGCCGCCCGGTTCCGCCCGGTCGCCGAGCGTTCTGGGGCGTCGGGATTCCGCTGCCGCTCCTCCACCGCGCTCTACCCGAACTGGACCTTCGTGTCGACTAGGAGGGCGACGCCTGAAGAAGCGCGCGACCTCACGGTCGCGCTCCTCACGATGCCGAAGACCAGGCGAGGCGCCGCCTGGGGAGTCGTGAGCGACTTCGCGTCGGTGGACGGCCTCTACAGGACACTGAAGGCAGGCCCCTACAGTTACCTCCGGGTCCAGTCGGTCGGGGACTTTGTCCGAAGGTACCGGACGCCGATCGCGTTCTTCCTTCTCTTCGTCCTCGGGCTCGGTGTCCACAGCTGGCGCTCCGAATGGCTCGTCCGGAAGCGGACGGGGGAGCTCCGGCGCGCGGTCGCGAAGGAGCGGGAGGCCGAGAAGCGGCAGGAGGAGGCGGAGAAGAAGTTCGCGGCGTTCGAGAAGGTGAGCGTCGTCGGCGCGATGTCAAGCCTCATCACACACGAGCTGAACGGGCCGCTCTCCACGATCGCGAACTGCTGCGCGGCGCTCGACCGCCATTTCGAGCGCGAGCCCGCTTCCCCCGCGGTCGCCCGGATGACGGGGCTGATCGAGAAACAGTGCGGGAAGATGGCGGGAATCATCGAGCGGGTCCGGGGATACGCGAAATCCCGGGGCCGGAACCTCGAAGTGATTTCCCTTGGCGACGCCGCGTCCCGCGCCATTTCGGTCCGGCGGGCAGTGGCGCCGAAAGTCGACTTCAGGCTCTCGCTTCCCGAGGTGCCCGTGCTCGTCCTCTGGGACAGCCTCGAACTCGAGCTCGTCCTCGGGAACCTCTTGAAGAACGCGGTCGCGGCCGGGGCGAAGACCGTTCGGGTCGTGGTGGAGGGGGAAGGGGAAACCGCTGCGGTCGCGGTCTGCGACGACGCGCCGGCCGGGACTTCGGACCTTGAGCGCGCGTCCGACCCCTTCTACACGACGAAGAAGGAGGGGCTCGGGCTCGGGCTCTTCATCGTGAAGACGCTCACCGAGAAGGTGTCCGGGCACTTCTCGATCAGGCGCGAAGGCGACTGGACCGCGGCGCGCGTCCGGCTCCCCCGCTCACGCATGACGACCGAAAAGGAACAGTAGGAATGGAAAAGCCTCTCATCAGGGTACTGGACGACAACCCGGACCAGCTTGCGTCGCTTGAACTCCTCCTCACGGGCGAAGGCTGGGACGTCGCCTGCTACGAGCGGGCAAACGACTTCTTCGTGAACGACCGGCCGTCCCGCCCCGGCTGTCTCATCCTCGACGTCCGGATGCCCGAGGTCTCGGGGCTCGAGGTGCAGGCCGAAATGGCGAGGCGCGGGATCGGGATTCCGATCATCTTCCTCACGGGGCACGGCGACATCGACATGGCGGTCTTCGCCGTGAGGGCCGGCGCGAAGGATTTCCTGCAGAAGCCCGTGAAGGCGGAGAGGCTCCTCACCTCGGTCGCGCTGGTCGTGCAGGAGGACTGCGACAGGCGGGAGATGCCCTTGGACGAATCAGCCTGGATCGCGAAGTACGAGAGGCTCACCGAACGCGAGCGGCAGATCGTCTGCGGCGCGGCAAAGGGGCTCCTCAACCGCGAGATCGCCCTGAAGCTCCACATCAGCGAGCGGACCGTCCAGGCGCACAGGCACTCAGCCTACCGGAAGCTCGGCGCCCACTCGACCGCAGACCTTTTCCCGGTCACGGTTCTCCTGAAGAGGGGAAGGATCCGCTTTCCCGAATAGGCATCGCCTTCGATAGGGAAAGCGGGTGCGGGCTCCCTCGGGATCCTGTGCCGGATGGCGAGCGCCGGTCTCAGGCAGAGTCACGTATTTCGAGGACCTTCGGCCTTGTGTTCCTTCGCTCGCTGATCGGGGCGATCCAAATAGCGGCCATCGGGCCCGCGCATTTCAATCCTTCCCGGCAGAGCTGTGGCCGGGGACCTTCCGGAAGGCCCGCCCTTTCAGGAAACGAACTGCAGACCCCTTTTTTCAGCCCTTTTCGAGGGTGTTATTTGTTTGACATAAGTCATTGGAACGAGGACTTTGGGAGATAAGGAAGGCAGAACCCGCTAGGATCGAATGATATGAAGTTTTCGTTAAGTTTCACACAATCTGCCATCCCCAGGAGGAAACCGAACATGAATTCGAAGCTCGCAGTCCTTGCCCTACTCTCCCTCGCCGCGACCGCCGCGAACGCCCACTTCGGCATGGTGATCCCCGACAAGGCCTACGTGACGGACCAGAAGGCCGGCACAGTCGGGCTCACGGTCGCCTTCGCGCACCCGATGGAGCGGAACGGCATGACCATGGCGAAGCCGAACGCGTTCTATGTCGTCGCGAACGGCAAGAAGACGGATCTCGCGGCGTCTCTCAAGAAGGCGAAGCTCTTCGGGAAGGACGCGTGGTCCAGCAGCTACAAGGTGGCGCGCCCCGGCGTCTACCAGTTCGTCGTCGAGCCGAAGCCCTACTGGGAGCCTGCCGAGGACAAGTTCATCCTCCACTACACGAAGGTCGTGGTCCCCGCCTACGGCGATGAGGATGGCTGGGACGCCCCGACCAGCGCGAAGGCCGAGATCATTCCGCTCACCCGGCCGTTCGGCAACTGGGCGGGGAACACCTTCCAGGGCAAGGTCGTCGTGAACGGGAAGCCTGTCGCCGGCGCTGACGTCGAGATCGAGTTCTACAACAAGGCCGGGAAGAAGAAGCCCGCGACGGACTACCACGTGACGCAGGTCGTGAAGGCCGACGCGAACGGCGTCTTCACCTACACCGCCCCCTGGGCCGGCTGGTGGGGCTTCGCCGCGCTCACTGACGCCGACTACAAGCTGAAGCAGGACGGGAAGGAGAAGCCGGTCGAGATCGGCGCCGTGCTCTGGACGAAGTTCGAGTAATCCGCCAGGGGCGAGAAGAAAATGCACATTTCCGAAGGCGTCCTGTCCGCCCCGGTCCTGATCACGGGCGCCGTGTTCGCGGCGGCCGGGATCGCGATCGGCCTCCGGCGGCTGAAGGAGGACCGCCTGATGACGGCGGGCCTCGTCGGGGCGGCGTTCTTCGTCGCCTCTCTCGTCCATGTGCCGGTGGGCTTCTCAAGCGCCCACCTGATATTGAACGGACTGGTCGGCGTGCTGCTCGGCTGGTCCGCGTTCCCGGTGATATTCATAGGGCTGCTGCTCCAGGCCGTGCTCCTGCAGTTCGGGGGGCTCACCGTGCTCGGAGTCAACACGTTCACGATGAGCACCGGGGCCGTGGCGGCAGGGTGCCTCTTCCACGCGCTCTACAAGGCCGGGGGAAGCCCGGGGCGGCTCACGGCCGCCGCCTTCCTTGCGGGCGCCTGCGGGATCCTGGTTTCGAGCCTTCTCACCGCGCTCGCCCTCGTCTTCACCGAGGAAGGGTTCTGGGCCGCGGCCGCGGCGCTTCTCGTCGCCCACCTCCCGATCATGGTTGCGGAGGGGATCATCACGGTCCTCGTCTGCCGCTATCTCCAGAAGTCCGCTCCCGAGCTTCTCAGCTTGAACACGAGGAGAACGATCGCATGAAGAAGCATGTAATCGCGGCGATTGCCGCAGGGGCCGTCCTCGCGACGGCGTCGGTTTCAGCGTTCGCCCACCGCGTGAACCTCTTCGCCTGGGTCGAGGGGGACTCGGTCCACACCGAGGCGAGCTTCTCGGGCGGCGCCAAGGCGCGGAACGCTGAGATCGCGGTGCAGGACGCCGCGACCGGAAAGGCTTGGCTCACCGGCCACACGAACGACTCGGGCGCTTGGAGCTTCAAGGTGCCGCCCGAGGCGATCGCGTCCGGCCACGACATGAAGCTCGTCATCAACGCGGGCGAAGGCCACAGGAACGAGTGGACCGTGCCCGCGTCCGACCTTCCGAAGGCGAAGGTTCAGGCGAAGACTCCGGCACCCGTTGCCAAGGCTTCCTCGCCCGCCGCGAAGGCGTCCGGCGAAGCGGCCGCCCCGGCCGGGGTTCCTGGGCCGAAGGCCCGGGCTGCTGCGGCTGAAGCTTCGCCGAAGCCTGCCGGAACGCGCCACGCGCCGCAGCCCGCCGCGCAATCCGAGCCGAAGGCCGTGGCCGGTGCCTGCCCGAAGTGCCCGGAGTCAATCACTCCCGAGCAGCTTGAGTCGATCGTCGACTCTGCGGTCGAGAAGCGCATGGCGCCCGTCATGCGGGCGCTCGCCGCTTCCCAGGAGAAGGAACCCGGGATTCCTGAGATCGTCGGCGGGATCGGCTGGGTGATCGGGCTATTCGGGATCGCGGCCTACTTCCGGAGCCGGAAGAAGTAGGGCGGGAGGCTGAGGGGCTGATGCTTTCCCGCTTCGACCCGAGGGCGCGCATCGCGTCGGGGTTTCTCCTCGTCCTGGTCTCGGCTCTCACCGGTTCGCTCGCGTCCGCGGGGGCGTCTCTCGCCCTTGCGGCTGCGGCGTCCATTGCCCTGTACCCTGATAAGAAGGTGCTCGCGAGGCGACTCGCCGCCGTGAATGCCTTCCTCCTCTTCATCTGGGCCTCGGTCCCGTTCACGGTTCCGGGGACTCCGGTGGCGGGCTCGGGCGCTTTCTCCCTGACCCGCGAGGGGCTTCTCCTCTCGCTTCTCGTCACGCTGAAGGGGAACGCCGCGTTCCTCTGGTTCATGGCGAGCATGGGCTCGATGCCGCTTTCCGACTTCGCGCGCGGCCTCACGGGACTGAAGTTCCCGGGGAAGCTCGTGACGCTCCTTCTCCTCACCTTCCGCCAGGTCTCGGTCTTTTCCCTCGTCTTCCACAACCTCAGGGAATCCGCGAAGCTCCGGGGATTCACGCCCCGGACCGACCGCCGCACCTATGAGACGCTCGCCTCCTTCGTCGCGATCCTCTTCCTCCGGGCCTTCGAGCGGAGCCGCGTCATGCAGGACGCGCTGAGGCTCCGGGGGTTCACGGGCGAGTGGCCGAAGCTCGAGAACCCGCCCCTCGGGGTCCGGGACGCGGTCCTGGTTTTTCTTTCCGCAGCGGCCGCCGCCCTGATCGCGGCGGCGTCGCTCGCCCTGTAGGAGCCCATCCATGTCAGGCATCCATCTTCTTCAGGTGAGGAACCTCTCCTTCCGTTACGGAAGCGGGTCGAGCCCGCTTTTCGACGGCGCGTCGCTCGACATCCACCCCGAGGACCAGATCGGCCTCTGGGCGGATAACGGCACCGGGAAGACGACGCTACTGCGGATCATCACCGGACTCGTCACGCCGCAGCGGATGGACCTCACGCTCGACGGCGAACCGGTCCTGGACGAAGAGGGGTTCAGGCGGGTGCGCCGCCGCTTCGGGTTCGTGCTCCAGAATCCGGACGACCAGCTCTTCTTCCCCGAGGTGATCGCGGACGTGATGTTCGGGCCGCTCAACATCGGGATGACGGAGGAAGAGGCACGGAAGAGCGCCGAGGAGGCGCTCGCCGCGATGGGAATCGCGCACCTCGCGGGGTCAGAGTCCTTCCACCTCTCAGGGGGGCAGAAGCGGCTCGTCACGATCGCCTCCATCCTTTCCATGAAGCCCGAGGGGCTTCTCCTCGACGAGCCGACGACGGGGCTCGACGCCCGAGCGAGGGCGAACCTCACGGGGGTCCTCAGGTCGCTCCCGGGACCGCGCCTCGTCGTGAGCCACAACAGGGATTTCCTCTCGGCGGTCTCGAACCGCATCCTCGGGATACGGGACGGCCGCCTCGTCCCGCTCGCCTGAGGGCGGCGGGTTCCCCGGCTCCCGGGCCGGAAAGGGGCGCCCGGGAGGCCGGCTTCTTCACGCCTCGAGCACGCTCTTCAGGAGCCGCTCCGCGTTCCGGGTCCTCTCGGTCGCCGCGGCCTTCTCGGTCTTCGTCCACCAGAGAGCGAAGTCGTGGAGCTCGTCAGACAAGCTCTCGCGGTCGCGCCGCGTCACGATGCAGAGCTCCTGGGGCTTTCGGCGCCATCCGGAAAGCACGCGGACGAGCCGCCCCTCCTCGAGCTCCCGCGCGAGGTGCTGCGGCACGCAATCGATCACGATCCCCTTCCCCTCGAGCATCATGTGGTTCAGCGTGATCTGGGTGTCCGCCATGAAGAAGCGCTTCCAGCGAAGCGGCGGCGACATCCGCCCTTCGCGGTCGTAGAGGTAGGAGGTCATCTGGTGCATGCCCTGCCGCAGCAGGAGCCCCGTGTGGCTCTTCAGGTCCTCAGGCGTCTTCGGGTTCCCGCACCGCTCGACATACTCCTTTGTCGCAAGCGGAACGGAAAGGGCCTGGACGCAGAACCGGATCACGAGGTCCGGGTTCGAGACAGGGCGGTCGATCATCGCGATGTCGACCCGGCCCGAAATGACGTCCTCGATCGGGCAGGACGCCCTGAGGTAGAAGCGCACCGAGGGGTGCTCTAGCCCGTAGCTGAAGAGCTGGTCGTGCAGGTAGAACTGGTTCAGGTCGAGCGGAGCCGCCACCGTGATCACGCTCTTTGCCTCGTCCTCGAAGAGCTCCGCGAGGTTCTGGAACCCGCGCTCGAGGGGGTCGACGTTGTCCGCTACGATTCGGCCGCGGGGCGTGAGCCTGAAGGGCCGGGTGCTCCGGTCGATCAGCTTGAAGCCGAGCTCGCTCTCAAGATCGGTGATGTAGTGCGAGATCGTGGGGGAGTCCATGTCGGTCACCTGGCTCGCGATCGACATGGATCCTGTCTTCGAGACGGCGAGGAAAGCCCGCCAGGCCTGAAGATTGTCAATTTTTTTCATTGTTGCGAAAGTTTTCGCCCGAAAGGATTACTGCTTTCGGGCTAGGGAAGCGTCACCAGTCCCTCTTCCAATATAGCACGGGTGGTAGGAGGTTCCTCCTAGGCCGGGGTGGGGGGTTCATCACGGTTTAGTGGGAAAGTAGGTATCCAGCTGTTCGTAGGCGCTCCAAACCCTAGTTTTTAAGAAAGCAATCCCAGGA
>CADBTW010000078.1 GCA_902797695.1 uncultured Sutterellaceae bacterium
AACCGTCGTCAGGGCGGCGGTCAGCGTGGTCTTGCCGTGGTCAACGTGACCAATCGTGCCCACGTTCACGTGGGGCTTGGTACGTACGTATTTCTCTTTTTCAGCCATTTTCAATCCTTGTATGGGATAAACCGCGATCTGTTTATTTTATCAGTTCGCAGAGTTATTTAGCTTTTTCGGAAATCACTTCGTCAGCGACGTTGCGCGGGCACTCTTCGTAATGGTCGAATTCCATCACGTAGGTGGCGCGGCCCTTCGTAAGGGAGCGCAGGCGCGTCGCGTAGCCAAACATCTCAGCAAGCGGAACCATGGCGCGAATCGCCTTGCCACCGCCCTGCTGGTCGTCCATGCCGTCGATCTTGCCGCGGCGGGAAGACAGGTCGCCGACCACGTCGCCCATGTACTCTTCAGGCGTCTCGACCTCAACCTTCATGACGGGCTCAAGCAGCACGGGGTTGCCGTTGCGGCAGCCGTCCTTGAACGCCATGGAACCGGCGATCTTGAAGGCATTTTCGTTCGAGTCGACTTCGTGATAGGAGCCGAAGTAGAGGGTCGCGCGGACGTCGACAACCGGGAAGCCGGCGAGAACGCCGGACTTCATGGCGTCTTCAATGCCCTTCTGGACTGCCGGGATGTATTCGCGCGGCACCACGCCGCCCTTCACCGCATCAACGAACTCGAAGCCCTTGCCGGCAGGAAGCGGCTCGAGCTTGAGAACGACGTGGCCGTACTGGCCGCGGCCGCCCGTCTGCTTGACGAACTTGCATTCGGCCTTCTCGACAACCTTCCTGATCGTCTCGCGGTAGGCGACCTGAGGCTTGCCAACCGTCGCTTCGACGTTGAACTCGCGGCGCATGCGGTCAACGAGAACGTCGAGGTGGAGCTCGCCCATGCCGGAAATAATGGTCTGGCCGGATTCCTCATCGGTGTGGACGCGGAAAGACGGATCTTCCTGCGCGAGGCGGTTGAGGGCAATCGCCATCTTTTCCTGATCGGCCTTCGTCTTCGGCTCAACGGCTTCGGAAATAACAGGATCCGGGAATTCCATCTTCTCGAGGATCACCGGGTGAGCGACGTCGCAGAGCGTGTCGCCGGTCGTCACGGTCTTCAGGCCGACGGCCGCGGCGATGTCGCCAGCCTCAACCTGCTTGATCTCGTGGCGCTGGTTCGCGTGCATCTGGAGCAGACGGCCGAGGCGTTCCTTCTTGTCCTTCGTCGCGTTCAGAACGGTTTCGCCGGCAACCATGATGCCGGAGTAAACGCGGATGAAGGAGATCTGGCCGACGAACGGGTCGGTCATGATCTTGAAGACGAGGGCGCTCGCGTACTCGTTATCGTCAGCCTTGCGGGAGACCGGCTTGTCGTCGAGGTCGAAGCCCTGGACCGGCGGAATGTCGATCGGGGACGGGAGGAACTCGATCACGCCGTCGAGCATGCGCTGCACGCCCTTGTTCTTGAAGGCGGAGCCGCAGAACATCGGCTGGGCCTTGTTCGCAATGGTCAGGATGCGGAGACCCTGAACGATGTCCTCGTTCGAAAGGGTGCCGTTCTCGAGGTACTTCTCCATCAGCTCGTCGGAGCCGTCGGCAGCAGCCTCGATCATCTTCTCGCGCCACTCTTCGGCCTCAGCCTGAAGGTCGGCGGGGATGTCCTCGTACTCGAAGGTCGCGCCCTGGGTCGCGTCGTCCCAGATGATCGCCTTCATTTCGAGAAGGTCAACCACGCCGCGGAAGTTGTCCTCGGCGCCGAGCGGGATCGCGACCGGCACGGGGTTGCCGTGGAGACGGGTCTTGATCTGGTCATAGACGCGGAAGAAGTTCGCGCCAACGCGGTCCATCTTGTTCACGAACGCGATGCGCGGAACGTGGTAGCGCTCAGCCTGGCGCCAGACGGTCTCGGACTGCGGCTGGACACCGCCGACCGAGTCGTAGACCATGACGGCGCCGTCGAGCACGCGGAGCGAACGCTCGACCTCGACCGTGAAGTCAACGTGCCCGGGGGTGTCGATGATGTTCAGGCGGTAGGCATCGGGGTACTGCATCTTCATGCCGTGCCAGAAGCAGGTCGTGCAGGCAGACGTAATCGTGATGCCGCGTTCCTGTTCCTGTTCCATCCAGTCCATCGTCGCAGCGCCATCGTGCACTTCGCCGATCTTGTGGTTCACGCCGGTGTAGAACAGAATGCGCTCAGTGGTCGTAGTCTTGCCCGCGTCGATGTGGGCAGAAATGCCAATGTTGCGATAGCGCTCAATCGGAGTGGTACGCATAGTAGCTTTGTCCTATAGAAGGCGGGGACCGGAAGCTCCGAACCCCGCCCGAGGATTTTGAACGAATTAGAAGCGGAAGTGCGAGAACGCCTTGTTCGCTTCTGCCATGCGATGGACCTCATCGCGCTTCTTCATGGCGCCGCCGCGGCCTTCGGAGGCGTCAAGCAGTTCGCCAGCGAGCCGCTGGGACATGGACTTCTCTGAGCGGCTCTTGGCAGCTTCGCGGAGCCAGCGCATTGCGAGGGCAAGGCGGCGGACCGGGCGGATTTCAACCGGGACCTGATAGTTGGCACCGCCGACACGGCGGCTCTTCACCTCAACCAGCGGACGGACGTTATTGAGCGCGGTGGTGAAAACTTCAACAGGGTCCTTGCCGGACTTCTCGCCGATCTGCTGCAGGGCGCCGTAGACGATGCGCTCAGCGACGGCCTTCTTGCCGTCCAGCATGATCACGTTGATGAACTTGGTGATTTCGACGTTGCCGAACTTAGGATCCGGCAGAACTTCGCGTTTGGGTACTTCACGACGACGGGGCATTATTTCCTCTCGTTAAATTCTTCAGTCATTTTTTCGGCCTTCTTTCTGGCAGGCCGCAATTCCAGCAGCCACATGACGCAGGCTGCGACTTACTCGGCAGGCACATCCCATCGGGATTCTGCTCATGCCGTTTCGCCCGGCCGGCTTGTTAGGCGGCCTTCGGGCGCTTCGCGCCGTACTTGGAGCGGGACTGCTTGCGGTCCTTGACGCCCTGGGTATCCAGGGAGCCGCGAACGATGTGGTAACGCACACCAGGAAGGTCCTTCACACGGCCGCCGCGGATCAGGACAACGGAGTGCTCCTGCAGGTTGTGGCCTTCGCCGCCGATGTAGGAAATCACTTCGAAGCCGTTCGTCAGGCGAACCTTCGCGACCTTACGAAGAGCGGAGTTCGGCTTCTTCGGGGTGGTGGTGTAAACACGGGTGCAGACACCGCGCTTCTGCGGGCTGTTCTTCAGCGCAGGGCTCTTGCTCTTATCGAACGTAAGAGTGCGGGGCTTGCGCACGAGCTGATTGATAGTAGGCATTAAAAACGTCCGTCTAAAAATACATTAAAAGCTTTTGAATGCAAAAGCTTATGTTCAAGCATTTCTGCTTTTTCCCTTCCCTTGGTGGCGAGCTGGAGACGCGCTCCACCCTTCCAGCGCGGGAAAAGACATGTGAGTATCGCCTTTCGCGCGCGACTTGTCAAGCGATGAGGCGCGGACGCAACCCCGCGCTTTTTATCTGATTTTCAGGACCGGAAGTCCTTCGGCACACCTTCATCCGGCCTTTCCCGGATATTTCTTGCCCCCCGTCTTCGGGACGGTGAAGGCCGTGCGCTCCCCTGGTACTTCTTTCAGCTTGAAAGGTGAACATCATCGCGGGAGGGGTTTACCTGCCTTCAGTCAATTTGCAACATTTCTTTTTTGCATGGAATCAAATTGATATGAAGATACCGCAAACAAGGGGTCCCTTGTTTTTGCTATACCCACAAGACGGTATTCACTCATTTTTTAAAGAACATGGTTCTCATTTTCAATAATTTGAGGCCTTCTTCAAGATTTCCCTTTCCTGTCAGCCACTCGTCGCGTTTTCCTGCTTATGAATAACGAAATTCCCGGACTGACGACAGCTTGCCGCAAAGCAGGGAAAGACTAGTATTTCATTCTGTAAATTCGCTAATTAATAAATTAGAGTGATAAAATCCCTTCCAACACACGGAAGGGATTTTTCATGGCAGG
>CADBTW010000079.1 GCA_902797695.1 uncultured Sutterellaceae bacterium
AACCGTCGTCAGGGCGGCGGTCAGCGTGGTCTTGCCGTGGTCAACGTGACCAATCGTGCCCACGTTCACGTGGGGCTTGGTACGTACATACTTCTCTTTTTCAGCCATGGTAAACAGCTCCCGGACTCGATAGATGCAGCTGCTGATACAGCCTTGTGGAAATAAATGGTGCCCGTGATGCGGATCGGACGCATGACCTCTCCCTTACCAAGGGAGTGCTCTACCACTGAGCCACACGGGCACTAAAACTTGGAGCGGGTGAAGGGAATCGAACCCTCGTCGTAAGCTTGGAAGGCTTCTGCTCTACCATTGAGCTACACCCGCCGCATTAGACGCTGGCAAAACCCTGCGCCTTACAAACTGGATTCTTCCCTTATCCGTAAAAATTGGTGGAGGGGGATGGATTCGAACCATCGTAGGCGTAAGCCAACAGATTTACAGTCTGCCCCTTTTAGCCACTCAGGCACCCCTCCGGGAAGCGAGAACAGAATTATGCGAATCCCAACGCTAAAAGTCAAGTCCTGTTTTCATTGGTGATCATTTTTTCATATCAGGGATTACCCTTGCAATTTCCGGTGGCTTCCCCGCCAGTCCCGCGATGGGGAATCTCTTCGATCACTTCCGCGTCCTTCACTTCAAGATCCGGATCGCAGGCGCCGGCAGGATTCCCGCCTCCCTCGCCGGGAAGGTTCCGGAACGGATCAGCGGCAGGCCCCTCCTGGTCCGTCTCCTCCGCTTCCCGGGCCCTCTTCCCTGCGGCGAGCCCCATCACCAAGCGAACGATGAACGCCACCACCGCTACGCCGAGCAGCACGACGACCACCGCTCCGAGCACCGGCAGGAGCAGCACCCCGAGCACTGCCAGCACCGCGAGGCCGGCAAGCCACGCGAACCACCCCTGGGGCGAATTCCCGCCCCCCCTGTAATAGTAGAAGCTGCCGCTCATTCCTTGTCCTTTGATTCCTTCACCCGGCATCCTAGCCTAATTTTCCCGCTTTCCCACGCCAAAAAGGTCGGTTTTTTCTTTCGATTTGGTTACAATGGCTAATCTTTCGCGCAACGAGAGTAGTTAGCAACACACTCGAGAGCATCAGCGGAACCCTGCCTCAGCCGAGTTTCCTCCCCGCGGATCCGGGGAGGCCCGGACGGGAAGACTGTCCCGGGAAGGCCGGAACCCCAAGCCTCGCGGCACTCTTCCGCTGCCCTTATTTGCAGAAACCCATTGTCATGAACGCAAACGCAGAAAACCCCAACAAGAACGCCTCTGCCCTGCCGGACGTGCAGTCGAGCGCGGACGCCCGGCATATCCCGATCCAGCGGGTCGGGGTGAAGTCCGTCCGCATCCCCGTCGTCGTCGCGGCGGCTGACGGCCCCCTGAACACCGTGGCGAACGTCGACATGTACGTTTCCCTGCCGGCTTCCCAGAAGGGAACCCACATGTCCCGGTTCTTCAGGTTGCTTGACGAAACCCGCGCTCCGCTCTGCAAGCCCGTGCTCGAAGAGCTGATGCGCAGGATGCTCGCGACCCTGAACGCCAGTTCCGGCGAGATCGAATTCACGTTCCCGTACTTTGTCCGGAAATCCGCCCCGATCTCGAAGCAGTCCAGCCTCATGAGCTACGAGGCGGGCTTCGTCGTGTCGGCCGAGAACGGCGTGATCACGGTGAAGGAGCATGTCCTCACCCCCGTCACGAGCCTCTGCCCGTGCAGCAAGGAAATCTCCCGGTACGGCGCGCACAACCAGCGCTCCCACATCACGATCGATGCGGAATGCGCTGAGAGCGTCCCCTTTGAGGATCTCATCCGCTACTCCGAAAAGAACGGCTCCTGCGAGCTCTGGTCCCTCCTCAAGCGCGAGGACGAGAAGTTCGTCACGGAATACGCCTATGACCACGCGAAGTTCGTCGAGGACATCTCCCGAGACGTCGCGACGGACCTGAACCGGGACGAGCGCATCGTCGCGTACACGCTCCAGGTTGAAAACTTCGAGTCCATCCACAACCACTCCGCCTACGCCCTGATCTCGCACGACAGGCGCACCGGGGCGTCCTCCTGAGGCCCCGCCCGCTTCAGGCCGAACGTCGCGAGGGGCTCCCGCTCGAGGCAGCCCTCTCGCGAGCGGCGTGAAGCGGAAACTTCCCTCTTCCGCTTTCCTCGCCCTCTCCGCTCTGCGAGAATAGAGGGATTCCTGAATCACGCTGATTTCCCGATAAAAAATGCTTGAACAACAAAAACAGGCCATCATCGGCCTTTTCACCCGTGCACTGAACTCGCTCGGAGCCGGCTCGCTCCCGGTTGTCCTTGAGCGTCCGAAGCTCGCCGAGCACGGGGACGTCGCCTGCAACATCGCGATGCAGTCCGCCCGCGTCCTGCACAAGGCTCCGAGGAAAATCGCCGAAGAAATCGTCGGTGCGATGAAGGCGGATCCTGATTTCGGGAAGATCCTCTCGTCAGCCGAAATCGCCGGCCCCGGCTTCATCAACCTGCGGCTCGCCAAGTCTGCGCAGCAGGAAGTCGTGAAGACAGTGCTCGAGCAGGCCGGGGACTTCGGCAAGAGCAGCGCCCACGCGGGCGAATCCGTGATCGTCGAGTATGTTTCCGCCAATCCGACCGGTCCCCTGCACCTCGGCCACGCGCGCCAGGGCGCGCTTGGTGATGTGCTCTCGAAGATCCTTGCGACCCAGGGCTGGGCCGTGACCCGCGAGTACTACTACAACGATGCCGGCGCCCAGATCAACAACCTCACGGTCTCGGTCCAGCTCCGCGGCCGCGAGCTGCAGGGCGAGCAGGTTGAATTCCCCGAGAACGGCTACCACGGCGAGTACATCTCGGACATTGCGCGCGACTACCTCGCGCGAAAGCCCGTAGCGTCCTCTGGCGAGACGGTCACCCCGGACGGGGACCTCGCCAACGGCGCGCTCGTCCGCCGCTACGCCGTCGCCTACCTCCGCAACGAGCAGGACGACGATCTGCGTGCCCTTGGCGTGCAGTTCGACAACTACTACCTCGAGAGCTCGCTCTACAGCGACGGGCTGGTGAAGGAAGCGGTCGACGCCATCATCCGCTCCGGCCACACCTATGAGAAGGACAACGCCCTCTGGCTCCGGACGACCGATTTCTCGAAGGAAGACCTCGGCGGCTTGATCGACGACAAGGACCGCGTGATGAAGAAGCAGGACGGCTTCTACACGTACTTTGTCCCGGACGTCGCCTACCACCTCACGAAGTTCCGCCGCGGATTCTCGCGGGCGATCAACATCCAGGGCTCCGACCACCACGGCACCCGGGCGCGGCTCCGCGCCGGCATCCAGGCCGCCTCGAAGGAGCTCGGGCTCGGCGTTCCGAAGGTCTTCCCCGAGTGGCTCCTGCACAAGATGCTTCTCGTGATGAAGGACGGTCAGGAAGTGAAGATGAGCAAGCGCTCCGGCTCCTACATCACGCTGCGCGACCTCGTCGACTGGGTCGGCCGGGACGCCGCCCGCTACTTCCTCGTCTCGAGGAAGGCGGACGCCGAATTCGTCTTCGACGTGAACCTCGCCGTGTCGAAGAGCGATGAAAATCCGGTCTACTATCTGCAGTACGCCTACGCCCGCATCTGCTCCGTGTTCCGCCAGGCGGCCGAAAAGGGCTACCAGGTCCCGGGCAGGGAAGAGCTGCTCGCTCTCGACCTTTCCAGGCTCACATCCGAAAGCGAATCGAACCTGATCGCCTCCATCGCCGACTATTCGAACACGCTCACGGCAGCGGCCGACGCACTCGCGCCGCACCTTCTCTGCGTTTACCTTCGGGAGCTCGCGGCAAGGTTCCACGCCTTCTACAACACCGAGCACGTCCTGGTGGAGGACGAAGGCCTGCGAAACAGCCGGCTCGCACTCCTCGCGGCCGTCCGCCAGGTGCTGGGGAACGGCCTCGGGCTGCTCGGCGTGAGCGCGCCGGAAAAGATGTAACTTTTTGAAACCCCAAGGGGGATGAGAGAGATCGCCATGAAGCAGTTTCTAGCCGGTTTGTTGTGCGGGGCCGTCGCGGCGTTCATCATTGCCGCCGGAGGCGCACTTTACGTGACGGAATCTCCCGTGCCGTTCATGAGCAAGGTGCATTCCTCCTCGACCGAATACGTTCAGGAAGCCCTGAAGGGCCGCTCAGCGGATCCGAACGAAAAGCTCTATGCCCCCGGCACGACGCCGCGTCCCGCCTCGTCCCCGGCCGCCGCCTCTTCTCCTGCCGCCCCCGCCCCTGCCGCCGCTCCTGCTCCGGCTCCCCAGCAGCCGGCGCAGGACGCCGGAACGCAGCTCCCTGCGGACAACGCCGCTGCCGCCCCGAAAACCGTTCCGCCTCAGTCTCCTGACTTCTACGTGCATGTAGGAGCCTACAAGGCCCCCGACGAGGCAGAAACAATTCGTGCCAAAATCGCGATGTCCGGGCTTGATTCCATCCTCACTCACGGCAAGGATGGCTACTACCGCGTGCGGATCGGCCCCTTCCGCACCGAGCAGGACGCGAAGAAGGCCCTCGGCACTCTCCGGTCCAACGACATCCCGGGCCAGGTTACCCATTAATGATGGATTGACAAACAAATGATTTCCCGTCGGAATTTTCTTTCCCTTTCCGCCGCCTCCCTAGCGTCGGTTCCCTTCTCCGCATGGGCCTCTCCCTCTGATCCTGTCGAGGGCAAGGAATACACGGTCGTACGTCCGGCCGTTCCCATGAAGGAAAAGAAAGTCGAGGTCGTCTGCTTCTTTGCGTACACCTGCCCGCACTGCTTCCGCTTTGATCCCGTGATCGAGCCGTGGTCGAAGAAGCTGCCCTCCTGGATCAACTTCCGATTCTCGCCGGTCGCATGGGACCAGAGGACCGAACCCTTCGTGCGCGTCTATTACGCGCTGCAGTCCCTTGGCATGCTTCCGAAGCTCCACCGGAAGTTCTTCGAGTCCGTGGTCTACCAGGCCCACAAGTACGAAAACCTCGACGCCGACATCGCCGATTTCATGGTGAAGAGCGGCATTCCCGCCGAGAAGTGGAAGGCCGCCTACTCGTCCTTCGGCGTCGCGAACCAGACCCGGGCCGCCGGCCGGCTCTGGCAGGCCTACGGCATTGACGCGACCCCGATGGTCGGCATCGACGGCAAGTACCTCACCGGACCGCACATGACGACTTCCCGCGAAAACGACCTCACGATCATCATGGCCCTCGCCCAGAAGGCGAAGAAGGCCCGCGGAATCTAGCCGTCCGAGGAGAAAAAATGCCGCTCAACGTGTTCATCACGGGCGCTTCCGGAGGAATCGGGGCCGCGTTCGCGAGGGCATACGCCGCCCGCGGGGCGACCCTTGGGCTCTCGGGCCACCGGAAGGAAGCGCTCGACGCGCTGGCGGCGTCGCTCCCGGGAGGGAAGCACCGGACGTATGCCTCTGACGTCACGGACCGGAACGCCATGATCGCGGCCGCACGAGATTTCGAGGCCGCGGCCGGCCCCGCCGACATCGTGATCGCCTGCGCGGGAATCTCGATCGGCGTCCAAAGCCGGTATTACGAGGACCTCGAGGTTCTCCAGCGGACCTTCGACATCAACGTGATCGGCACCGCGAACACTTTCCACGGCTTCCTCGGCTCGATGATCCGGCGCCGCGCGGGGACGCTCGTCGGAATCGCCTCCGTCGGCGGCATCCGGGGGCTCCCCGGCGCCGAAGCCTACAGCGCGAGCAAGGCGGCCGTCATTTCCTACTGCGAAAGCCTTCGGATAGAGATGCGGAAGGAAGGCGTAAGCGTGGTGACGCTCTGCCCGGGCTACGTGGACACCGCGCTTTCCTCAAAGGATCCTTATTCCCGTCCGTTCCTCCTCCAGCCAGACGAGTTCGCCCGCCGCGCCCTCCGGGCGATCGACAGGAAGGACTCTTACGCCGTGATTCCCTGGCAGATGGGGGTGCTCGCGAAGGCAATGCGGGCCGCGCCGAACTGGCTTCTCGACAGGATCCTCTCCAAGCGGAAGATGAAGCCCCGCGAGCAGGAACTTAAAGGACGCTAACCGCAGGTGGCGCCGGGATGCACCCGGCGCCTTTCCCTTTCCAACCTCAGCCGAACTCCCGGACGAGCTCGAGAATCCGTTCGCCGTAGGTTGCGAGCTTCTTTTCCCCGATCCCGGTGACGTGGCTCAAGTCGTAGAGCGTCCTCGGCTTCGCGCAGGCGATCTCGGAAAGGGACACGTTGGTGAGGACCGCGTAGGCGGGGATCCCGGCTTCGGCCGATGCCCTGCTCCGCCAGGACTTCAGGGCGTCGGCAAGCTTTTTCGAAGCGGGAGGCACATCAAACGGCTTTCGCGTGCGCCCGTTCGCGGGAGGAAGGCCGTCCGGCATCCGCACGAGCACGGTCTCCCTGCCCTTCAGCAGGCCCATTGTCCGGCGGGGCCTGAGCACGCCGCTCTCCCAGTCGTAAACAAGGATCCGCCGCGCGATGAGAACCCGCGCGACGCGCTTCCAGTCCTCTTCGGAAAGGTCGCGGCCGATTCCCCAGGTGGAGAGCTTCCTGTGGCCGCAGGCTTCAATCTCGGGCGTGCTCCGGCCCATGAGGACGCTGATCACGTGCCCCATTCCGAACCCCCTCCCCGAAGCCCTCTCGCAGCGAAGCACGCAGCTCACGAGCTTCTGCGCCTCGATTGTCCGGTCCTCGACATCAGGCGGCCGGCTGCAGTTGTCGCAGTTCCCGCAATGTTCCGGTGCCTTTTCCCCGAAGTAGGAAAGGAGATAATGGCGGCGGCAGCCCGGGGTCTCCGCATACCCCACCATCGAATCGAGCTTCGCCTCGGACTCCCGCTTGAAGGCGTCGTCCCCGGTGCTCTCGTCGATGAACCGCTGCTGGACCATCACGTCCCGCCATCCCCAGATGAGCCAAGCGTCGGCGGGAAGCCCGTCGCGTCCGGCCCGGCCGGTTTCCTGAAAGTACGACTCGACGCTTTTCGGAAGCCCCAGGTGGATCACGAACCGGACGTCCGGCTTGTCGATTCCCATGCCGAAGGCCACCGTGGCAACCATGACCGTACCCTGCCGCCCGAGGAACACCCTCTGGTTCCGTTCCCTTTCCTCAGGCTCCATTCCGGCGTGGTACGGAAGCGCCGGGACATCCCGTTCCCTGAGATAGGCGGCGACGCTCTCCGACTGCTTCCTCGAAAGGCAGTAGACGATTCCCGATTCCCCCGGATGCCGCAGCTTGATGAAGGAAAGCATCTTCCGGCGGGCGTCCCCGGCTCCCTCGGTCACACGGTATCGGATGTTGGGCCGATCGAAGCTCGCCACGAACCGCCTCGGGCTGACGAGGAGCTTCTCCGAGATTTCCTTCTGCGCCGCCTCGTCGGCGGTCGCGGTAAGAGCCACGCGGGGCACATCGGGGAACCGCTCCTTCAGGACGCTGAGAGCGCCGTATTCGGGACGGAAGTCCCTTCCCCAGATCACGACGCAGTGCGCCTCGTCCACGGCGAAGAGGGACACGCGCCCACGCCTCAGAAGCCCAAGCGTCCACTCGTTCACCAGCCGTTCCGGGGTCACGTAGAGGAAGTCGAGGTTCCCGGAGAGGAACCGCTTCTCGATCTCCCTGTTTTCCTCAAGGGAGTTCGCCGAACTGAGGCACTCGGCGGCGAATCCCCGCTCTGCCTCGGATCGGATCTGGTCCTGCATCAGCGCAATGAGCGGTGAAACCACCACGGCCGTCCCTTCGCGGACAAGGGCCGGTATCTGGTAGCAGAGGCTCTTCCCGCCCCCTGTCGGCATGATCACAAGAGCGTCCTGTCCGGAAATCACCGTATTCACGATCTCCTCCTGGAAGGGGCGGAAGGCGGCAAAGCCGAAGGCTTCGGAAAGGGCTTCTTTCGCTGTATGGAATCGCCGCATGGAGGAAATGTGAGGAAACCGGGATAGGGGGAAGGCGAATGAAAGGAAAACCAGACCCAAGATGATACAGCCCCGCCTTCCCAAGAGCAGGGAAGACGGGGCTGGAAGGATGTGCCTCAGCGGCTCGGGAATTTGCCCGAAGGACTACTTGCCTTCAAGCCGCTTCTGCCTCAGGCAGGCCGCGGCAGTGAACATCACGTCGCTCGAGGAATTAAGCGCGGTCTCGCAGGAATCCTGGATCACGCCGATGATGAAGCCCACCGCGACCACCTGCATGGCGGTCGCATTGTCGATGCCGAAGAGCCCGCAGGCGAGCGGGATCAGCATGAGGGAGCCTCCCGGAACGCCGGAAGCGCCGCCCGCGCAGAGCGCGGAAACAAAGCTGAGGAGGATCGCGGTCCAGACGTCGATCTGGATCCCGAGCGAATTCGCTGCGGCAAGCGTAAGCACCGTGATCGTGATCGCGGCGCCGCCCATGTTGATGGTCGCGCCAAGCGGGATCGAAATCGAGTAGGTGCTTTCGTCAAGCTTCAGCTTGCGGCAGAGGTCGAGGTTCACCGGGATGTTCGCGGCGGAGGAGCGCGTGAAGAACGCGCAGACGCCGGAGATGCGGAGGCACTCGATCGCGAGCGGGTACGGGTTCTTGCGAGTGCAGACCCAGATCATCGCCGGGTAGACGATGAACGCCATGAAGGCCATGCTGCCGACGAGGACCAGGAGCAGCTTCCCGTAGCCCACGAAGGCGCCGAGGCCGACCGTCGCGACAGTGTTCGCGACAAGGCCGAAGATGCCGAAGGGGGCGAAGCGGATCACGATCCGCACTACGGTCGTCACGGCTTCGGAAAAATCCTGAATCACTTCGCGGGTCGTGTCGGAGGCCTTCCTGAGAATGAACCCGAAGGCGAGCGCCCAAGCGAGGATCCCGATGTAGTTCGCGTTCTGAAGGGCCTTCACCGGATTGTCAACAACGTTGAGAAGGAGGTTCTTCAGCACTTCCGAAATGCCGCCCGGCGTGGAGCCCTTCGCAGCGTCGACAAGCTGGATCGTGGTGGGCCAGGCGAACGAGGCGACCACGGCGACGATCGCCGCGAGGAGGGTGCCGATCGCGTAAAGCACGATGATCGGCTTCATGGCGGTATGGGTGTCAACGTTCTGGTTCGCAATTGAAGCCGCGACCAGGAAGAAGACGAGTACAGGGGCGACTCCCTTCAGGGCTGAAATGAAGATCGTGCCGAGGAAGCCAAGGGACTGTGCCGCGTTCGGGGCGATGAGGGCGACTGCAATGCCGAGCACCAGCGCAACCAGGATCTCCTTCACGAGGGATCCTTCCAGGAACGGCACGAGAATTCGTGAAAATTTCCGCATTTTCTTTTTCTCGATTAACCAGGGATCCGCCGCCCTTGTCCGGTCCGGGCCGTTTTGTTTTTCGGGCGGCATGGGAAACAGCATACCTTTTTTGCCGCTTTCCGGCTTCGAGCTGCGGCATTTGAGAGGAAAACGCGGGATAATTGGCCGGTTCTGCACCCGAAAGACAGGCATTTCCCCGAATGATCAACCTCAAACCCGCGCTCCGCTTCGTGCTCGCGTGCATCTTCATGGATGCGCTGGGCTTCGGGCTGATCATCCCGGTGCTGCCGCGCCTGATCGGCGACCTCGCGGGCACCCGCGACCTGCAGACATACTGGTACGGCGCGATCATGGTGAGCTACGGGCTGATGCAGTTCCTCTCCTCGCCGATCCTCGGCGCGCTTTCGGACCGGTTCGGCAGGAAACCGGTCCTTCTCACCGGGATCTTCGGCCTCGCCGTGATGCAGACGGTCCCCGCCGTCAGTTCCTCACTGCTCTTCATCCTCGCCTCGCGGATCGCGGGCGGGGTCCTGTCGGCGAACATGGTCGTCGCCCAGGCCTACATCGCGGACATCACCCCTCCCCGCCAGCGCTCCGCAGCCTTCGGGAAGATCGGCGCGGTCTACGGGATCGCCTTCGTGATCGGCCCGGCGATCGGCGGAATCCTCGGGCAGTTCGACCATCGGCTGCCGTTCGCGCTCGCGGGCGCGATCTGCTGCCTCAATTTCCTTTACGGCGCCCTCGTGCTGCCCGAAAGCCTCCGGACCCCCGACCCGAGGCCCTGGTGCCTCGCCCGGTTCAACCCGTTCTCCGGGATCTCGATCCTCCTCAGGCAGCGAACCACCCTCACCCTCGCGGCGGTGATCGGGCTGCTTTACCTCTCGCAGTCCCTCATGCAGTGCACGTGGGCGCTCTACACCGAGTTCCGCTACGGCTGGACGCCGCTCAACATCGGGCTCTCGATGTTCGTCCTCGGGGCCTGCATCGCGTTCGTGCAGGGCTGGCTCCTGCCTGAGCTCCTGCCGAAATTCGCGGAACGGACCATCGTGCCCGCATCGCTTGCCGCCGGAACGCTCGCTTTGGCCGGGATCGGCCTCTCGCCCTGGGGAGCGCTTTCCGCGGTGCTCGCCTGGTCATTCGCGCTGCTCGGGCTCGCCTCCCCGATCATCCAGGGCGCCGTCTCGAGGACCGTCCCTCCGACCGTCCAGGGCTCCGCGATGGGGGCGCTCAGCTCGCTCAACTCGTTCTCCGGCGCCGTCGCCCCGGTCATTTCCACGCCGCTCCTCGTTTACACGGCAGAAGGGGCGGCCGCCGCCCTTCCGCCCGGGATTCCCTACTTCCTCTCGGCCGCGCTCCTCCTTACGGCGCTCCTCATCGCGCTCTCAGCCCGACGCTGCCTGCATTAGCCAAAAAAGGGGCGAGGCCCCTTGAAGACCCCGCCCCTTCCTTCGAAGCCTGAAAGGCACCCCTGCCGTCAGATGTCTTCCTTCTTCATGTCGATTGCCCCGCACGGACACTCGTTCGCGCAGATTCCGCAGCCCTTGCAGAAGTCGTAGTTGATCCTGTAGCCCCTTCCGGGGCCAAGCTTCACGATGGCGTTGTCAGGGCAGACCCCGTAGCAGTTGTCGCACTCGAAGCAGTTCCCGCAGCTCATGCAGCGGCGGGCCTCGTAGAGCGCGTTCTCCTCGGTAAGTCCCTTCAGGACTTCCTCGAAGGTCGTCTGGCGCCGCACCATGTCAAGCATCGGGCGGACCGTCTTCGGGGCGTCCGAGTAGTACCAGGTGTTGAGCCGGGCGAAGTCGGCCGGCTTCCCGCGGCGGGGCTCCTCATAGGGAATGCCCGAGAGCCACGCGCTGATCGCGCGGGCGGCACGCTTCCCATGCCCGATCGCCGTGGTGACGTTCCGGGCGCCGGGAACGTCGTCGCCGCCGGCGAACACCCCGGGGCAGCCGGTCATCATGGCCGGATCAACCACAATGGAACCGTCCTTGATCTCCAGTCCCTTCACGTCCTTCAGGAAGGTGAGGTCCGTTTCCTGCCCGAGCGCGAGAACGACGGAATCCGCCTCGATGGTTTCGTACTCGCCTGTCGGCTTCGGGTTCCCCTCTTCGTCGAGTTCCATCTTCTCGATCCGGATTGCGCCGCCCTCGGCGTCCGCGATGGTGGAGAGCCACTTCATGGAAACGCCCTCCTCGATCGCCTCCTCGATTTCGAAGCTGTGCGCCGGCGCCTTCTGACGGGTCCGGCGATAGACGATAAGGGGCTCGGCACCGAGCCGCTTCACCGAGCGCGCAACGTCGACCGCGGTGTTCCCGCCGCCGTACACCACGACGCGGCGGCCGAGCATCGGCCTGTCCTCGCCCTCCATCGAGCGAAGGACCGAAACCGCGTCAAGGATGTGGGCGGAGTCGCCCGCGGGAATGTAGGCACGGCGGGCCAGCTTCGCTCCCACGCCAAGGAACGCGGCGTCGTAGCCCCCTGCCTTCATCTCCTCCCCGAGGTCCTTCACCTCGTGGTTCATCACGAATTTCACGCCGAGCGAGGCGATCCTGGCGATTTCCTTGTCGAGGACGTCGCGCGGCAGGCGGTACTTCGGGATCCCGTAGCGCATCATGCCGCCCGGCTCCGCGGCGGAGTCGACGACCGTCGCCTCATGGCCGAGCATCGCGAGATGGTAGGCGGCGGAAAGCCCTGCCGGGCCCGCTCCGACGACAAGCACCTTCTTTCCGGTGGGCTTCGCGGCGACTGACACGCTCCAGCCGAGCTTCAGCGCCTCGTCCCCGAGGAACCGCTCGACCGAGTTGATGCCGACCGCCTCGTCCAGCTGTCCGCGATTGCAGGCGCCTTCGCACGTGTGGTAGCAGACGCGGCCCATCGTGGCGGGGAACGGGTTCTCCTCCATGATCTTCCGCCAGGCGGCCTCGTAGGTCCCGTTCTCCGCGAGGAACAGCCAGTCGCGGCACCGTTCGCCGGCAGGACAGGTGGCGCTGCAGGGCGGCTCGTGGAAGTTGTAGGCGGGCTTCAGAGTCCGCCACGCCCCGGTATGGTTCTTGAGCGAGGTCTTCGGCGTAAGAGTAATTGCAAATGGAGTCTTGTCACTCATGTTTTCAGGCACTTTTAAGCCTCCCCCTTCGGTTCTACGAGGCTGCGGAAGAGTCCTTCGGGATTCTCCCCTGCTAGATCTGTGAGACCAAACTTCGCGATGTTCCGGTCAGCGAGCTTCTGCAGTCGGGCAACCGTTTCGGGGTCGCCCCGCTTTCCAAAGAGATGCGCGAAGCGCTTCTGCATCTTCAGGTAAGCCTCGACCGGACGCGGACGGCGGATCTTGTAGGACCCCGTGATCTCCCCGTTCTCCGCCTCGAACACCGGATAGAGGCCGGTTTCTGCGGCAAGCCTCGCCACCTCGATGGTTTTCCCGGACGGGAAACCCCAGCCAAGCGGGCAGGGCACGAGGATCTGTATATAGCGCGCCCCGTGGATCGACATCGCCTTCACGACCTTGCGCTCAAGGTCGTGGAGATCAGCAACGGTCGCCGTGGCCACGTAGGGAATGCCGTGCGCCATGGCGATCAGGGGAACGTTCTTGCCCTGGCCGAAGTTGTTGCCCTCGTACCCGGGAATCGGCATCGTGGTCGCGGTACGGGCGGTCGGCGGCGTCGCGGAGCTTCTCTGCACGCCGGTGTTCATGTACGCCTCGTTGTCGTAGCAGATGTAGAGGACGTCGTCATTCCGGTCGAACATGCCGGAGAGGCACCCCATGCCGATGTCGGTCGTTCCGCCGTCGCCGCCCTGGGCGATCACGCGGACCGGGGGCTTTCCGTTCTTCTTCGCGAGCACCCGGAAGGCCGCAGCCATTCCTGTCGCGACGGCGGCGGTGTTCCCAAAGAGGGAATGGAACCACGGCATCCGCCAGGCGCTCTGCGGGTACGGCGTGGAAAACACCTCGAGGCACCCGGTCGCGTTCGTCACCGCGGCCCTGCCCCCTGTCGCCTGAAGCGCCGCGTCCAGCGCGTAGCGGGCGCCAAGCGCCTCGCCGCAGCCCTGGCAGGCACGGTGCCCGGAATTGAGGGAATTGAAACGCTTGCCCGAGCTCTGGAGGGTCCTCAGGCTGTCGTCGAGCAGCCGGTTCCCTACGGTAAAGGTCCCGGTCTGGTAAAAGTGAACTCTTGATTCTTCTGCCATGTCAGGCCTCCTCACCCTGCGCAGGCTCGTTCCTGCGGCCCGCCGAATCCTTCAGCATCTCCTCGGCCGCGGGCCCGGAAAGCCGCGCACGGGCCTCACGGGCGAGCTGCCGCTCCACGAGGCCGCGGTCGAGGTCCATGAAGTACATCTCCGGAAGAGTGCCTGCTTCGGCAGACTTCAGGACGCCACGGATGCTTGAGCGCGTGACAGCCCGGCCGCCAAGCCCGGCGATCACGTTGTTCGTCCGGACCCCGGTCCCGCGAAGCGCGGATTCCACTTCCATGCCGAGCACGCCGCGGCTCCCCGGCGTTACCGTCCGGTCGATCACGACGACGCGGCTCGCGCCCTCAAGCGCCTTCCTGACGGCGTCATACGGGAACGGCCTGAAGCTCTTGAGGCTCACGACGCCGACCTTCATGCCCGCGTCCCTCAGCTCGTCCACCGCGTCCTTGATCGTTCCGATGCAGGAACCCATTCCGATCACCCGGATGTCCGCGTCTTCGCACCGGTAGGAAGAGAGGAATCCGCCGGAATCGCGCCCGAAGATGCTCCGGAATTCCCCGGCGACCCTCGGGATCACGTCAAGCGCCTGCGTGAACCGGTGCTGAGTCAGGTAGCGGACTTCGGTAAAGGCCTCCGGGCCCACCATCGCCCCGATCGACATCGGATGATCCGGGTCGAGCACCTGCCTGGGTTCGTAAGGAGGCAGGAACCGGTCCACCGACTCCTGGTCGGGGATGTCCATCCGTTCCAGGGCGTGGGTGAGGACGAAGCCGTCCATGCAGACCATCACGGGAAGCGAAAGTTCCTCGGCGATGCGGAACGCCTGGATGTGGAGGTCGACCGCCTCCTGGTTGCTCTCCGCATAAAGCTGGATCCAGCCGCTGTCGCGCTGGGAAAGGGAATCCGACTGGTCGTTCCAAATGTTGATCGGCGCGCCGATCGCGCGGTTCGCGACCGTCATCACGATCGGAAGGCCGAGGCCGGAGGCGTTGTAGATCGCCTCGACCATGAAGAGCAACCCCTGGGAGGCGGTCGCCGTATAGGCCCGGGCGCCGGCGGCGCTCGCCCCGATGGCGACGCTCATCGCCCCGAATTCGCTCTCGACATTGATGAACTCGCAGTCCTGGATCTTCCCCGCCCTCACGAGGCGGCCGAGCCCTTCAACTATGTGCGTCTGGGGGGAGATCGGATACGCGCACACGACGTTCGGCCGGCAGAGCGCCACCGCCTGGGCAACGCCCTGTGAACCTTCTAGTTGCTTCAGCATTGCGCATTTCCTCCATTCTTGATCCAGTCCCAGGCGCCGCTCGCGACATCGGCGTTCGCCTGCGCCACTTTTCCGGAGTACTTCTGGCCGTAGGCCGCAGCAATGCTCTCAAGACGCATCAGCCCGGTCATTGCGGCGAACCCGGCAAGCATCGCGGCGCCGGGAAGCGGCCGCCCAATGAATTTCAGCGCGAGGTCGGTCGCGGGAACGGTCCTCACGTGTCCCTCCGGAAGACGGCCCGCAAGATCCCCAAGCCCGATCACCTCGGGGCTGGCCGAACTGTTCACGAGGACATAGCCCTCAGGCTTCAGCCCACCGAAGACATCCACCGATTCGATCAGGGTCCTGTCCTGGACAAGCACCACGTCCGGCTCCTCGATCGGCTCGTGGAGGCGGATCTCGTGGTCGCTGATCCTGGCAAAGGCAACGACCGGAGCCCCGGTCCGCTCCGAGCCGAAGCTCGGAAACGCCTGGGCGTAGTGCCCTTCCATGAAGGCGGCGAGGGAAAGCATTTCGGCAGCGGTCACAACCCCCTGCCCGCCCCGGCCGTGCAAACGTACCTGAAACATAAGCGTGTCACCTCAAGCGGTTCAACTGCATTCGTGCGGAGTAGGTATACCACCCGTGCTAGTAACAATACTAACTAAAAACACGGTATACCGCTAGGCCGAAAAAAGGCCGCCGATTCCGATGATTAACGGTCTTGAGAACCATTCCCATTCGACAGCAAGCGTCGTACCGTACATGCGCTCTGCCTCTCCCCGAGGGGCCGCCGAACCGGGAAAAAGAAGAAATTATTTGTTAAAATTTATTTTTACAGCTTTTGAGATTTGCTCTAACCAGGGGGTACTTGAATGGTTCCAACAGCAACGACGGTGGGAGGTTATCTCCAGACTCTGCCTCCGGACCGCCGCGTCGCTATGGCCCGCGTCTGCAGCCTCATCCGCCGCAATGCGCGCGGAGTTCACGAAAGCATGCGCTACGGCCTTGCCTTCTACGAATACGAAACGAATCCTCTGTTCGCCCTGGAGCCGGGCGAAACCAGCATGAAGCTCTACGTCGGAGAGCCGAAGGTCCTCGAAAACTTCAAGGAACGGCTTCCGGGCGTCGATGTTGAAACGAGCTCGATTTTCTTCAACAACCTTAACCGCCTGCCGCTCGACGTCGTGGAGAAGGTGATCCGCGAGTCGGTCGTCTCCCGCCAGGAGCGGCTTCGCGAGAAGCGCCCGGTTCCCGGCCAGGAGGAGCTCCTGAAGGTTTGGCAGATCAAGGCGGAAGCGGCGGCAGTCCCGCCCCCGATCATCCACATCCCGGTTGCCCCTTCGGGGGATGAAGCCAAGGCCTGAGCCTCCTGGCGACCAGACCTCCGGCGCATGAAAGCGCCAGAACAAAATCGAGAAAATCCCCGGACAATTCTGTTACGGGGATTTTTTCTGCGCACGAAAAACAGGACCTGTCCAAGGCAAGGACAAAACATTCGCCCGGACAGAACGGGATTGACGACTCCAAAAGAAGAAGTCCATCCGAACCCGGGCCGGACCAGGCTGCCCGAAATCTCAACTCCGGTCGACGTCGGCCATTCCCGGAGTTTCCGGATAACCGGACGCGCGGGGAAGTGGAAAACGCCAAAAAGCTCCCGGCGGAGACACCCCGTCGGGAGTTTTCAGCGCCCTCCTGAAGAGGGAAGGCTCATGCCGCAGGCGGAAGAGACTACGCCGCCTTCGGGGCAGGGGCCGCGTCAGGCGTAGGGACCGCCGGACGATTCTTCACTTCCTCGCTGCACATCTTGTTCAGGTGGGTCTGCAGGAGGATAACGGTGCTGTAGCGGTTCAGGAGATCGCGGGCAACCTGCAGGAAGCTCATGTAGAGTTCGCAACCGCGAAGCGAGAGACCGTACCTGCCGATGTCGGAAAGGACAAATTCCTGATATTTGTCGAGCATTTCGTAACCGTTGCGGATCTTCGCCTGGAAGGCCGCCGTGTCGCCAGTGCTGACGCTGTAGCTTTCGATGTCCTTCTCAAGGTTCACAAGAATGCCGGCCACGTCGTTCAGGCTCTTGCCGACCTCGTCCTTGAAGACACGATGACGGTTGGCGACATGTTCCTCAGCCTGTTCAGCAGTGCGTTGGAGCGTACGGCAGGCTTCCCTCATGCTGGAGAAGCTGCGGAAGTAGAAGAACTTGGCGTCATTGTCCTCGTGGCTCGAAGCGATGTGAAGTCCCATCTCGTAATAGAGGGAACGATCGGCAGACACGTTATCGAAGAAGTCGTTCACGTTGTTCGAAGCCTTCCGGAGGGCTTTCTCGTCATCCGCAAGGAACCCCCTGATCACGCTCTGGAAAAGCGTGGTCGAAATGCGATAGTTCTTCGCGACTGACTTGCCGAGAAGATCCCGAACGCTGAAGCGGTCGGTCTTGCTCAGCTCAAGCCGCTCGTCGGCCTCCTTGTCCTTCTTGAGGAAGTTCGTCTTGATGATTACGTAGAGGGCGATCGCCATCATGATGACGCTTGCAACCTCTCCGCCCCAGATCACGAGTGTGACGGCAAAGGCGGCGGCGACGAAGGCGGAGAACGCCGTAATGAACCAGCCGGAGACGACGGCGAAGACACCGGAAACACGGTAGACGGCAGTCTCGCGGTCCCACGCGCGGTCAGCGAAGGAAGAACCCATCGCGACCATGAAGGAAACGTACGTGGTCAAAAGCGGAAGCTTCAGGGAAGTCGCCATCGAGATCAGGATGGCAGTGAGAAGCAGGTTGATCGAGGCACGGACGGCGTCGAACGGAGGGGGCTCGGTGCCGATCGGCGGGATCACCGGCTCGAAGCGCTGGTCAATCGCCTTGTGGACGGGAGCCGGGATGCACTTCGAAACGGCGCGGCCGAGGACCATGGAACCGCGGACGATCAGGCGACCCGGAAGGGACGCGCCGAACTGCTCACGCTCGCCGCTGCGGCTGGAGGAAAGGTTGACGGAAGTCTCGAGAACCTTCCGGGCGCTCTTCGAGGTGTAGAGCGTGATCACCATGACGAGGCCGGAGAGCAGCAGGAAGATCGTGTTCGGCGGGATCGGGTTCGCGAGGTCCCACATGATGAAGCCGGAGGGATTGAACGAGCCGGAGGCAACGAAGATGTTGTAGCTGTCAAGCGCCGCAATCGGGACGCCGACGAAGTTGACGAGGTCGTTCCCTGCGAACGCGAAGGCGAGGGCGAAGGTGCCTGCCAGAATGATGATCTTGAAGACGTTCAGGTTGCAAAGCTTCATTCCGAGATGAAGCAAGACGCTCATCACGACAAAGATCGCGCCGGTGATCTGCCAGGTATAGGCGGCGAAGAACGCCTTCAGCTCCGGAGTCATGAAGGAAGCGCCCTTCGCGCCCTTCATGACGAGGAAGTAGAAGATCATCGCGATCGCGAAGCCGCCGTAGATGCCGCCGATCTTCTTGAAGACCTTCTCATAGTGGAAGGAGAAGATGAGGCGGGTCACGTACTGGACGAGGACGCCGCCGATGAACGCGATCACCACCGAGCAGAGAATCGCGGAAATCATCGCGAAGGCCTTGCTGCTGTTGATGTACCCGCCGAGCCCGGCAAGGGAAGCGCCGTTCGCGATAAGGCGGTTCGCGGCTGCGCCGGCCGCGGCCCCCAGGAGCTCGAAGACGATCGAAACGGTAGTGGAGGTCGGAAGGCCGAGGGAATTGAAGAAATTAAGCAAAAGAACGTCCGTGACCATGACGCCGAAGTAGATCGCCATCACGTCAGTGAACGTAAAGAACTGGGGATGGAAGACGCCGGTCTTCGCGATCTCCATCATTCCGCCCGAGAAGGAGGCGCCGAGCAGGACGCCAGCGGCAGCAACGGCAAGGACCACCTTGAAGGAGGCGATCCGGCAGCCTATTGCAGCGTTCAGGAAGTTAACCGCGTCATTGCTTACGCCAACGAACAGGTCGATGACGGCTAGCAAGGCGAGGAAGCCAAGTATTACCAGAAAGAATGTAGTCATTTATCGTTTGCAACGCTCAATACCGGGCAGCAGCCGCCTTCACCTCAGGCAAGCTCCAGATACACTCCCGCCCGCAGAGTTTTTGGAACGATGCAATTTTGCTGGCCGATCTTCTGCTCCCTGTCAGCCTTGTGTAAATTTTTCGTATGGGATTGAACGGTCTTCGGCAGGCTCACCAAAGCGAGGCTCTCCCCGAGGATCGCTCCGGAAAAGGGCGGGGAAAAGACAAGAAAAACGGCCGCGAATCAAATACGGCCGCTATCGAATTCAGCTAGACTTACCGCTCGCAAATTTTCAAGGCGTGCGCCACAGGGCGGAAAGCGGTAAGCATGGCGGGAAGCAATTTAGATAAGAACGCAGAAGGCGGGGGAAAGACCGATTTCGGCTTCTCCCAGGTGAACGAGGCGGAGAAAGAGGAGAAGGTAAAGGAGGTCTTCGACTCCGTTGCCCCGAAATACAACCTCATGAACGACGTGCTCTCCTTCGGCATGCACAGGCTCTGGAAGCGCCATGCCGAAGCGGTCGCCGCCGTGAAGCCCGGCATGAAGGTCCTCGACATTGCATCCGGAACCGCGGACCTCGCGCTGAGGTTCGCCCGGGACGCCGGCGAAACCGGCGAGGTGTGGGCGACGGACATCAACCGCGAAATGCTGAAGATCGGCGCGCAGCGGATCCGCTCGGAAGGGCTTCCCGGCCATGTAGCGCTCTGCGACTGCGAGCAGCTCCCGTTCCCCGACGACACCTTTGACATTGTTACTGTTTCCTTCGGCCTTCGGAACATGACCCACAAGGATCGGGCGCTCCGGGAAATGTGCCGCGTCACGAAGCCCGGCGGCAGGACGCTCGTCCTCGAGTTCTCGCGCTGCGACCGCTGGCTTGCGCCTTTTTACGATTTTTACTCATTTAAATTTATGCCTTGGCTAGGATCTAAGATAGCTGGCGATCATGACAGCTACGAGTACCTGGTCGAGTCCATCCGCCGCCATCCGCCGCAGGCAGAGCTTGCGGAGATGATGCGGCAGGCCGGGTTCGCGTCTGTTAGCTGGAAGAACCTGACGTTCGGAATCTGCGCGCTGCATGTCGGGCAGAAGGCCTGAGGCAGTCATCTGCCTTGGCCGACGCTGCCGCCCGCTTGTTTTTCTCTCTTCTTAGGAAAGGACATGAATAAGTTTCTCCCCCTTCTAGCTGCCGGGATCATGGTGCTTGCCATGGCCACAAACGCTGACGCCGCAAGGCGGTTCGGCGGCGGAATGAGCTTCGGGCGGCCCGCTCCGGCCCAGATGGCCCCGATGCAGAACAAGGGGATCGCCGCCCCTTCGGCGCAGCGCCCGCAGGCTGCGCCCCAGCAGCAGAAGGCCGCGCCCGCCCAGGGCCCCGCTGCGCAGCCCAAGCCCGCCAGCCCGCTCCGCGGCATGCTGATGGGTGCCGCGGCGGCGCTTGGCATCGCGGCGCTTGCCCATTACCTCGGAATCGGCGAGGAGCTCGCGACGATCCTCATGTTCGCCCTCGCCGCACTCGTGATCCTCTCCGTGATCCGCTTTTTCCTCGCGCGTCGGCGCCAGCCCGCTCCGGCTCCCGTGACGAGCGGCATGGAATACCGGAGGAGCGAGCCTCGGGCCGCAGCCCAGCAGTTCCAGCCTGCGGCCTTCCAGGGCGAAACCCGTGCCGGGTCTGTCCTTGACGAGTTCCAGAACAAGGCCGCGGCGAGCCCCGCGTCGCCCTCCGGGTTTGACGAATCGTCCTTCCTCGAGGAAAGCAAGAAGAACTTCGTGAAGCTCCAGGACGCCTGGAGCACCGGCAATGTCCTCCAGCTGAGCGACTTCTGCACGGACGAGGTCTTCACGATCCTTACGCACCAGCTTCGCGAGCGCCACGGGGAAAAGCTCCAGATTGCCGTTCAGGCGCTTGACGCCAAGCTGCTCGGCGTGATGACGGAAGGGAACGAGTATGTCGCCGCCATTCATTTCACGGGCCGTCTCGACGTGTCGGGCGAGACCCGCGAAATCGAAGACGTGAACGAAGTCTGGACCCTGACGAAGCCTGTTTCCGGAAACGGCGAGGGCTGGCTTCTCGCCGGCATCCAGCAGGTTGAGCCGTAGCTCTATATAGTTAGGCAGAAGCTCTTTCCCATAGAAAACATCCTCCCGGCGTCCTCCCTTTCCCCAAGGGAGTGCCGGGAGGATGTTTTTTTGCTTCCCGGGAAAGCGGCGCGCCCCCCTCCGCGCGCGGATTCCCCGCAATCCGGCCGATGATTCCCCGAAGTTTGATCTATGTGAAACTTAAGGACATTTCTCCGCCCATGAACGGACCTCAGGTGTTCACATTTCTCTTGTGATTCTTAAAATCCACGCTCGCTTTTGAGGTATCGGTTTTTCGGCTTTTTTCCCTTAACCCCCTTTTGTCAGCAGTGGAGGACTTGGACATGTCTCTGATCGGATTCGTGATCCTCTACATGGCCGTGTCGATCGGTATCGGCCTTTATGCCGCGACTCGCGTCAAGACGACGCAGGACTATGCCCTTGCAGGCCGTTCCCTGCCGCTCGCCATGGTGATTACGGCGACGTTCGCGACGTGGTTCGGGTCCGAAACCGTCCTCGGGCTTCCGGGCCGTTTCATCGAGGGGGGCATCGCCGGCGTGATCGAGGAGCCCTTCGGCTCCGGAATGGCGCTCATCCTGGTGGGCGCGTTCTTCGCCTCGAAGCTCTACAAGATGAATCTCCTCACGATCGGGAGCTTCTACCGTCACCGCTATGGAAAGGGAATTGAGCTTGCCTGCTCGATCTTCATCATCCTCTCCTACCTCGGATGGGTCGCCGCGCAGGTTTCCGCCCTAGGGCTCGTGCTGAACCTCGTGACCGAAGGCGCAATTTCCGTCACGCTCGGCATGGTTATCGGAACATTCGTCGTGCTTTTCTACACGATGTACGGCGGCATGTGGTCCGTTGCCCTCACGGACTTCTTCCAGATGATCCTCATCGTCGCCGGCCTGGTCGTCATCGCGTTCTTCGCGGGCGACATGGCGGGAGGCGCCGACAAGGTCGTTGCCTACGCGAGCGAGAAGAACCTCTTCAACCCGTGGCCGGAGATGACGCTTCACGGCTGGCTCTTCTGGATTTCCGCCGCCATGACGATGATGATCGGCTCCATTCCGCAGCAGGACGTGTTCCAGCGCGTCATGTCCGCGAAGTCGGGGAAGGTCGCCGTTGCCGGCCCGATCATCGGCGGCGTCTTCTATATCTTCTTTGCGGCCGTGCCGATGTTCATCGTGATCGCCTCCATCCTCGTGATGCCCGACGTGTCCGGCAAGATGCTCGCCGAGGATCCCCAGCAGCTTCTTCCCACGATGATCCGCGACTACATGCCGATGTGGCTTCGCGTGCTCTTCTTCGGCGCCGTGCTCTCTGCCGTCATGTCGACCGCTTCCGCGACGATCCTCGCGCCTTCCACGACCTTCGTGGAAAACGTGCTGAAGAACTTCGTCCACGTGAGCGACAAGCATGAGGTCCGGACGATGCGCGCCACCGTTCTTGTCTTCACTCTCCTCGTGCTCGTCTACGCGCTCTCCGTTGAGGGCACGGCGATCTACGACATGGTCGCGATGGCCTACCAGTTCCCGGTGGTTGGCGCCTTCTGGCCGCTCGTCCTCGGACTCTACTGGAAGCGCGCGACGACCCTCGGTGCCGCCTGCTCCATCGTGCTCGGGGGCGCCGCCTGGGTGATCCTTACGGTGACTCCGCTCGGTGAGGTGATCCCGTGCGTTCTCGGGGGATTTGTGATCGCGGGCATCGCGATGGTTGCCGGTTCGCTCGTCCCGGTTGAAGCGAACCGCCGCCACGTGGCCCGCTGGGCCCGCGAGAGCAAGCTGGTCGAATACCGTCCGGTGGCCTGATCGAGCAGTTCGCCTCCTCCCGGGCAAGGCTGAAAAGGCGCTCTCCTTTGTAGGAGGGCGCCTTTCTTCTTTACAATCGTGGAAATGATTTTTTCGGGGGTTTTTCCCTATGAATATCGTGATTCTGGCGGCCGGCATGGGCAAGCGCATGCATTCGGGCCTGCCCAAGGTGCTGCAGCCCGTCGCGGCAAGGCCGATGATCTCGCGAGTCGTGGAGACTGCCGAAGGCCTCGGAGAGGGAAAGGTGGTCGTGGTGATCGGCCACGGCGGTGAGCTCGTGAGGGAAAGGCTCGCCGGCGATCCCCGAGTCGGGTTCACACTCCAGCCCGAGCAGCTGGGGACCGGTGACGCCCTTCGCTGCGCGCTTCCGCTCCTTGACGAATCCGATCCAAAGACCCTTGTCCTCCTCGGAGACGTGCCTCTCATCAGGACAGAGACCCTCTCGGCGCTCTGCCGGGAAGCTGAGGACGGGATCGGGCTTCTCACGGTCAATCTCGGGAACCCCACCGGTTACGGGCGAATCGTCAAGGTGTGCGGCTCGGTCCGGAGAATCGTCGAAGAGAAGGACGCGACCCCGGAAGAGAAGAAGATCCGCGAGGTGAACACTGGCATCATGGTTCTCCCGACCCGGCGCCTCAGGGACTGGGCAGGCCGCCTTACGAACGAGAACGCCCAAGGAGAGTTTTACCTGACGGACTTCATCGGGTTCGCCGCAGGGGACGGCGTCACCGTTCGCTCGACCGTCGCGGCCGATCCGGACGAAGTGATGGGCGTGAACAGCAAGCGGGAGCTTGCCGCCGCCGAGCGCGCCTTCCAGCGCCGCGAGGCGGAGAAACTCCTTGACGCCGGAGTGACTCTCGCAGATCCCGCGCGGATCGATGTCCGCGGGATGCTTGAGTGCGGGCAGGACGTTTCGATTGACGTCGGCTGCGTCTTCGAAGGCCACGTGAAGCTCGGGAACCGGGTCCGGATCGGCGCCTACTGCGTCCTCAGGGACACGGAAGTCGCGAACGACACTGAGATCCTCGCCTTCACACATTCCGATGGCGCTTCCGTCGGCGAAGAGGCCCGGATCGGTCCCTTTACCCGGCTGCGCCCGGGAGCCCAGCTCGGCCGCGAGACCCACGTCGGCAACTTCTGCGAGATCAAGAAGAGCACGATTGGAACCGGCAGCAAGGTGAACCACCTCTCCTATATAGGAGACACGACGATGGGCGCGCACGTGAACATCGGCGCCGGTACCATTACCTGCAACTATGACGGCGTGAACAAGTTCAGGACGGAAATCGGTGACGATGCCTTCATCGGTTCCGACACCCAGCTTGTTGCTCCGGTCTCCGTCGGCCGCGGCGCGACGCTTGGCGCCGGCACGACCCTCACGCGGAACGCCCCCGAAGGTAAACTCACCCTTTCACGGGCTCGCCAGGTGACGGTCGAAGGCTGGCAGCGTCCCCAGAAGAAAGCGTCGAAGTAAACACAATACATAAGGACAGAAGACATGTGCGGCATTGTTGCGGCCTCCAGTCGGAGGAACATCACCCCGATTCTTCTTGAGGGCCTGAGGCGGCTCGAGTACCGGGGATACGACTCCTGCGGTGTCGCCGTTGTCGGAAGGGACGGAGCGCTTCGCCGCGCCCGTACCGTCAAGCGGGTCGCGGACCTGATGCGCCAGGCGGACGAGGAGAAGCTCGAGGGGTTCGATGGAATTGCCCACACCCGGTGGGCGACGCACGGGGCGCCCGAGGTCCGGAACGCCCATCCGATCGTCTCCCATGGCGAGATCGCCATCGTCCACAACGGCATCATCGAGAACTACGCCGAGCTGAAGCTGGAGCTTCTCGCGGAAGGCTACGAGTTCGCGAGCCAGACGGACACGGAAGTCATCGCGCACCTCGTCTACCGCTATTTCCGCGGCAACCTGCTCGAAGCCGTGACGAAGACCGTGACCCGGCTCCGCGGAACGTTCGCCATTGCCGTCTGCTCGACGAAGGCCCCGGGAACCGTGGTCGGGGCGAGGAGGGGCTCCCCGCTCGTCCTCGGGCTCGGGGACGGGGAGAATTTCCTCGCGTCCGACGTCCTCGCGCTTGCCGGAGTAACCGAGCGGTTCTTCTTCCTCGAGGAGGACGACATCGCGGAAATCACCCCTGATTCCGCCCGGATCTTCCGCGCGGGCCCCGAAGGAAACCCTGTTCCGACGAACCGCACGGTGAAGATCGTTTCGGCCCACGACAACGACGTGGCGCTCGGGCCCTTCAGCCACTACATGCAGAAGGAAATCTTCGAGCAGCCCCGCGCGATCGCCGACACGCTTGAGGGGATCGCCGGGATCACCCCGAGCATCTTCGGGCCGGACGCCGGAAACGTGCTCCAGGGCACGGGAAGGATCCTGATCCTCGGCTGCGGGACGAGCTTCTACGCCGGACTCACCGCAAAGTACTGGATGGAGGCAATAGCCGGAATCCCGTGCGAGGTTGAGATCGCGAGCGAATACCGCTATCGGATTTCGGTTCCGCACGATGACACGCTCGTCGTCTGCATTTCCCAGTCCGGCGAAACGCTCGACACGCTCGCTGCACTCGATCATGCCCGGTCGCTCGGAATGGAGAAGACGCTCGCGATCTGCAACGTCTCGACCTCCGAGCTTGTGCGGAAGTGCCTTCTCCACTACATCACCCGGGCAGGGACCGAAATCGGGGTCGCCTCGACGAAGGCGTTCACGACGCAGCTCGCGGCCCTCTACCTCCTCACCCTCGTCCTCGCGAAGCTCTGCGGACGGCTGGGTCCAGGGGAAGAGGCCTCAAGGCTCGCGGCTCTTCGCCACGTTCCGTCGTCGATTCAGGCCGTGCTCGCGCTCGAGCCCCAGATCATGGCGTTTGCCGATGTCTTCGCAACGAAGAAGAACGCTCTTTTCCTCGGGCGCGGGATCCATTATCCCGTGGCACTGGAAGGCGCGCTGAAGCTTAAGGAAATCAGCTATATCCACGCGGAGGCTTATCCGGCCGGGGAACTGAAGCACGGTCCGCTCGCACTGGTCGACAGCTCGATGCCAGTCGTCACCGTGGCCCCGAACGACAGGCTGCTCGAGAAGCTGAAGGGAAACATGGCCGAAGTAAGCGCCCGGGGCGGTGAGCTTTATGTGTTTGCGGACGGCGACTCCTCGATTGAGTCCGGGGACCGCATCCATGTGATCAGGCTGCCGGAGAACTACGGGGATCTCTCCCCGCTTCTCCATGTCGTCGCGCTACAGCTTCTCGCCTATCACACGGCGCTCGGGAAGGGTACGGACGTAGACAAGCCGAGAAACCTCGCAAAGTCCGTGACGGTTGAATAAGACCGGGGCTGCCGGAGCACCTGCCCGGGCCCCCTACCGCAAAAGAGGGAAGGCCGGCAATTTATTGGGGTTTTCCCTGTCAACAGGTTGGGGACCGACCGGCAAGTTGCGTACAATCGCTCTTAAACATGACTGAACGTTCGTTCAATTTTGAACGGACAGAATGCACCTGCGCTTTTCTCAGCCAGGCGCGCAAGCGAATTCCGTATTTGAAAAGCAAAGATCTAAACGTGGGGATCAACAAAATGAAGGTACGACAGGCGTCCAAAATGGCCGCTCTCGCGATCGCCATTGCCGCAGCCGTTTCGCTCGGTGCCTGCAGCAAGGGCGGAAGCGGCCCCGCTGCCGGCGCGAAGCAGACGGCAGCCCGTGCGATTCCGGTTACGGTCGAAACCGTGGAAGAGCATCCTATTCAGGTGTCAGAGCAGATTTCGGGGCGCACGGTCGCCTACCGGGTCGCGGAAGTGCGCCCGCAGGTGAACGGAATCCTGCTGAAGCGGCTATTCACTGAAGGGCAGCAGGTGACGGCGGGACAGCCCCTCTACCAGATCGACGCATCGACCTACAATGCGTCGGCCGCGAACGCCCGGGCCCAGCTCGCCCAGGCGGAAGCCCAGCTGAACCTTGCCCGCGCGAACGCGGCCCGGTCCGCTGAGCTCGTGAAGCTGAACGCGGTCTCCAAGCAGTCCGACGACACAGCCCAGGCCGCTGTCCGCACCGGCGAAGCGACCGTAAAGGCCGCGAAGGCCGCGCTTGAGAACGCGAACATCAATGTCCGCTATACGACGGTGAAGGCCCCGATCTCCGGCCGCGTTTCCATATCCGAAGTGACGCCCGGCGCCCTGATGACCGCCTACCAGGCCCAGCGCATGACGGTGATCCACCAGCTTGATCCGATCTACGTGGATGTCCAGCGGACGAACACCGAACTGCTGAAGCTGCGTCGCGACGTGGCCTCCGGCCGCATCAAGAAGCTTCCCGATGGGTCGGCTCCGGTGAAGATCCAGCTTGAGGACGGATCGACCTATCCGCTTACCGGGAAACTCGCCTTCCAAGGGGTCTCGGTCGGCGAGAATTCCGGCACGGTCACACTCCGTGCGGTGTTCTCGAACCCGAAGGGGACGCTCCTTCCGGGCATGTACGTCCGCGCAGTTCTTCCGAGCGGCGACATCCCTAACGCCATCACGATTAGCCAGCACGCAGTGATGCGCGACATGCGCGGCGACCCGTACGTGTTTGTGGTGAATTCGGAAAAGAAGGTCGAGCAGCGCGCGATCAAGGTGAGCGACGCGATCAATGACCGCTGGGTAGTCGATTCCGGCCTGAAGCCGGGCGAAAAGGTGATCGTGGAAGGGATCGGAAAGGTGCGGGCAGGCGCCCTGGTCGAGCCGTCCGACGGCGCGGCAGCGCCTGCTGCTTCCGCCCCCGCTTCTTCAGCGGCCGCCTCTGCTCCGGCCGCCTCTGCTCCGGCAGGCTCCGCCGCGGCATCCTCCAAGGCAGCGAAGTAGCCCCATGAGGAGATAGGAAGACATGTCACGCTTCTTTATTGACCGGCCGATCTTCGCGTGGGTCATCGCGATCATCCTGATGCTGGCCGGCACACTCTCGATCTTCACGATGCCGGTCGCCCAGTATCCGACGATCGCGCCGCCCCAGGTGTCGATCGTCGCCAACTACCCGGGCGCTTCTGCTGAAACCCTGCAGAACACGGTCACCCAGGTGATCGAGCAGCAGATGGTGGGGCTCGACGGCCTGATCTACATGAGCAATGAGTCGAACAGCAGCGGCCGCATGATGATGACCCTCACGTTCGAACCCGGCACCAACCCTGACATTGCCCAGGTCCAGGTGAACAACAAGCTTTCGATGGCGTCTGCAATGCTTCCGGAAACTGTTTCCCGGCTCGGCATTCAGGTGCAGAAGTCGACGGCGAGCTTCCTGATGGTCGTTGGCTTCACGTCGGATGACGGCAGCCTTACCGCTGCCGACCTCGGCGACTACCTCGTGAACACCGTCCAGGACCCGGTTTCCCGAATCACGGGCGTTGGTCAGACCACCGTGTTCGGCGCGTCGTACGCCATGCGCATCTGGCTTGATCCCCACAAGCTGTACGCTTACGGCCTCACCGCGACGGATGTCGTAGCCGCCGTTCAGGCGCAGAACGCCCAGGTAACCGCAGGCCAGCTGGGAGGCCTTCCCCACCCGAAGAACAGGCCGGTCGAGCTGAACGCCACGATCACCGCGCAGTCCCTCCTAAAGACCATCCCGGACTTTGAGCAGATCATCGTTAAGACGAATTCGGACGGCGCGACCGTACGCCTGAAGGACATCGCACGGGTTGAGCTCGGACGCCAGGGCTATGACGTTGAAGGCACGAACAACGGCGTTCCTTCTTCCGGCATCGCGATCTACCTTTCCGCCGGAGCGAACGCCATCCAGACCGCTGACAACGTGAAGGCGAAGATCAATGAACTGAGCCGGTATTTCCCCGAGCACATGAAGGTTGTCTATCCGTACGAGACGACTCCGTACGTGAAGGCCGCAATGCACGAGGTGGTGAAGACGCTTGTCGAAGCGATCTTCCTCGTGATCGTGGTGATGTTCCTGTTCCTCCAGAACTGGCGGGCAACTCTCATTCCGACCGTCGCAGTGCCTGTCGTGCTTCTCGGCGTGTTCGCCATCCTGAAGGCGGCAGGCTTCACGCTGAACATGCTCACCATGTTCGGCCTCGTCCTTGCGATCGGCCTTCTCGTTGACGACGCGATCGTCGTGGTGGAAAACGTCGAGCGAGTCATGCGGGACGACGGGACCGACGCCCGCACGGCAACGATCAAGTCGATGAACGAAATCTCGGGCGCCCTGATCGGCGTCGCGATGGTGCTTTCCGCCGTGTTCATCCCGATGGCCTTCTTCGGCGGGTCGACCGGCGTCATCTACCGGCAGTTCTCGATCACGATCGTGTCCGCGATGGTGCTCTCGGTGCTGGTCGCCCTGAGCCTCACCCCGGCGCTCTGCGCTTCCATCCTGAAGCCGATCACGAATAACCACCTTGGAAAGGGCGGCTTCTTCGGCGCCTTCAACCGCGGATTCGAGAAGCTTTCGAACTGGGTGAAGGGAATAGTCGCCTGGACGGAAACGCACATTGCCCTCACCTTCGTCGGGTACGCCGTGATCTGGGCTCTCGTCATCCTCGGCTTCATGCGGCTTCCGGGCGCATTCGTGCCGGACGAGGACCAGGGTTCCATCATGTTCACGGTCCAGACCCCAGCCGGCAGCCCGCTTGAGAGAACTCAGAAGGCCGAAGCCGCGATCCGCGACTACTTCCTGAAGCAGAGGAAGGACGTGACGGATGCGGTGTTCGATGTCGCGGGCTTCTCGCTCGCGGGCGGCGGCCAGAACATGGGCCTCGGGTTCGTGAAGATGAAGGACTGGGCAGACCGCACCGCGAAAGGCACGGACCCCCAGACCGTCGCGCTGCAGGCGAACATCGCCCTGTCCCAGTACAAGGACGCCCAGATCATTCTTTTCGCGCCGCCGGCAATTCCTGAACTCGGCATCGCGGACGGCTTCGACATGTACCTCGAGGACCGCGGCGGGCAGGGGCACGAAAAGCTGATGGCAGCCCGCAACCAGTTCCTCGGGATGGCGAACCAGGATCCGAGGCTCCGCCTCGTCCGTCCGAACGGCATGGAGGACACGCCGCAGTACCATCTTGACCTCGACCGTGAAAAGCTGCAGTCCTACGGCATTTCTCTCAGCAGCGCGAACGCGGTCCTCAGCACCGTCTGGGGCGGCGCATACGTGAACCTCTTCATCGACCGCGAACGCGTGAAGCGCGTCTACGTCCAGGGCGATGCGGAATACCGCACGGGAGCCGCCGACCTTGCGCAGTGGTACGTCCGGAACGCGTCCGGGGAACTGGTTCCCTTCAGCGCCTTCTCGACAGGCTTCTGGTCGTTCGGTTCGCCCCGGCTTGAACGCTTCAACGCGAATCCTGCAGTGAACATCATGGGCAACGCCGCGGTCGGCGTCTCGTCCGGCACCGCCATGAAGGCCGTGGAAGAAATCGCCGAGAAGCTTCCCCCCGGATTCTCCGTCGAGTGGAACGGCGTCTCCTATCAGGAAAAAATGGCGAGCCAGGCGGCCGCGCCGCTTTATGCGCTTTCGCTTCTCGTCGTGTTCCTCAGCCTTGCCGCGCTGTATGAATCGTGGACGATTCCGATCTCCATCATTCTCGTGGTGCCGACCGGCATCCTTGGCGCGCTCGGACTCACACTGCTCCTGGGCGGGCACGCCGACGTCTACTTCCAGGTCGGCATGCTGACCACGATCGGCCTCGTGTCGAAAAACGCGATTCTGATCGTCGAGTTCGCGAAGATGCTCTATGACGCCGGGGAGGATCTCGTCACAGCGTCCCTTGACGCCGTGAAGCTCCGCTTCCGCCCGATCGTCATGACGTCCCTCGCCTTCGGCATCGGCGTCGTGCCGCTCGTGCTCGCGCACGGCGCGGGCGCCGGCGCCCAGAACGCGATCGGCATGGCGACCCTCGGCGGCATCATCACCGGCACCATCCTCTGCATCGGGTTCGTTCCGATGTTCTATGTGGTGGTGAACCGCCTCTTCAAGACCCGCCGTCGTCAGCTTCCGGATGAAAAGCTGGAAAGCCTGAAGCCCTGAGGTATTGGAATGATTGAAAACAAAATGTTTTTTAGGCGGCTTTCCCGCCGTGCGGTACTCGTCGCGGGGGGAGCGGCTGCAGCGCTCACCCTCACGGGATGCCTGAACCTCGCGCCGAAGTATGAACAGCCGTCGGCGCCGGCGGAAACCACTTCCAGCTGGTCCGTGTCGCCGCATGCGGCAGGGTTAAAGGAAGGGGAAGTGGTTGTCTGGAAAAGGTTCTTCCTCGACCCAAGGCTCCAGCAGGTGATCCGCCTCGCGCTTGACAACAACCGCGATCTCCGCCAGTCGATGCTTGAAGTGGAGCGGCTGCGGCAGCTCTACCGCGTGTCCCGGGCAGAGCTTTTCCCAACGGTCGGCGCTGCCGCGTCGGCCGCTCATCAGCGGGCGTCTGTTGACACGACGCTTCCCGGTGCGTCACGTATTTCCCACGCCTATTCGGCGAACCTCGCCATGGCGTCCTACGAGCTTGACCTCTTCGGGAAGATCCGCAACCTGAACGAACAGGCTCTCCAGGCGTACTTCGCAAGCGAGGATGCCCGTCGGAGCGCCCAGAACACGCTGATCGCCGAGGTCGCGACCGTCTGGCTCTCGATCGGCGCCGACCACGCGAGCCTCGACCTCGCCCGGAAGACGCTTTCCAGCCAGACCGAGTCCTTCAGGCTTGTCGAGCAAAGCTACAACGCGGGCACCGCGAACAAGCTCGAGCTGAACCAGGCGAAGGAGATCGTCGCTTCCGCGAAAACCGCCGTCCAGACGGCCATCAATGCCCTGAACCAGGACAAGAACGCGATGCGGCTCCTCGCCGGAGCCGAGGTTTCCGAGAACCTCCTCCCGACGAAAATCGAGCTCGGGGCAACGCTTCCCGCCTCAATGCCTGCGGGGCTTCCATCCGAAGTCCTCCTGAGGCGACCTGACATTTCGATCGCGGAAAGGAACCTCCGCGCGGCAAACGCCAACATCGGCGTCGCCCGCGCGGCCTTCTTCCCGAGCATCACCCTCACTAGCTCGATCGGAACGCTTTCCACCGACATGTCGAACCTCTTCGAGGGAGGCCGCGGAACCTGGGGCTTTACGCCCTCCATCACGCTCCCGATCTTCACGGGCGGCGCGAACACGGCGAACCTCGCCGCCGCACGCGTCTACCAGAAGGAGCAGATCGCCGCTTACGAGAAGGCGATCCAGGTGGCGTTCCGGGAAGTGAACGACGCACTTTCAACAGAAAGCACGATCACGAAGCGGCTCGACGCCCAGAATGAGATGGTGGACGCAGCGGTGGAGGCTTACGACCTCGCCCAGCTTCGCTACCGGCACGGCGTCGACAGCTTCCTCTCGGTCCTCGACTCCCAGCGCACCATGTTCTCCGCCCAGCAGGCCCAGATCCAGACGAGGCTCGCCCGCGCCGTGAGCATCGTCACGCTCTACAAGGTCCTCGGGGGCGGACAGGAAATCGAGGAAACCGTACAGGCAGAAAAGGAAAATCGCACGTCATGACGGAACTTGCGGACAGGTCCCGCATTAGCCCCAAGGCCACCCAGCGACGCGAGGAAATCCTTAACGCCGCCGTACGGTGCTTCAAGAAGAAGGGATTCCACGCGGCGAGCATGAGCTCGATCGCGAAGGAATTCGGAATGAGCGCGGGACTGATCTACAACTATTTCGACAGCAAGGAGTCGATCATCGAGGCGATCGTGGACCGCTGGGTCCGTGAATACGGCTCAAGGATCCACATCCAGTGGGACCATGACAGGGCAGTGCACCGCGTGGAAGTCGAACGGGTCATCGATTCGAGGCTCTCCGCGCGCGCACCGCATGCGGATGACCTGTCGCTGTTCTTCGAGATCATGGCTGAAGGATTCCGGAACGAAAAGATCGCCGACTGCCTGCGAAGGGCCGGGGTCGCAACGCGGAGCCTCATCAGGGCCCAGGCCGTGGCCTGCTACCGGAAGAACGGGTTCGAGCCGCCGGAGGATCTCGATGAGAGGATCGCCGTCATCTCCTCCATGTTCAACGGGATGCTTTTCGAGGTAGCCTTCAACCCGGAAAGCAGCCGCAAGAAGCTCGTTCCTGTCATGGCGGACACGCTGATGTTCCTTGAATCCAAGAAGTAGCTTCTTGAGCGTGTCGTCCCCGATGCTGGACAACTGAAGAGGGCGCGGCAGGATATCCTGCCGCGCCCTCTTCAGTTCCTTACCCTCTGCGAAGCGCGAAGCTACTCGTCCTTCTCAAGCTTCACCGGAACGAAGATCCGGTCTTCGCCGCGCTGGATGAGAAGGGCGACGTGCCCCTGGCCTGAAATGGCCTTGGACAGGTCGGATACGGACTTCACCGGCGTTCCGTTCACGGCGAGGATCACGTCGCCGCGGGCAATACCGGAATCCGCCGCTGCCCCTTCAGCCTTTCCGATCAGGAGCCCGCTCGCAACGCCGAGCTTCTTCGCTTCCTTTGCGGTAAGCGGGCGCACCGTGACGCCAAGCTTCCCCTGCTTCGCCTCCTCGCGCTCGGTGCTCTGGCTGTCGGATTCCTTGCTCTTCGAGGAGGTGACAGCCTTCCCGTCCGTCGCCTCGACCGTGATCGGGATCTCGATTTCCTTCTTGTTGCGGAGAACGGTGAGCTTGGTGCTCGAGCTGGGCTTCGCGAACGAGATCATCCGCGGAACGTCGCTGTAGTTCTTCACCTTTTCGCCGCCGACACCCGTGATGATGTCGCCCGGCTTGAGGCCAGCCTTGTCGGCGGGCCCGCCCTTCTCCACCTGGGCCACCACGGCACCCTTCGCGTCAGCTGCAAGCCCGAAGCTCTTCGCGAGGTCAGGCGTAAGCGCCTGGATCATGACGCCGATCCTGCCGCGGGTCACCTTGCCGGTCTTGATGATCTGGTCCTTCACTTCGGTCGCGATGTTGATCGGAATCGCGAAGGAAAGGCCCATCGAGCCGCCGGAAGTCGAAAAGATCTGGGAGTTGATTCCGATCACCTCGCCGCTCATGTTGAAAAGCGGACCTCCGGAATTCCCGGGGTTGATCGCTACGTCGGTCTGGATGAACGGCACGAGGTTCTCGTCAGGAAGATTGCGGGACTTCGCGGAGACAATGCCTGCCGTCACGGAATTCGTGAGGCCGAAAGGACTCCCGATTGCTGCCACCCACTCGCCGACCCGGACGTTGTCGCTGTTGCCAAGGCGAACGTAGGGCAGGTTGGTCGCGGCGATCTTCACCACAGCGATGTCAGTCTGCTTGTCGAAGCCGAGGACCTTGCCCTTGAATTCCCGGTCGTCAGTCAGGCGGACGGTGATCTCATCAGCGTCATCCACGACATGCGCGTTCGTGAGGATGATGCCGTCGGAGCTGATGATGAAGCCTGAGCCCGTCCCACGCTGCTCCGGGACCGTGCGCTCGCCGCCGCCGAAGAACGGGAAGCCGAACCGCTTGAAGATCTCCGCCTGGTCCGGGGGTAGGTTTCCGAACGGGCTGTCAACCTTTTCCTTGTGCGCCTTCTTCACCATGGAGATGTTCACGACCGCCTTGCCGTAGTGGTCGACGAGCACGCTGAAGTCTGGCAGCTTCGCCGAATTGATGATCGGCGCGGCCGGCGGATCCTTCACCGGAGTGTTCTTGGCGTCCGCGGTGAAAATGCCGCCGGCAAAGGCTGCGGCAATTGCCGCGGCAACGATGGCGGGCTTGATGATCTTGGAAGAAATCAACTGAAATCTCCTGAATAGGCTGGGCTTAACAGCGCAAGTGCCGGCAGGGCCCCGGGAAAGCCTTCCCGAAGCCCGGCTCTTCACGCTTCGATATTTTGAAAGATAACGGAAAAAAGGCTTTGCGCGTCTTTCAGGATGTGAATCGGCACCGAAATTTGTAACAAAGCAAAACTCAGGGGCCTTTAGGCCCGGACCGGAAGCCGGATCTCCATCGTGGTTCCCCGGCCGTCCAGACCGTCCTTCACTTCGATCGTCCCATGATGGAGTTCTACGATGCGCTGGACGATCGCAAGCCCCAGGCCATTCCCGGGAACGTGGGTGCCGAGAGCCCGGTAGAAGCGCTCGAAAATCCTCTTCCTGTCCTTTACAGGTATCCCAGGGCCGTTGTCCGCAACGCGGATGAAGACAGAGTTTCCTTCAGAAGCCGAGCTGAGGACGATCCTGCCGCCTTCCGGCGTGTACTTGAGCGCGTTGTCGGCAAGATTCGTCACCATGAGAAGCAGCGCGTCCCGCATTCCGAAGGCCTCGGCATCGCTCGGTTCGGCGTCAACGGTGATCTGCTTGCCGGAGGCGATCGGCTCAAGGTCATGCTGCACCGTGAGAAGAAGGCTTCCCAGCGGAACCGACTCAAAGGGATGCCGCGCCGCATCCGGATCGAGCCGCGCGATGATAAGGAGCTGCTCGATCAGGCGGGTCGCCCGCGAAATTCCCTCGTCCAGCCTTCCAAGGGCCCGGTCGAGCGCCTCGGGGGTCCGGGCCCGCCTCGCGAGCTGCGCCTGGAGCTTGATGGCGGTAAGCGGAGTGCGAAGCTCGTGCGCCGCGTCCGAAGCAAAGCGCTTCTGCGAATCAAGGCTCACCGACAGCCTTTCCATCAGGCTGTTGATTGCCGTGACGAGCGCCTTCAGCTCTTCCGGAAGCCCCTTCGTCCCGAGGGGCGTCAGGGATTCCGGAGAGCGGCTCGCGACGGATCTCGCCGTCCGGTCAAGCGGGGCGAGGCCTTCGCCAACCACGAGCCAGATGATCACCGCCGTAAGAGGAAGGAGGATGAGCAACGGCTGGAGGATCTTGAGGGATGCGTTCACGGCGAGGCTCGTTCGTACGGAGACAGGTTCCCCGACTTCGATGATCTCGTCCCCCGCTGTCGTCATGAAGATCCTCCACTCTTCGTCATTCCGGCGGATCGTCGAAAACCCCTTGGAAACGAGGATCGGAAGGGGACGTGCCTTTTCGGAAATGAAAAGCGAATTGCTCCTCGACTCATAGACTTGGACCAGAACCTGATGGTTCGGGCTTCTTGAAGGAATCGTGAGGCTGGAAGGCGGAATGTCGCCCCGGTTCGCCATGGCGATGGCGAGCTGCTCCAGCTCGGAGTCGAGAAACTGGCTGAATTCGTCCTTCGCCGTATAGAACGAAGCCCAGGCCGTCAGGAGCCCGGCCGCTATTTCGGCGAAGATGAGGGCAAAGAGAATCCGCCTCCTGATGGAGCCCATGATTCGTCAGGTCTCCAGCACGTAGCCCATGCCGCGGACCGTCTTGATCGCGGATTCGGAAAGCTTCTTGCGCAGATGGTGAATGTGGACCTCGATCGCATTCGAGCCGACGGTGGAATCCCAGTTGTAGAGCTTTTCCTCAAGTTGGGACCGCGAAAGAACAAGGCCCTTCCTCTCGGCGAGCGCGGCGAGCAGCGCGTATTCCTTTGCGGAAAGAATCACTGGCTTGCCCTCGTAAATCACTTCGCGGGTGGACGGATTGATGGAGAGCTTGCCGCGGACGATGACGGGATCCGCCCGGCCGGCCGAACGCCTCAGAAGAGCCCTGATGCGGGCGGAAAGCTCTTCCAGGTCGAAGGGCTTCACGAGATAGTCGTCCGCCCCTGTGTCAAGCCCGAGGACCCGATCGTCCAGGGTGTCACGGGCGGTGGTGACGAGGATCGGGATCCGATTCTCCTGCGCGCGGATCTCCTTCAGCACCTCTATTCCGTCCTTCCCCGGCAACCCGAGGTCGAGCACCACAAGGCTGAAGGACGTCGTCCGTACCGCGATCAGCGCCGAGTCACCGTCCTGCAACCAGTCGACGGCGTAGCCGTCTCCTTCCAGCCACTCCTTCACACTTTCCCCGATCATCGGGTCGTCTTCAACCAGAAGGATTCTCATAGCCCTCTCCCCCGCGATTTCAGCTTGTCCATCTCGTACCAAAGGATAAAGCGAAGAACAGGATAAAGCAGGAACACCAGGAGAATGAAGCCTGGAAGCCTGTGCCAGACAGCCGGACGGCCACCCGAGAGGGCCAGCGCTCCGACAGCGATGGCGTAGCCGAAGGCGAGCATGGCGGCAGCCCACGCGAGAGAGGAAGCGAGCGACAAGGCGGCAAATTCCTTCGGCGCAAGGCTTCCGCCCTGCCCGGCAAGGAGGGGGAAGCGCTGCTTGTTCTGCGGCAGGAGCCTATAGAAGACAGCCTGGGGAAGACGCGCGACGAACAGCGGCAGAGGCCGTCCCAGCAGAGGTTGCCGGGTAAAGGACTCGATCCAGCGGGCTCCGGGGTGGCGCCGCGCTGCGGCGAAAAGCAGGAAGTCCGCCGCAAAAGCAGGAAGCGCGGCCGCAGCGAATGCTTCCGGAAGGGCGAGGATTCCGACCGCGCAGAGGAATCCTGCCACCACTGCCATGGTCTCCACGCCCGCGAAGGAGAACACCGCGACAACGAAGAGCCCCCACTGCGCGCAGAGGCGCGGCGTGTCCAGGCTCAAAAGGAAATCTATTGGTGTCATGGGGAATTTTCCAGCTTTTCCTTGCCTTCAGGAAAAAATGTTCCGCAAAGGCCGACCTTCGGGTGCTAAGCTTCAAAAGCTTTTCAGGAAAAACAGCTTATGGCTTTAGGGGCAACAATTTACAAGTCGGAACTCGACATCTCCGATCTGGACCGCAACTATTACGCCAGCCATTCTCTCACGGTGGCGCGCCATCCGTCGGAAACCGAGGGACGAATGATGCTGCGACTGCTTGCCTTCTGCCTTTGGGGAAGCGATACGCTGAAGTTCGCGGACGGGCTTTCAAAGGACGGAGAGCCCGCGCTTCAGGATACGGACGACACCGGGGCGATCAGCCTTTGGGTGGAACTCGGCGTTCCCACCGTGAAGCAGCTGAGGAAGGCCGCTGGCCGAAGCGGCCGCGTGGTGGTCTTCGCCTACGGGGAGGACCGTGTCCGGACATGGTGGGAATCCTGCCGGGCAGACCTGGAGAAGATAGGAAAGCTTGCCATTTTCACGATTCAGGACAAGCAGTTCGAAGAGCTCGCGGGGCTTGCGGCCCGCCACATGCGGCTCGCGGTCACGATTGAGGACCGGGTGGTCTGGGTTGCCGATTCCGAGGGCCGGAACCTGGAGATCCATCTCGGCACCCTGAAGGAAAGCGGCGCCTCCTAAGCAGGAGGCGCCGTGCCAGAAACGTAATTCACGCCCCAGACAGGACTATTTGCGAAAGTCCTTCGAAACGCAGAAAAGAATGGCAAAGCAGAGGGCGAACCCCAAGCCCGTCAGCCAGTAGAAGTAGCACATTTCAGTTTTCCTTTCTCAATTGAGGAAGGCGCAATGCCCGCGCCTTCCTCGTCTTGTTCAGTAGAGGCTGTGGGAATTCTGCTCGACGTATTCCGTCGTCACCTTCCCGCGCATCACGCTGTAGGCCCAGCTCGTATAGGCAAGCACCAGAGGCAGCAGGATGAGGGTGACAAACAGCATCACCTCAAGCGTGAGCTGCGAGCTCGTGCAGTCCCAGAGGGTGAGGCTCGAAGCCGGATCCGCAGAGGACGGCATGACGAAGGGGAACATCGTGACGAACGGCGTAAAGACGATGCCGAGAAGCGAAACCCCGGAGCAGACGATCGCCTTTATCCACGCGCCAGACCTGCTGAAGAGCGCACTGCCCGCAGCGCCCGCGAGGCCGAGAGCCGGGAATACGAAAAGCCACGGAGCGGCGAGAAGCCCCTGCATCCAGCTCCCTGTGACGGTCACCGTTTTCGCGAGGGGGTTGGGGATCCCTGCCGGATCGATGCCGGAAGCCTGGTAGCCCGGAACCCCTGCCGCCACCCAGGCCCCGCCGAGCGCGAAGAGCACAAAGGTCGCTGCGGAGAAGATCGCAGCAGTCCGCGCCGCACGTCCGTGCAGGTCCCCGGAACTCTTCAGCGCGAGGAAATTCGCGCCGTGCATCACAATCATTGCAATGCTCACGATCCCGCAGAACAAGCCGAACGGGTTGAGAAGGCCGAAGAACGACCCCTCGTAAGCGACGCGCATCGCGCTGTCAAAACGGAACGGAACGCCTTGCAGGAGATTCCCGAACGCGACCCCGCAGATGATCGGCGGCACGACGGAACCGAGGAACAGAGCCGTGTCCCAAAGCGCCCGCCATTTCGAATGGTCAACCTTGCCGCGGTAGTCAAAAGCGACCGGGCGGAAGATCAGCATGAAGAGCACGATGAGAAGCGCCCAGTAGAAGCCGGAGAACGCGGCCGAGTAGGCGATCGGCCAGGCTGCGAACATGCCGCCGGCTCCCGTGAGAAGCCAGACCTGGTTGCCGTCCCAGTGCGGGGCGACCGAGTTGATCATCACGCGCCGCTCGGAATTTGTCTTCCCGAGGAACGGGAGAAGCGTCCCGACCCCCATGTCCTGCCCGTCCATGATGGAAAAGCCGGCAAGCAGCACTGCGATGAAGAGCCACCAGATGAATTTCAGGATTGCATAGTCAATCATGGCAGCCTCCTGTTATTTCTGCTCGAAAAAGTACCGGCCGGTACCCAGGCTCGAAGGACCAAGCCCCGCGAATTTCTTCATGAGCCAGACCTCGACCACGATCAGGGCGGAGTAGAGCACGATGAAGCAGGCAAGCGACCCGAACACGGATCCCGCCGTCAGCGAGGAAACGGAGAGATGGGTCGGGAGCACGCTGTAAATGCTCCAGGGCTGGCGGCCAACTTCAGTCACTATCCAGCCAAGTTCGTTTGCAACCCAGGGAAGCGGCAGCGCCGCAACGGCAAGCTTCAGGTAAAGGTTCTTTCCCTCAAGCGTTCCGCGGGCTGAGAAGAAAACCCCGAGCGCGAAGACAAGGACCAGGACAAGCCCGCACGAAATCATGCCCCGGAAGCTCCAGAAGAGGAGATTCACCGGCGGAATAGTGTCCCGCGCGGCAGCCTTCACCATGTCAGGCGTCGCCTTGGAAACGTCGTTCGTGTACTTACGGAGAAGCAGGCCGTAGCCGAGGTCCTTCTTCACCGCTTCAAACTGCTTCCGAAGCGATTCGTCACGAGGAGAAGCGCGAAGGGCCTCAAGCGCCAGGACCGCGGCTTTCCCGTTCTCGATCCGGGCGGCGTTCTTCGCCTCCAGCTCATGGATGCCGGGAATCGGGGTGGAAAGGGAGCGCGTACCCATCAGCCCGAAAAGCCACGGGAACTCAACCTGAACCTTGTTCGTACGGGCTTCTTCGTCCGGAAGCGCGAAGAGCGTAAGCCCTGAGGGAGGTTCAGCCGTTTCCCAGATCGCCTCCATCGCAGCGATCTTCTCAGGCTGGTCCCGCGTCACGAGAAACCCGGATTCGTCACCCATGTGAAGCGTAAGAACAGAAGCGACAAGACCGAAGGAACAGGCAACCGCAAGGGACTTTTTCGCGAATTCAGTATCCCGCTTCCTGAGGAGGTACCAGGCGGAAATTGCGGCCACGAACGCTGCCCCGGTCATGTACCCCGCGGAGACGGCGTGCGCGAAAGTGGCCTGGGCCCATTCGCTTGAAACGACAGTCCAGAAGCTGTCCATCTCCATGCGCATTGTCTCGGGGTTGAAAACCGAGCCCTCCGGGTACTGCATCCAGCCGTTCGCAATCAGAATCCACATTGCCGAAATGTTGGTGCCGAACGCCATCAGGAATGTGCAGAGCCAGTGCACGCCAGGCCGCAACTTCTTCCACCCGAAGAAGAAAAGCCCGGCCATTGTAGACTCGAGGAAGAACGCCATCAGGGCTTCAATCGCAAGAGGCGAACCGAAGATGTCCCCGACGTAGTGGGAGTAGTAGGCCCAGTTCGTGCCAAACTGGAACTCCATCGTGATGCCGGTAGCGACGCCCATCGCGAAGTTGATCGCAAAAAGCTTCCCCCAGAAGCGGGTCATGTCCTTGTAGATCTCTTTCCCGCTGACAACGTAGCACCCCTCCATTGCGACGAGAATCATCGACAGCCCGAGCGTGAGGGGAACGAAAATGTAGTGGTAGAGCGCTGTGACGGCGAACTGCAGCCGTGACAAGTCCACTAGTTCCGGAGTGATCATGTTTTGTCTCCGCTGAAGCCGGGCGCCTCGGCGGCATCCCGGTCAAGGATGGCGTGGCCCGTGGCGGCAGCAGAGACATCCGGCCGATGGCTTGGTGAGAAGAAAACAAGCCAAAGCAGGAAAATGAAAAGAACTTTTACCCCAACGACAACGCAGAGCCGGAGTGTGAGGTGCTTTTCACGGTCTTTCTGCAAGCCCTTTTCCATAGGGGAGCCCGGTTCATAACAAAAACGTGTGACAGCTGTTCAGAATCCTATCTGAATTTTCCCAGAAGGGGGTAAACCTTTGGTGGTTTTCGTCCCTTTCCTAGTCACTATACGCCCGCAGGCCCGCAACTGAAGATGTTCGTCAGGCCTACTGACGGCGCTTCATTCCTTGGGAGAGACGTCCTGCTGTGACGGGATGTTTCCTATAACCAGAGCAACAGAGTTGGTTCACGGTCAGTGCTGGCCTTGCAGCCTTTCGCCCGTTGGCAAGGCCGTCCTCACTGGGGCCTCGCAGGAAGAGCTGTTCCGGCACTGCGGCGGATTTCAGGGTGGATCAGGGAGCGACAATCCGCGAACGGAGCCGGAGCTTTCCCTACCGTGCATACGGGTAGATGGTTTCCGGAATTGTCCAGCGTTCGCCTGAAACCATGAAAATGGATTTCCTGGGCACGCGGCCTGTAGTCCGTCTAGGCCATCGGTGAGAAATCGGGAGAGACTCTCACGTTTTTCCATCGCAAAAAACAAATCCCGCCCTGCAATGAGCAGAGCGGGATGAATTTTTGGTGCCTCCGGAAGGAGTCGAACCTTCAATTCAGCCTTCGGAGGGCTGCGTGAGATCCGTTTCACTACGGAGGCACTCAAGAGTTTTATTTTACAGTAAACAAACTCTTTTTGCCAGCGCTCAAAACCTCTGCGGGTCAACCTCCAAGGAAAGCCCTACTCCGGGAAGCGGTTCGATCGCCGGGAGCCATTCCTTGAGGAAGGAGAGAAGGTTCTTGTGGGACTCACCTTCGACCAGCAGCTGAGCGCGGTTCTTGTTTGCCACGCGAACCAAGGTCATCGGAACCGGATCGTATATTGCCACCCCGCCTCCGCCGGGCAGACGGGACTGGATTTCGAGCCCCTTCTCGACAGCGAGGAGAAGAGTCTCCAGGGCAGGCTCGAGCTCACGGTGTTCCGCTGTAAGAAGGGCCTGAAAAACGAAGGGAGGCGCCCCGTCCCGCTTCCGCATCCGCAGCTGGAAATCAGCGAACCCGGCGTAATCCTGCCTTGCCAGATAACTGAAAATTACATCGCTCGGAAAACTTGTCTCGACCAAAACCCGGCTCTTGAGTCCCGATCGGCCTGCACGGCCTGACACCTGCAACATGGTTGCAAAGGCGCGTTCACGGGAACGTATGTCGGTCGAAACCAGCTGGCTGTCTATATTAAGGATCACGACCAGGGAAACATGCTGGAAATCATGCCCTTTCGCAATCATCTGCGTGCCGATGAGGATATCAATCTTTCCCTCGTGCACCTCGCGAAAGGCGGCGTCTGTCGCCCTCTTGGTCTTGAAGTTATCGCGGTCGATTCGGAGAATCCTTGCGTTCGGCCAAAGCCTTCCGATTTCTTCCTCGATCCTTTGGGTTCCCAGGCCTACGGGAAGAATATCCGCAGCCCCGCAGGACGGGCACCTTTCTGGAATTCTCTCCACGTGCCCGCAATGGTGGCAGACAAGGCTTCTGGAATCCTTGTGGTAAACCATGAAAGCCGAGCAGTTTGGGCATTCCGACTTCCATCCGCAGGCAGGGCACATGAGAACCGGGGAGAACCCTCTGCGGTTAATGAACACAAGAGCCTGTTCGTGCCGGCCAAGAGTTTCGTCCATCGCCTCGCGAACTTCCGATGAAAGGATCTCTTCCTTCTTCCTCGACCTGACGTCCACCAGCTCAAGTTCAGGAGGCTCCGCATGGGAAACCGCCCGACGATGCAGTTCAAGAAGACAGTACCTGCCCTGACGAGCCGCGGCCCAACTCTCAAGCGAGGGAGATGCGGAGCCCAGGATGACCGGTATTTGAAGGTCATGGGCCCTCTTGACCGACAGGTCCCGCGCTGAATACCTGCTGCCGTCCCCTGCCTTGTAGGAAAGGTCATGCTCCTCGTCGACCACGATGAGAGCAAGCTGACGGAAGCTCGCAAATGCCGCCATGCGCGTCCCCACAAGGATCCTGGACCTCCCCTCATGGGCAGCGAGCCAGGACCTTGCCCTCTCACGTTCAGAGAGTTCCGAATTCAGCGTGACGACTATCTCTCCCGGAAAATGGCTCGCAACACGCTCTTCAAGCTGAGGGGTGAGGTTGATTTCCGGGACAAGGAGAAGAACCTGATTCTGTGGATCCTGTGCGAGGACCTTCTGCATAACCCTCAGATAGACCTCGGTCTTTCCCGATCCGGTCACGCCGAAAAGCAGGAAAGGGGAAAAGCCCTTGCTTGACGAAATCCGGGCTACGGCGTCCTGCTGCTCGTCATTCAGCTGCAGTGCAGGGAATGCACTGTTCTTCCCGGAGGCAGAGGGAAGTTCCCTCACCTTCTCAAGGGAGGTCTGGTAGCGAACCCCGGGGGATTTTCGGAAAAAGGCGGGAATCGCAGGAAGAGCGACTTCTCCCCAGGACCTGCAGTAATAAAGGGAAGCGAATTTTGTGAGACGAAGCCACTCGGCAGGAAGCGGCGGAATGCCAAGCTTCACCTTGGAAACCGACTTCAGGCGACCTTTCTCTATTTCTGTCCAGGGACGAAGCTCGATGACCACCCCGGCCTTTTTCCGGTTGCCTACGGGAACAATAACAATGTCCCCGACCGCGAGAAGCATGTCGGGGGGTACGCGGTAATCGAGCGCCGAAAGCAGGGGGACATCAGTGATGACCCTTGCGTACAGGTCCTCGGGTTCCATTGCTAGGCGTGGTAACGGGGGCTATAGCCGTGGACTTCATCAACAAGGGCTGCTACAAGTTCGACCGGCGTATGGAGATCCACCCCATGGCCAAGGTTGAAGACATGGCCACCCCGGCCAACTTCGCCAAAGGACTCGATGACTTTCCGAGCCTCGCTCCGCACGGTTCGCTCGTCGGTGAGAAGGACAGCAGGGTCCAGGTTCCCCTGCAGGGCGACCTGATCGCCGGTGGCGCGCCTCGCCTGTCCAAGGTCCGCTGTCCAGTCGAGCCCTATGGCGTCGGCCCCGCTCCCGGTCATGTCGGACAGCCAGGGAGTGCCACCCTTCGTAAACAGGACGACAGGCACCTTGCGTCCCTCGTGGGTGCGGATGAGCTTTGAAATGACCCTTCGGGAACTTTCGAGCGAATACTTCTGGTAAAGGCCGTTGGCAAGGCAGCCTCCCCATGTGTCGAAGATTTGTATCGCCTGGGCGCCGGCTTCAATCTGGGCGTTGAGGTACGAAGCGACAGCCTCGGCATTGATGTCAAGAATCCTTTGGAAAAGGTCGGGTCTTCTGTACATCATCGACTTGACTCCGAACCAGTTGCGGCTTCCGCGTCCTTCGATCATGTAGCAGGCCAGGGTGAAGGGGCTTCCGGAAAATCCGAAGAGCGGCACACGACCATTCAGCGCCTTGCGAATGCTTGTCACGGCGTCCATCACATATTGGAGCTCTGCCATGTCAGGAACTGCAAGAGCTTTGACCGCTTCTTCGGTGTTCACTGGCCTCGCGAAGACGGGGCCTTCGCCCTGAACGAATTCAAGGCCAAGCCCCATTGCATCGGGGACTGTCAGGATGTCAGAAAAGAGAATTGCCGCATCCAGTCCGAAGCGATCAACCGGCTGGAGAGTTACCTCCGTCGCGAAATCGGGGGAATGGGCAAGCGCCAGAAAGCTTCCGGCCTTAGCCCGGGTTTCCCGATATTCAGGAAGGAATCGCCCGGCCTGCCTCATCAGCCAGACCGGGGTGTAGGGAACTGGCTCCCGCTGGAGAGCCCGAAGGAGAATGTCGTTCTGAAGTTCAGTCATGGGGAGGAAAAACGCTCGGGATAATTTTTTGGCGGAGTAAGTTTAGCGAATCCGCCTGTGAGGCCACATCGGAATCGCAAGACTAGCTTGGCAACCGACTTAGTTTCCACCCGGAAGCCGCCTAGCCCTTGGATTGGATTCCTGCAGATTTGCATAAAAAAACGGGGCCAAGGCCCCGTTTTTTTATGCATTGACCTGCCTTGATCAGCGCTTTGATGAAAGCTTCTTGATCGCTGCGAGTTCTGCCGAAAGAGCAGCCATTTCGGCCTCGAGACGAGCAATCTCGAGGGTACCGGTTGCGTTCTTGCGCTTGGACTTGGCATCTTCGAGCGCCTGCTTCGCCTTGGCTTCGTCAAGGTCTTCGCTGCGGACAGCCGTATCAGCCAAAACGTTCACAGCGTAGGGCTGGACTTCCAGCACACCGCCTGCGACGAAAATACGCATCACTTCATCAGTCTCAGGCTTGGTCACCCGAACAAAACCGGGCTTGATCTGAGTGATGAAAGGAACATGGCCAGGGAGAACACCGATTTCGCCTTCAACACCGGGCAGCGCAACAAATTTAGCGTCACCGGAAAAAACCTGCTTTTCCGCATTGACGACATCTACTTTCAAAGTTTTCATTAAGTAGCCCCGCTGTCGAGCGAGGCCGGATCCTCATCGGACCGGCCTGCGCTTGTGTTGATTACTTCAGAGACTTGGCCTTTTCAAAGGCTTCGTCGATCGAACCGACGTAGTAGAACGCCTGTTCCGGAAGCTCGTCGCACTCGCCGTCAACGATCATCTTGAAGCCGCGGATCGTTTCCTTCAGCGGGACGTACTTGCCAGGGTTGCCGGTGAACACTTCAGCAACATGGAACGGCTGGGACATGTACCTCTGGATCTTACGGGCGCGGGCCACCGTGAGCTTGTCCTCAGGGGCGAGTTCGTCCATACCCAGAATGGCGATGATGTCGCGGAGTTCCTTGTAGCGCTGGAGCGTTTCGGCAACACGGCGCGCGGTCGTGTAGTGCTCTTCGCCAATGATGTTGGGGTCCACCTGACGGGAGGTGGAGTCCAGCGGGTCAATGGCGGGGTAAATGCCGAGCGACGCGATGTCACGCGAAAGAACGATCGTTGCGTCAAGGTGCTGGAAGGTCGTCGCCGGAGACGGGTCAGTCAAGTCGTCAGCAGGGACGTACACAGCCTGGAAGGACGTGATGGAGCCGGTCTTCGTGGAAGCAATGCGTTCCTGAAGCTTGCCCATTTCCTCGCCCAGAGTCGGCTGGTAGCCCACGGCGGAAGGCATACGGCCCAGCAGGGCGGAAACTTCCGTACCGGCAAGGGTGTAACGGTAGATGTTGTCGATGAACATCAGCACGTCGCGGCCTTCGTCACGGAAGGCTTCAGCCATGGTAAGGCCGGTCAGGGCAACACGCAGACGGTTTCCCGGGGGCTCGTTCATCTGGCCGAACACCATGGCGACCTTGTCGAGAACCTTGGCTCCCATCATTTCGTGGTAGAAGTCATTGCCCTCACGGGTACGCTCGCCGACGCCAGCAAACACCGAGTAGCCACCGTAGGCCTTGGCGATGTTGTTGATCAGCTCCATGATGTTCACGGTCTTGCCGACTCCAGCGCCGCCGAACAGGCCGACCTTGCCGCCCTTCGCGATCGGGCACATAAGGTCGATTGCCTTGATGCCGGTTTCGAGAATTTCAACCGCCGGGCTGAGTTCGTCGAACTTCGGGGCCTCGCGGTGAATCGGCATCTTGTGATCGCAGGCGATGTCGCCCTTTTCGTCGATCGGCTTGCCGAGAACGTTCATAATACGGCCGAGGCAGCCCTCGCCGACCGGAACGGAAATCTCCGCGCCAGTGGCACGAACCTTCATGCCACGCTGCAGGCCATCGGAAGAACCCATGGCAATGCAACGGACAATTCCGTCGCCGATCTGTTGCTCAACTTCGAAAGTCAGGCCCTGTTCGGCACGGTTGTTGGTCTCGCTCGGTTCGAGAACGAGAGCCTCGTACACCTTCGGCATCTGATCGCGCGGGAACTGCACGTCCACCACAGCGCCGATGACCTGAACGATTTGTCCGATATTCATTATTGGATAACCTCAGTATCAAATCCTAGCGTTAAGACACAGCAGCAGCGCCGCTCACGATTTCGGTGATTTCCGTCGTGATTGCCGCCTGGCGCGTCTTATTGAAGACAAGCTGCAGTTCGTCGGAGATTTTCTTCGCATTGTCCGTAGCGGCCTTCATAGCCACCATTCGGGCACTCTGCTCAGAAGCCATGTTCTCTGCAACAGCCTGGTAAATAAGAGCTTCAACGTAGCGGTTCAGCAGCAGGTCAAGGACTGCCTGAGCGTTCGGCTCATACTCGTAGTCCCAGGAGTACTGCTGCTTCTGCTCGCCATCTGCCGGCTTGCCCTCATTGATGCCAAAGGCATCCTTCGGAAGCGGCAGAAGCTGCTCAATAACCGGCTCCTGCCTCATCGCGTTGATGAAGCGGGAGTAGGCGAGATAAACAGCCGAGATCTCGCCCTTCTTAAACGCGTCGATCTGGACTCGAATGGCGCCAATCAGGCGGTCGAGATTGGGCTTGTCACCCAAGGCGACTGCCTGACTCTGCACCGGCGCACCCAGCCGCTGCAGAAAGCCAAGGCCCTTGTTGCCAATAGCGGAGGCGAAAAGCTCCTTCCCCTCGGCGTTCCACTTCTTGATGGTCGCCAGTACATCACGGAGAATATTGGTATTCAGAGCGCCGGCAAGGCCCTTGTCCGTCGTGATGAGGATCAGGCCGACTTTCTTGGCGTCACTGTGCGAGGCAAGGAACGGATGATGGTAGTCCGTGTTGGAGGAGGCAAGGTGCGAAACAATCACACGAATCCTCTCGCCGTACGGACGAGCTGCAAGCATCCGATCCTGTGCCTTGCGCATTTTCGAGGCCGCCACCATCTGCATCGCGTTCGTGATCTTGCGCGTATTTTGTACGCTCTTGATCTTCAAGCGTATTTCTTTTGTGCTGGGCATTGGGTCCTCTAGGATCGCTTAACTGCGCTTAGAAAGCGCCGTTCTTCTTAAACTCGTTGATTGCCGCCTCAAGAGCAGAAGCATCGTCCTTTTCGAGGACCTTCTTCTCTTCAATGCGGTTCACGAGATCGGCGTGATGCTCCTTCATGAAGTCACGCATGGCGCTTTCAACACGGAGAGCATCCTTGACAGAAACGCCGTCATAGAAGCCGATGTTGATCGAGAACAGAAGCAGAGCCTCTTCCCAAACCTGAAGCGGGTGATACTGCGGCTGCTTCATCAGTTCGGTCACAATGCGGCCGCGCTCGAGTTCCTTGCGAGTTGCTTCGTCAAGATCGGAAGCAAACTGCGCGAAGGCTGCGAGTTCACGATACTGCGCAAGAGCCAGACGAACGCCGCCGCCCTGCTTCTTGATGACCTTGGTCTGAGCCGCGCCGCCGACTCGGGACACGGAAATGCCCGGGTTAATGGCAGGACGAATACCGGCGTTGAAAAGGTCGGTCTCAAGGAAGAGCTGGCCGTCCGTAATGGAAATCACGTTGGTCGGAACGAAAGCGGTCACGTCGCCAGCCTGGGTCTCAATGATCGGCAGGGCGGTAAGCGAACCGGTCTTGCCCTTCACTTCTCCCTTCGTGAAGCGCTCCACGTATTCCTCGCTCACGCGGGCAGCGCGCTCGAGCAGGCGGGAATGCAGGTAGAACACGTCACCCGGGAAGGCTTCGCGTCCCGGCGGACGGCGAAGAAGGAGGGATATCTGGCGATACGCCTGAGCCTGCTTGGTCAGGTCGTCGTAAATAATCAGGGCATCCTGGCCGCGGTCACGGAAGTACTCGCCCATCGATGCGCCGGCGTACGGAGCAATGTACTGCAGGGCAGCCGTGTCGGAAGCGGTAGCGGCAACGATGATCGTATAGTCCATTGCGCCGTGCTCGGTGAGCTGGCGGACGACGTTCGCGACGGTGGAAGCCTTCTGGCCGATTGCGACATACACGCAGATCAGGTTCTTGCCCTTCTGGTTGATGATCGTGTCGAGTGCGACGGCGGTCTTGCCAGTCTGGCGGTCGCCAATGATCAGCTCACGCTGGCCACGGCCGATCGGGATCATCGTGTCGACAGCCTTCAGTCCGGTCTGGACAGGCTGGTCAACGGACTTGCGGTCGATCACGCCAGGGGCGATCTTTTCGACAACGTCGTAGGTCTTTGCGTTGATCGGGCCCTTGCCATCAATCGGCTGGCCGAGGGCGTTCACGACACGCCCGAGCAGTTCAGGCCCGACCGGGACCTGCAGAATGCGGCCCGTCGTACGGACGGTGTCGCCTTCCGAAATATGGGTGTACTCACCGAGAACGACCGCACCAACGGAATCGCGCTCGAGGTTCATGGCCAGGCCGTAGGTATTGCCCGGGAACTCGAGCATTTCGCCCTGCATCACGTCCGAGAGGCCGTGAATGCGGACGATGCCGTCAGTAACGGAAATCACGGTGCCTTGCGTACGAAGATCGGCCGAGACCCCGAGGTCTTCGATCCGCTTCTTCAGCAAATCACTGATTTCACTAGGATTGAGTTGCATTATTCAGCTCCGGAATTTATGCGGTAAGGGCCGTCTTCATCTCATCGAGACGAGCGCTGATCGAGCCATCGAGGACCTGATCGCCAACGGTGATGCGCACGCCGCCGATAAGGTCGGGGTTCAACTTGACCTCGGGCACGAGCTTCTTGTTGGGGAAGCGGTGGGCAAGGGCCGCGAGAAGGCCGTTTACTTCTTCCTCGGGCATGGCGAAGGCGGTCTCGATATGCACTTCGGCAATGCCTTCAGCATCATTGATGAGCTTGCGGTAGTCATCAACGATTGCAGGCCAGGCTCCAATGCGGCCGTTATCAAGAACGACTGAAAGGAGGTTGAAGACTTCCTTGGGCGTTGTTCCGCCAGCAAGAGCGTCCTTCACGAGGCCAATCAGCTGGTCAGGCAGAAGCCTGGGATCGCCAAACAGCCGGGAGACTTCAGGTTCGCTCAGAACACGGAGGACATCCTCCAGCCCCTGCAGCACAACCTTGTGCTCCTCGATAGAAGCGTGACGATCCTCAAGAGCTTGAAAAAGCCCCTTCGCATAAGGCCGCGCTATTGTCGAAATTTCTGCCATGGCTAAAGCTTCGCCTTCAGTTGATCAAGCAGTTCCTTGTGGAGATCAGCATTGATCTCACGCTTCAGAATCTGCTCGGCGCCTGCAACAGCGAGCTGAGCCACCTGATCCCTCAGAGCTTCCTTGGCACGCTGCATTTCCTGTGCGGCTTCGTCCTTCGCAGCCTGGACAATGCGAGCGGCTTCGACTTCAGCCTGAGACTTAGCCTGTTCAACGATGGACTGGCCACGTTTTTCGCCATCAGCCACGATAGTCATAGCCTGAGCACGGGCTTCGGCTTCGATGGCCTGCTGCTTCTGCGTGGCTTCGGCTAGGGCATTCTGCCCCAGATCCGCAGCCCTCAGCCCCTCAGCGATCTTCTTCTGCCGATTTTCAATTGCATTAATCAGCGGCGGCCAGATGTACTTCATGCAGATCCAAGCCCCCAGGAAGAACACGACCATTTGAATGAAAAGTGAGGCGTTAATGTTCATTATTGAGTCCCGTAGAGTCGAACGACGCTGTGCTGCGCCTGTTCAACGAGTCAGCTAAAACGTAATTGGGGAACTGTTTCTTAGCCGACGAAGGGATTGGCAAAAGCGAACATCATGGCGATACCAACACCAATCAGGTAGGCCGCGTCGATCAGGCCGGCGAGAATGAACATCTTGGTCTGAAGGGTATCGATGAGCTCAGGCTGACGAGCGGAGGACTCGAGGTACTTGGCGCCCATGACGGCGATGCCGAGGGAAGCGCCCATGGCACCAAGACCAATGATGATGCCGCAAGCCAGGGCAACGATAGCAACGTTAGTCATTTAAAAAACTCCTTAGGATCTTCTTATGCGAAGGTGGTTAGAGTAGGAAAGAAATTAAGGAAAAAACTGTTAGTGGCTGTCATGCGCCTGACCGAGGTAAACCAGGGTCAGCATCATCATGATGAATGCCTGCAACAGAACAATCAGAACGTGGAAGAGCCACCAGCCAAGCCCGGCCACAATCTGCCCCGCCGTGCTCAGCGTGCCGCCCACGAGGCCAAAGCTGATGGCATAGCCACCGAGAAGCGCGATAAGCATGAACAGCAGCTCGCCAGCGTACATGTTCCCGAACAACCGCATGCCGAGGGACACGCACTTGGCAAGATACTCAATGATGTTCAGCGCGAGGTTGAAAGGCCAAAGAAGCGGGTTCGCGCCGAACGGAGCGGTGAGGAGGCCCTTGAAGAAGCCACCAACACCGTGGACCTTGAGTCCGTAGTAGAACATCAAAAGAACAACGCCCACAGAAATGCCGAGCGTGCCGTTCAGATCGGCCGTCGGAAGCGGACGGAGATGCTCAAAACCAAACCAGCCGGCAACCAGCGGGAAAAGGTCGACAGGGATAAGGTCGACGCAGTTCATCAGGGTAACCCAGACGAAAACCGTAAGAGCGAGAGGGGCAATGTAGGAGCGGTCGCCATGGACCAGCACCTTGGCCTGATCGTTGACAAACCCGACCAGCATTTCAATGAAGCACTGGAACTTTCCGGGAACGCCGTCCGTCGCCTTCTTGGCCGCCTGACGAAGCAGCCAAAGAGAGAGCGCCATGATCACAATGGAGAAGAACAGCGTGTCGTAATTGATTACAGAGAAATCTACAATCGAGCTCTGGTGAGCCGACGCTAGATTGGCAAGATGATGCCGGATGTACCCGGTAGCGGTCAGAGCGCCATCAGCAGACATGGATGTCGGTCCTTATTTCTTGAACAAAAGCTGACTCGCCATAGGGGAGCTAGCCACTATAAAGAGAGTCAGCAGAAAAGCCGGCCAGTTGAGCTCTTTGTAAGCCAGCGCCACGACAACGATCAGTCCCGTTGCGAGAAACAGTCTTACAAACAGCCCAATCTGCAGAACCAGAGCTCCGGCCATAGGATTGCTGGAAGCCATCCGCCTGCTCACTAAAAGAATGGCAGCGGAAGGCAGCGCATAGATTGCGAAGGCAAGAAAGGACGAAACAAAGCCCCGGATTCCGCCTGCCGCAAGGCAGACGAGGATCGCTATCCCGCCGCAAATCCCATATGCCGCCAGCTCTCGATAAGAACCGCAGCCGCACCTGCGCCTAAAGCTCTTCATAAATCGTGCATATTGTAAGAGTCTGCAAAATTTTCAACAACTATCTTTTCTAAGTAGATTGTTGGAAAAAATGCCTCTTTTTTCAGGTGTAAGAGTTACCCTTTATGAGGTATATCCCAAACGGCTGAGCAACCCGTCAAGCTGATCAAGATTGCTATATCGAATGACGATTCTCCCCTTCTCCCTGGTTTCAGAAGCGAGCTTCACCTCCGCGCCGAGAATGTCAGAGAGGGATTCTTCTATCCGGATAATGTCCTTGCTCTTCCTTGGAGCAGGACGAACCGGCTTCTTTTTGGTTTCGGCCAGGATGACTGCAACCTGACGCTCAGTCTCCCGGACAGACCAGTCCTTCGCGACAACCTGATTCGCAAGCTCTATCTGAAGGGACTCCTTCAAAGGAAGGAGCGCTCTGGCATGACCCATGCTGAGCTTATCCGACATCAGCAAGTTCTGGACCACCGGTGTGAGCTTCAGGAGCCGAAGGGTATTCGCAACAGCCGGACGGCTTTTACCGAGAACGTCTGCCACCTGGTCCTGGGTCATGCTGAACTCATTCATGAGTCGACTCATGCCCATCGCTTCTTCAATGGGATTCAGGCCTTCGCGCTGGATGTTCTCAATCAGTGAGAGCGACAAGGCCTCCTTGTCGGGAACTTCACGGATGATGACAGGAACCCGGGTCATGCCTGCAAGCTTTGCCGCACGATAGCGGCGCTCGCCAGCGATGATCTCCCAGACGCCCTCCTCAACCGGACGGACAATCAGGGGGGACATCAGTCCCTGAGACTTGATGGAAGCGGAGAGCGACGCTATGGACTCGGGGTCCATATGGGTTCTCGGCTGGTATCTGCCCGGGCGGATGTTCTCAACACCAAGCTCAGTAAGCTTGCCGGAAGAGCTGCCGGCAGCCTGCTCGCCCTTTTCAGGCTCAAAAATCTTCTTGCCGGTTCCCAGCCCCAAGGCTCCAAGGCCGCGCCCGAGTCCCTTTTTCCTAGCTGCCATCACCCTTACCCCTGTTTGCTGTGACCAAGCTTTGAAAGGATTTCCGCCGCAAAGGCCTTGTAGGCCTTCGCCCCCTTCGAGGAGGGATCGTAGAGAACGCCCGGCATTCCATATCCGGGTGCTTCAGCAAGGCGAACATTCCTCGGAATCACTGTATCAAAAACCCGTTCGCCGAAATGCTCCTTGAGCTGATCGCTTACCTGTGACTGCAACGTAATCCTCGGGTCGAACATCACGCGCAGCAACCCGATCATCGTAAGGTTGGGGTTCATGTCGCTGAAAACCGCCTGCACGGTGTCCACGAGGTCAGTAAGCCCCTCAAGCGCGTAATACTCGCACTGCATCGGGACAATCACCCCGTCGGCGCAGCTGAGCCCGTTCAGCGTGAGCAGTGAAATCGAAGGCGAACAGTCGATCAGCACGAAGTCATAATTCCCGAGCTCTTTCTCGATCGCCTTTCGGAGGCGAAAGTGGCGGTGCTCCATGTTGACCAGCTCGACCTCGGCACCAGCGAGATCGCGGTTCGCCGGCAGCACATCGTAGCGGCCCCGTCCCTTTCCATGGATCACGGTCTCCGCAAATGTGCTTTCGCCAAGAAGCAGCTCATAAATGGAAGCCTCAAGCGACTTTTTTTCAATTCCGCTTCCGGATGTTGCGTTCCCCTGGGGATCAAGGTCGATGAGAAGCACCTTCTTCCCCTTTAGAGAAAGAGCAGCTGCCAAATTGATACAGGTAGTTGTTTTGCCTACTCCACCTTTTTGGTTCGCAACGCAGAAAACCCTTGCCATCTTTCTCCTCTAGAAAAAACATTCCGGAAATACTGGTGAATAGCCATTCCCGAGACAAGGAGAGACACAAAATTCCCCCAGTCTCGACAACGGCGATGTTCCACGTGAAGCCCATGGCGCAGCACTGCTTCTCCCTGCAGCCAGGAATTTCCCTGCACAAGAAGGCCGTCCCAAACCTCGCATGGTCAAGCCGCAGCTCTCTTCTAAGTAAGAAATGAAAAGAAGAAGCAGTGAAAACAGAAAATCAATGAGCCTTCCTCTGCAAGAGAACAAGTGAACGCTCTTCTTCGAGCCCCGGAACCTCGAGGGTATGAATTGCTTCTACTCTAGCAAAAGAGGGAATATCGGAAAGTTCTTCTTCCGGCCGCTTCCCCTTCATGGCAATCCAAAAGCCATCCTCCTCCAGGTTTTTCTCGGTCAGATCAAGAAAAAGCCTGAGAGAGGAAAAGGCACGGCAAGAAATGAAATCAAATGCCTCGTCCACATTTTCCACACGGGAATGACGGGCCCTGAGGTTGCGAAGGCCGAGCTCAACAGCCACCTGCGTGACAAATGCGGTTTTCTTGGCAACGGCATCCACAGAAAGCACGTCAAGGCGGGGTATGGCCACCGCAAGCACAACTGCAGGAAGACCGCCTCCGGAGCCGACGTCCATCAGAGAATAGCGGCGTTCCTTCTCCATGAGTCTCTCAACCGAAGGAACAATGGCAAGGCAGTCAAGAAGATGCTTCTTCACACCTTCTTCCGGTGCTCGGATTGATGTCAAATTAAACGCCTTGTTCCATTTAAGCAGAAGGTCCAAGTAGGAAGAAAGCTGTTCAATCTGCTTTCCATTCAGGGCAACTCCAAGCCTATCGGCTCCGGACTCAAGCTCGCTGATGCATTCAGGCTGCATTTTTCCCGCCTCCTTCCCTCTCTCGCCTTGTCTTGGAGAGGAAGATTATCAGAAGCGAGATCGCAGCCGGGGTAACGCCTGAGATGCGGCTTGCCTGCCCGATGGTTTCCGGCCTGCACTCCTTCAGTCTTTCCCGGACCTCGAACGACAGCCCGTGGACAGCATCATAGTTGAGGTCTGAGGGAATCACTGTCGTTTCGTTTCTGAGGTTTTTCTCAATCTCCCCCTTCTGACGCTCGATGTATCCGGAGTACTTCGCGCCGATTTCAAGCTGTTCCTGTTCCTTTTCCGTAAGAGGCTCTATCCCGTCCCCGATCGTCTTTCCGGTCTTCAGCTTCAGGGACATCAGGCTGCGGTATCCGACACGAGGCCGGACAAGAAGACTCTTCAGCGAATACTCGTGCTCAATCGGAACGCCGAACACCCGAATCGCCTCTCCTTCTGAAAGGTCGGCAGGATGGATCCACGTAGCCTTCAGCCTTTCCTCCTCGCGGGCTATTCTCTCCTGCTTCCTGCAGAAGAAATCCCACTGGCTTCCTGTAAGGAGGCCCATTTCATGCGCGACCGGAGTCAGGCGGACATCCGCGTTGTCCTCACGAAGGCTCAGCCGGTATTCGGCTCGGGAAGTAAACATACGATAAGGCTCTGTGACGCCCTTGGTCGTTAGATCGTCAATCATCACCCCAAGATAAGCTTCGTCACGCCTTGGAACCCAGGGCTCGAGCCCCTTCGCGCGCCTCCCAGCATTGATTCCCGCAAGAAGCCCCTGCGCCGCAGCTTCCTCGTAGCCAGTCGTGCCGTTTACCTGTCCGGCGAAGAACAGGTTCCGAATCCGCTTTGTTTCGAACGAACGCCTGAGTCCCCTCGGATCGTAGTAGTCATATTCAATGGCATAGCCCGGTCGCATGAGAAACGCGTTCTCGAGCCCCTTCATTGCATGCACCATCTCGATCTGGACATCGAAGGGAAGGCTCGTCGAAACCCCGTTGGGGTAATAGACGTTGGTGTTCAGCCCTTCAGGCTCCAGGAAAACCTGATGGCTGTCCTTTCCCTTGAAACGAACGATCTTCGTTTCGATCGACGGGCAATACCGGGGTCCAACGCCGGTGATGATTCCCGAATACATCGGCGACCTGTCGAGATTCTTCAGGATGATTTCGTGCACAAGAGGATTCGTCCTCGTGATCCAGCAGGGCCTCTGTTCGGGATGCCCCGAGCTTTCATCCCAGGAAAAGAAGGGCTGGGCAGACTCGTTGGAATCCTGCCTCTCGCAAGCCGAGAAATCAATGCTCCGGCCATCGATGCGCGGGGGGGTTCCGGTTTTCAGCCTTCCCTGAGGCATGCCGATATCGATGAGCCTCTCGGCGAGCCGGATTGACGCGGGATCTCCCATTCGGCCCGCCTGATAATGCTCTAGTCCTATGTGGACGAGGCCGTGGAGGAAGGTCCCGGCTGACAGCACGACAGCCTCGGAGAAGAAACGGACTCCTGTCTTCGTGACCGCTCCCTTCACGCAGTCCCCTTCAAGGATCAGGTCGTCCGCTGCTTCCTGAAAGATATCGAGGTTCGACTGGTTCTCCAGGACAAACCTAATGGCCTTCTTGTAAAGCTCACGGTCCACCTGAGCACGAGTAGCGCGGACAGCCGGTCCCTTGGAGTCATTCAGGGTTCGCATCTGGATCCCGGCACGATCGGCAGCTGCTCCCATGGCTCCTCCCATGGCATCCACTTCCTTAACGAGATGGCCCTTGCCAATTCCTCCTATTGAAGGATTGCAGGACATCTGGCCAAGCGTCTCAATATTGTGGGTGAGGAGCAGGGTCCTGCAGCCCATCCTCGATGATGCGAGCGCAGCCTCTATTCCGGCATGTCCGCCGCCAATGACAACAACATCGTAGTGAGTTGGAAAATCCATTTTGCCTGATGCCTGAAAAAAGAAACGCGCCGCAACGGAATCTTGCCGCTCTTCTCGTGCAGAGAGGAATCACACGTCATGTTTCACGTGAAACATGACCGTCCATTTTGCTACTTGCCAATGCAGAACGTGCTGAAAATTCTCCCGAGAAGATCTTCAGAGGAAAATTCTCCAAGAATCTCGCCAAAGGAATCTCCGGCAATCCGGAGCTCTTCCGCAACCATGTCGAGCGCGCAAGGCTCTTCCCGGATCAGATCGGCGGCGCGGTCAAGCGACGCTTCAGCATGACGAAGGGACTCGATGTGGCGCCTGCGGGCAGTAAATACCCCCTGAACGGAATTCCGAAAACCAACGGAAGCGAGAATCCGCTCCTTCAGCCGGTCAATGCCATATCCCGTGCGGGCTGATATGTATAGATGGCTTTCATTGCCCGAGGGAACTTCAGAGAGGAGGTCAATTTTATTGGTAACGGTAAGAACCGGTGTTCCCGGCCTTGCCCGCCCCTTGATCTCCTTCAGCTCCCCGGCGCTGTCGAGAGTCTCCGGTGCCACCAAGTGGAGAATCATGTCCGCCCTCTCCACCTCGCTGAGCGCTCGGCGAATGCCTGCCGCCTCCACGATGTCGTCAGTCGCGCGCAGTCCTGCGGTATCAACGAGCCTCACCTGCAACCCGCCAATTTCAATTGAATTCTCCACCAGGTCCCGGGTGGTTCCGGGAACATCTGTGACAATTGCAACTTCGCGGTCGGAAAGCCTGTTGAGCAGGCTGGACTTGCCGACATTCGGGCTGCCGACCAAGGCGATGACAATTCCCTCGCGAAGAAGGCTTCCCTGTCCAGCCTGGAGGAGGAGCTTCCCGAGCGCGGATCTGATTTCGCCAATCCTCTCCCGTATTCTTCCTTCCCTGATGAAGTCAATTTCCTCCTCAGGAAAGTCGAGGATCGCCTCGACGTTCGTCCTCAGGTCGATGAGAAGCTTCTCAAGGTTTTGGCAGGAATCAGAGAACGTTCCTTCAAGGGATCTTTCCGCAGCCCTCACCGCGCTTTCGGAGCTCGCGTTGATGAGATCCATCACGCTCTCGGCCTGGGCAAGGTCAAGGCGTCCGTTCAGGAACGCTTTCTTGGTGAATTCCCCCGGCCCGGCAAGCCGCAGTCCGGAAGATCCGCCGATTTCCAGCGCCACCTTGATGAGAGTGTTCTGGATTACCGGATTACCGTGCGTCTGGAATTCGATGACATCCTCCCCGGTGTAGGAATGAGGCGCCCGAAACCAGATGACTACCCCGCGGTCGATCACGCCTCCCTGTCCGTCACGGACTGCGGTGAAGTAGGCATAACGTGGCCGGGGGGTCCCAATGTCAGTCATGCGGGAGACGAGCAGCTTCGCCAGATCCGCGGTTCCCGAGAACCGGACGACGCCGATGCCGCTTCGGCCAATCGCAGTGGAAACGGCAATGATGCCGCCTGATTTTCTATCCATGGCAATGCCTGCTGAAAACTAGAAAAAAGGGGCATCCAAAGATGCCCCCTTGTTTCAGGAAAGAAGCGGTGCTTCCGGAGGAATTTCCCGGAAGCCCTCCCTCGTTCGCCTACTTCTTCTTTGCGGCCTTGGCAGCAGCCTTCGCGGCCTTGGCAGCCCTGCGCTCGGAGCGTTCCTTGTCAATCTGCTTGTTGACGTACCACTGCTGCGCGATGGAGAGCACGTTGTTCGTAAGCCAGTAGAGGACGAGACCGGAAGCGAAGATGAAGAACATGACGCTGAAGACGATCGGCATCAGCCACATCACCTTGGCCTGGGTCGGATCCGCGGGCTTCGGGTTCAGCTTGATCTGGAAAAGCATCGTTGCCATCATGATCAGCGGCAGGATGAACCACGGATCGGGAGCGGCGAGGTCCTTGATCCAAAGGATCCAGCTGGAACCGCGGAGTTCGACCGATGCAAGAAGGACCCAGTAAAGGGCGAGAAACACCGGAATCTGGAGAACGATCGGGAGGCAGCCGCCCATCGGGTTGATCTTCTCTTCCCGATACATCTTCATCATCGCCTGATTGAGCGCCTGCTTGTCGTCGCCGTACTGGGCCTGCATTTCCTTCATGCGGGGACCGAGATCCTTCATACGGGCCATCGACTTGTAGCCCGCAGCGGAAACCGGGTAAAGGATTGCCTTGACGATCACGGTGAGCAGGACAATGGCCCAGCCCCAGTTCCCGACCAGCTTGTAAAGCCAGGAGAGCAGCCAGTAAATCGGCTTCGCAAGGAACGTCAGCCAGCCGTAGTCAACCACAAGGTCAAGCCCTTCCGCGATCTGCGCGAGACGGCTCTGGGACTGCGGGCCCACATAAAGGGTTGCGGTGTCGGACTTCATCGCCCCCGGAGCGATTTCCCCCATCGGAACAATCGAGCCGATGGCGTATTCGTCAGCAGCGAGCCTGCGGGTGTAGAGTTCCCGGTTCTCCCCCTGCTTCGGAACCCAGGCGGAGAGGAAATGCTGCTGGATCATGGCAATCCAGCCATTGTTCGTCTTCGCCGGATAGGACTTCTTGTCGTCGGCGATGTCTGAGAACTTGATCTTCTCGAACTTGTCCTCGGTCGTGTAGACAGCTGCCCCGAGGTAGCTGCTCGCAAACGAGTTTGCCCCGGCCGCAGCCTTGCTGTCGCGGACGATCTGGTAGTAGACGGAAGGGGAGATCGCCTTGTCAGTCTGGTTGGTAACGTCATGCGTCACCTGCATTCCGTAGCGGCCGGCTTCAAACTTGAAGGTCTTCACGAGCTTCACGCCGCCGCTCGTGCTCTCGAACTTCACGGACAGGTCCTTGTCGGCCTTGGCCATGACGAGCGGACCGTCGACAAGCTTGAAGTCGGTGCGGTGGTTCGGAGCGCCGGATGCCCCGATTAGGCCGGTCTGCGCCTCGTAGAAATGCTCCTTCGAGTGGTCGAAAAGCACTACGTTCCTGTGGGGGGGCTCCTTCTTGCCGAGAACGAGCCCGACGAGGCCGACCTCGGTCCAGTCCGGAAGCTCCTTCATGTTGAGAAGTTCGGCCCGGACAATGCTCGCCCCGTGCTCGTCAAAAGTGAGCTTCATCAGGTCGGTAGTCACTTCAACGGGCTGCACGCTGCTCGAAGCGTCTGCCGCAGCCAGGGCCGGATCAGAGGAAGCTGCTACCGAAGCTGCCGCAGCGCTGGAAGGCGCCGCGGCGGCCGTGGAAGCTACAGCGCTTTGCTGGGCTCCGCCTCCGAAGAACGACTGGTGGCCGTTGTGAACCTGCCAGCTGTCCCACAGCATGAAAAGGGATGACAGGAAAACAACCCAGAGTAAAGTTCTTTTGAAATCACTTCCCATAACAGGTCGCTCGCAAACTAAAAGACAATCTTGCTTGGCTGAAAAAAGGACTACCGCTGTTCCCTTTTCCAGATATTCCAGTGAAAGGTCTCAGGCACCGGGTCGTACCCCCAGGGCCCGAGAGGATTGCACTTCAGGATTCTCACGATGGTGAGATAGCATCCCCTGACCGTCCCAAAGCGCTCAATTGCCTGTATTCCATAGTGGGAGCATGTCGGAACAAACCGGCACTGCCGTCCCAGCCACGGGGAGAGGAAAACTTGATAGAACCGGATCAGCCCGATGAGAAGACGCTTCATAAGGCTTCCTGGCCGGACCGCCCCGCGCTGCTGCAGAATCTCTGCAGAAGCGCGTCGCAGTCCAGGCGGATTTCTTCCTTCAGGCCGCGAATGGACTCGCCTTCGTCCCTTTTCGGAAAGCGGCGCTTCAGCCTCAGCACCACGTCCGCGCTGATTCCGGCCTCGAGAAGCATTGGCCTCGCATTGCGCGCGGCTTCCCGAAGAATTCTCTTCACCAGAACCCGGTCGACGCCGCGGTGGGCATTTGCCTTTCCCACCGTAAAACCGAATCTGAGGCAGGGGTTTCCGTTGCTGCCCGGCTTCAGCTGGGCGGTAAGGCTCAGCCACTTGGAAGATTTGCGGACGGAATCTGGACCATGAGAAGACAAAACAGCCCCGAATGCAGCAGATTTGATCAACCTGCTCCGACGGGGCAAACACTTGCTTCTTGGCAGCTGCTCTTCCACGACCGGCCCTGCCGCGATGCCAGTATTAGAGGGCGAGGGTATGGCGGCCCTTAGCACGGCGGGCAGCCAGAACCTTGCGGCCGCCCTTCGTGCGGCTGCGCACGAGGAAGCCGTGAGTACGGGCACGCTTGATCTTGGAGGGCTGATAAGTACGCTTGGTAGCCATGATGAATCCTTAAAATTCGAAGCTTTAACAGAATTTTTGAGCTCGGCGCCGACTGCTGGCCGCGCTGACTTAAATCGCTATTCCATTCCAGGCTTCCCTAGATGGAACTGACGCTTGCACCAGCTTCCTTTCTCTTTGAAGGGGAAGCTTTCGTGAAAATTCGCATATTAGACATCATAGCAGTGCCTCTTGTCAAGCAGGAAACTCGTCATTCGATTGGAAAAATTCCCCTTGTTCATGTTTCCGCCCCAAAAGCCCACTAGGTCTTGTGGTCTTGTTGATTATTCGAACCCAGCGTATGGGGCTCTCGCGATGAGAGAGCTGATTTTCAAACATTTCTCATCTCTCCCGAGGGGGCACCGCCTGTGGATAACTGGTAGAATAACTCATTCCGGCACAAGGCTTCCGCACCACGGCGGAGGAATCGTGCAGCAGGAACCGAATTCAGCATCCTTGACGCCTTTCTGGCTTTGTCGGAAATGGCTATTACCTTGTAAATGAAAGATTTTTGGGAAAAGTGCTGTGATCTTCTGCGAATAGACAGCAGAATCAGCAGCGATATCTTCGACACCTGGATCGCACCGCTGCAAGTGGAGTCCTGGGATCCGAAGACAAGCGAGCTCGTGCTTTCCGCAGCCAGCACGCAGAAGAAGGAAGCGACCCGGATGGCGTATTCCGATCCGATCGCCTTTGCCGCACAGCGCGTGAATGAATTCAAGCCCGTCACAATTCGCTGGGTCGTGAAGGAACCGGTGGTGGCCCCTGCCGCGGCACCTCAGGCTTCCAAGGCCCGCGAGGACTCGTCATCTTTCGACCAGCTTGCAAAGTCCTGCGGGCTTCTCAGCTCCCTGTCATTCGAAAACTTCGTCCAGGGCATGAGCAACAAGGTGGCGCTTGGCGCTGCGATGTACGTTGCGAACAATCCCGGAACAAAGGCCTACAACCCGCTCTATATCTACGGCGGCGTAGGTCTCGGGAAGACCCACCTCATGCATGCGATTGGTCTGGAAGTCCTGAAGAAGAACCCGAAGGCGAGAATCCTGTGCCTCAGCGCGACGTCCTACATCGCGGAATTCATGAAGGGCATTGCGCGGCGCGACCAGAGCTTCTACCAGCGGTTCGGTTCCCTCGACGTCCTCCTCCTTGATGACGTGCAGATGCTCGGAAACAAGGAGGGAACGCAGGCTGCTTTCTTCGCGACATTCGAAGCACTTGTTCCGCACGGCAAGCAGATCGTTCTCACGAGCGACACCTACGCGAAGCAGCTGAAGGACGTTGACGAGCGGCTGAAGAGCCGTTTTGCTGGCGGAATGTCTGTTCCGATCGATCCTCCGGAGCTTGAGACCCGGGAGGCGATTCTGATGAAGAAGGCCGAGCAGAGCGGCGTCCAGCTCCCAGAGGACGTGGCGTACTTCATCGCGAACCACCTGAAGAGCAACGTGCGAGAGCTGGAAGGCGCCTTGCAGCAGGTCATTGCCCACGCCAGGTTCAGCGGCATCGACATCTCTATCGAGCAGGCCCGGACGGCACTTCACGACCTGATCCACAGCCAGAACGAGATCACCGTCCAGGACATCCAGAAAAAGGTCGCCGACTACTACAAGATCCGCGTGTCGGACATGCACTCGAAGCGCCGCCCGAAGCAAATCGCACTGCCGAGGCAGATCGCCATGTACCTTTCGAAGAAGCTCACTCAGAAGAGCTACCCGGAAATCGGCGAGCTCTTCGGAGGGCGGGACCACACCACGGTGCTCCACGCCTGCCGGAAGATCGAAAGCGACCGGCGGATCAACGAGGAGCTGAACCATGAACTGCACGTTCTCGAGCAAAACCTGCAGAACTTCTAGCAGCCTGCCAGGTTTCGCCCGCATGAAAAGATTTTTTAAGGAAAGAAAAGTATGCAAGTGATTATTGGACCCCGTGAATCCCTTCTGAAGCCCCTTATGGTCGTGAGCGGAGTGATTGAGTCGCATCCGCCCATGGCAATCCTGAGCAATGTCCTCATCAGAAAGGAAGGCTCTGACGTGGCGTTTACCGGCTCAAACAACGAGGTGCAGATCCGGACGCATGCCTCGATCGGGGCGGAAGGAGACCCTGCTGCCTTCACGGTTTCCTCCAGGAAGATCCTCGATCTCTTCAAGGTCCTGCCGAACACCGAGGTGACCGTCTCCCTCAGCGCACCGAAGCGGGGCATCAGCGCAGAGGGCGGAAACCAGTTTTCCCAGAAAATGGAGGTGAAGACCGCGACCAGCCGCTTCTCCCTCCAGACGATTCCTGCCGCGGACTACCCCGCGTTCCCCCAGGAGGAGTTCACGGACAAGGTGACGGTTGCGGCTGACAAGCTTCGCTATCTTCTTGGCCTTGTCCACTACGCCATGGCGGTTCAGGACATCCGCTATTTCCTTAACGGCATACGGCTGGAAGTAAAGGACCGGACGATCCGTGCCGTTGCGACCGATGGCCGCCGCCTCGCCCTCTGCGACATTGCGATGGACGGGGAAGAGGACGCGGCTCCGGTAAGCGCCACGATCCCGCGCCGCACCGTAGCCGAGCTGCGGCGGCTGCTTCCGGACTCCGACGCACCGGTGACCTTGGAAATTTCAGAGAAGCAGGCCCGGTTCACCTTCGATGGCATCGAGCTCACGACAAAGCTTCTTGAAGGGAAGTACCCGGACTATGCAAGGGTGATTCCCCAAAACAATGACAAGCTGTTCCTCGTTGACCGGGAAGCCCTTCTCGGCGCACTTCACCGCACCGCCGTCCTTACCTCGGACAAGTTCAAGGGAGTGCGCTGGATGCTCAACCCGGGACTGCTTTCGGTCCAGAGCACCAATTCCGAACAGGAAGAGGGAAATGATGAAATCGAGGTCGACTACAAGGGAGATCCCATCGACATTGGCTTCAATGTTGACTTCCTCTCAGATGTGCTCGGCAGCCTGAAGTGCGAAAAGGTGAAGGTCGCTCTTTCAGGACCGCAGGGATCCGCCCTGATCACCATGCCCGACAGCGACACCTTCAAGTACGTGCTGATGCCAATGAGGCTGTAGGGGGATAACCCCCATCGGCACCGATGCCGGGAGGCATGAGAAGGAAACGATTTTTCAGAAGAAGGGCCGGCACCCTCTTCTGTCAAAACCCTAGCTTTAAAGTATTTATGACTGAAGAAAACAACCAGACTCAGGCGGCGGACAGCTACGGAGCCTCTTCCATCCAGATCCTTGAGGGGCTGGAAGCCGTGCGGAAGCGCCCCGGGATGTACATCGGTGATACGGACGACGGCTCAGGGCTCCACCAGCTGGTCTACGAAGTCGTGGACAACTCAATTGATGAAGTCCTCGCCGGGTTTGCAAAGGACGTCATCATCACGATCCGCCGTGACGGCTCTGTCGCCGTTCTGGACGACGGCCGCGGCATCCCGAACGATGTGAAGCTTGACGACAAGCATAAGCCGAAGAGAAGCGCTGCTGAAATCGCCCTCACGGAACTTCACGCGGGCGGAAAGTTCAACGAAAACAGCTACAAGATCTCTGGCGGTCTGCATGGTGTCGGCGTTTCCTGCGTGAACGCCCTTTCCAAGTGGCTGAGGCTTACCGTCTACAGGAACGGGCATGCCTATCGCCTTCAGTTCGAGCAGGGAAAGGTCGTCGACAGGAAGGTCGAGGACTTCGTGATGCCGGACGGAAAGAAGGTCCAGATCTCCCCGATGGAAGACCTCGGCCCGGTGCCCGGCCACAAGCCCGGCACGCTCGTTGAGTTCATTCCGGATGAAACGATCTTCAAGAACGTCCTTTCCTTCAGCTACAACACCCTCCTCGAGAGGCTCCGCGAACTTTCCTTCCTTAACTCCGGAGCTCATATCGTCCTCTCAGACGAACGGACCGGCCACGAAGCGGATCTGAAGAGCGACAACGGCGTCTGCGGTTTCGTGAAATACCTGAATGAGAAGGCGGAACGCCGCCCCCTCAACCCCGAGCCCTTCCACGCGGTGAAAACAGTGCAGAGCCAGGGGGTCCCGATATCGGTTGAAGTTGCCATGCAGTGGCATGACGGCTACAACGAAGTGCTGGACGCCTACACGAACAACATCCACCAGCGTGACGGCGGAACCCACGTGACAGGGCTCCGCAACTCCATGACCCGGGTGCTTAAGAACTACATCACCAAGGCCGGTTTGGACAAGAAGGCCAAGGTGGAACTTGATCCGACCGACATGCGCGAAGGCTTCACCTGCGTGCTCTCGGTGAAGCTTCCCCAGCCGAAGTTCAGTTCCCAGACGAAGGACAAGCTGGTTTCAAGCGAAGTGCGGCCTGCCGTCGAGGAAGTCATAGGCTCTGAGCTCACCGCATATCTGGAAGAGAACCCCGAAATCGCACAGAAACTCTGCGAGAAGATCGTTTCCGCAGCCAAGGCCCGCGAGGCCGCTCGCAAGGCACGGAACATCGTACGGAAAAGCGCCCTGAACGGCGGAGGACTTCCCGGAAAGCTTGCCGACTGCGCAAAGGGAACGCCTTCCTCAGAGTGCGAACTCTTCCTCGTGGAGGGCGATTCCGCAGGCGGATCCGCGAAGGTCGGCCGAGACTCGAAGTTCCAGGCGATCCTCCCTCTGCGGGGCAAGATCCTGAATGTCGAAAAGGCCTCGGCCGACAAACTCCTTGACTCGGAGCAGATCAAGAACCTCATGATGGCGCTCGGCACGGGGATCGGCAGGGACTTCAGCATTGAGAACCTCCGGTACGGCCGCGTGATCATCATGACCGATGCGGACGTGGACGGCGCCCACATCTGCACGCTGCTGCTCACGTTCTTCTTCCGCCAGATGCCGAAGCTGATCGAAGAGGGCCATGTCTACATTGCCCAGCCTCCGCTCTACAAGGTGCAGCGAAAGGGAAGGAAATCCGAGGACAGGTACCTGAAGGACGACAAGGAACTCGCGCACTTCCTCAGGGACATCGCAACCGAGGACGCCGTCCTGTACACGGACGGCAAGGTGACGTTGCCTGAGAACGGAATCCGCGGCACGAAGCTTGACAACGTGCTACTTGCCTACCAGTCGGCTACCGACGCGATCAACAGCAACGCGAGATTCATCGACCGGGAAGTCCTGAAGGCGATTGCGGGAGGCTGCGAACTGAGGCTCGGCTCGGAAGAGGATGCCCGTGCCACGGCCGAAAGCCTTGAAAAGACCATCGGGGACCCGGCCCTTGCGGTCAGGGCAGCGAAGGATGAAGAGGGAAAGTACTGGAAACTCAATATCTCCCGCACCATCTACGGCACGCGCCACCCGACGGAAGTCCTTCCTGATTTTCTTGAAACACGCGACTACGCCGCCCTTCTTGAAATTGGCCGCATCCAGCGCACGATCCTGCAGGAAGGCTCGCGGATTGTGAAAAATGTGGGAGGAAAGACGCGCGAGAAGACCGTCCGCTCCATCGCCGAGCTGTACGACTGGCTGATCGCCCTCGCCTACGAAGGCATCACGCTCCAGCGATTCAAGGGGCTGGGTGAAATGAATGCAGACGAGCTCGGCCACACCACCATGGACCGCAAGGTTCGCCGCATGCTGAAGGTGTCAATCGAGGATGCCGTGCGCGCCGACGCTGTCTTCGACCGCCTGATGGGGGACGACGTTCCGCGGCGCCGCCAGTACATCGAGGAAAACGCCCACAGGGTGTCCAATCTCGACATCTAGCCTGAATTTTTCATGAGACCCCTTGGTTGGAAGCTCCAAGGGGTTTCTGATTTTAAGCAATAAAAAGAGGCTTTAAGCTCT
>CADBTW010000080.1 GCA_902797695.1 uncultured Sutterellaceae bacterium
ATTGTTGTTGCGGATGAAATGTGCATAGGCCGAGCTGTCGATGCTGTTGCCGGAGAAGACCTCGGAACAGACCGGCTCCATGAGCTCAACGTCATAGGCATACAGGATCGAAACATCCTTGCAGCCCTTGACCCTTGCTTTCCGGGAAAAGGCAGAAAGGTCATTGATGACCGAGGTGTCCTGCCTGAGCATGCCGTCAATTGCGACGTGGTGCTCCTTGCAAACCCGTGCAATGCGCCGTTCGAAGAACTTCCGGCGCTTTGTCTCAGCCTTGCCAAGTCCCTCCAAAAGCGCCCCGACGGTGTTTTTGGAGAGATGAACTCCGGGGAAGAAACGGCTGAGGAAGGTCCTGGCGTAGTGCATTCCAAGTCTGGAATCCGGCGGGTTTCTCTTCATCACCCGAATGGCCGCGATGACAAGCATGGCGAAAGCATCTCCGGCGTCATACGTGTCAAGGAGATCATCGAGGATGTCGCCTGAAACAGACTTGATGAATGCGCTGGATCCGTAGGAAAGGCTTTCTGGCTCCTCGCTGACAACGGGCTGGCCGATCGGGATGTACCGCCCGTTGATGATGTGCCCGACAACCTTTCCATTGCGCGGTCTGGGATTGGAACCTTTCTCGTAAACAAAACCGTTCCTTTCCCGTACCGCATACCGTTTCAATCCTTTGCTTCCCGAATCAACCACGATGGTATTGACCGGTCTCTTCACCCGACGGATTTCCTCTGGGACAGGCATGGAAAGTCTCCTTTGTTTAGTACCAATATTATAGCTAATTGGTGCTAAAAAGTCAATAAAATGATGGAATTTCCTGCAAAACGAGGAAGGTGAAAAAGCTACTTCCAGGCACAAAAAAACCGGGAAACTCACGGCTGGCGGTCCCCGGTGATGCGAATGAAGAGAAAAATCTGCTCTCTATGGGGTTAACCCGTAATTTTTATAGTTCGAAAAATTGGGAAAGCTTTAATCAGCCGGTCACCAGAAAAAAAAGCTGCCGGATTCCGGAAACAGGAACCCGGCAGCCTTTCATCTGCCTTTCGCACGGGCCGCGGCTCCCGGAACGGGAACCGGGCCCGATGACGCGGGGGGATTACTTCGCGTTCTTCACGGCGCTGTCAGCCGCGACGTACCCGGACACGAGCGCCCAGGTGTTCATCATCGCGGGAAGCGGATGCGCGCCGTTCGCGCCGCCCACGGTGCTGCCCGCGCCGTAGAGGTTCTTGAACGGACGGCCCTTCTTATCGAGGATCTGCATGTCGGCGTTCGCCTTCAGGCCGCCGAGCGTGGTCTCGTAGCGGGCCTTCTGCTCGATGATGTGGTAAGGGCCTTCGCCAAGCGCCGCGAGCTTCGTGCGGCCGAACTGGGTGTCCTTCCCGGCCTTCACGTCAGCGTTCCACTGGGCGACCTGGTCAACGAGCCCCTTCGGGTCGATTCCCATCGTCTTCGCGCAGGCTTCGAGCTCGCCCTCGCAGTGCGCGGGGCGGCCGTTGTTCACGAGCTTCTTCCAGCCTTCGAAGACGTCCGCGTTCGCGAAGGTGTGATCGTCGATCGCCTTCTTAACGTAAGCAGCGTACCCGTCCCGGTCCATCACGAGGTAGAGGATCTTGCCCGGGGCCTGGAGGGTCTTCTGCGCGAGGAGCGCGAGGGACGAGTTCTCGTTCACGACGCGCTTGCCGCTCTTGTCAACGAAGATCGCGTTCTTCTTCAGGGCGAAGGTCGAGGAGCCGGTCGTGTCGATCGAGCGGCCCGGGGCGACCTCGATCCCGTTCGGGTAGGTCGTCGTGCACTGCAGGTTGATCGTGCCGGCGCCGATCGCCTTGCCCATGAGGAGGCCGTCGCCGGTCTCGGTCGGAAGGCCGTAGAAGAGGACGCCCTGCTTCCTGTCGGGGAAGAGGTCGCGGCGGGCGCCGAAGCCGCCGGTCGCGAGGATGTAGGACTTCGCCTGGAAGACGTACGGCTGGTCATAGGCCGCGGACGCGCGGACACCGACCACGGCGTGGTTCTTCACGAGGAGCTTCTTCGCCCGTATGTCGGTCATGAGGACGCCGCCGTTCTTCTTGTAGACGTCAAGCATGAACTTCTGCCAGGCGAGCGAATTCCCCTTCGCCGAGATCTGGCGGTCGGCGCTGTGGTCCGGGAACTGGACCCAGGCGGCGCCGTACGGGACCTTCAGCGTGTCGATCAGCCAGTCGCCGACCTCACCCGTCTTCTTCGTCACCATGTGGGCGAGCACCGGGTCGTTCAGGTTGCGGCCGCTGCGGAGCATGTCCTGGTAGAAGAGCTCGGGATTGTCCTTGGTCTCCTTCATCACCTCGCGCTGGTAGCGGGTGCCGCTCGCGATGAAGCCGCCGTGGTTGAGGATCGAGGCGCCGCCAACCGCGTCACGCTTCTCGATCAGGACCACCTTCTTCCCGGAAAGCAGCGCACGGGTCGCAGCCATGATGCCGGAGTTGCCGCCGCCCACCACGAGGATGTCGGTCTTCACGTGCTTCGGGGCCGCCTTCGCGAGCGACTTCTTCGAAGCCTTCTTCGAGAAGGAGGAAGAGTCAGCGCCGGCGGACTTCAGGGCCGCCGCGGTCGCTTCGACGACCGCCTTCGACGTGTAGGTCGCGCCGGACACGAGGTCGACGTTCGTCGTCTGCCCGGCGACGATCTCGCCCGGGATCTTCGCGAGCGCCGGGTCCGAAATCCCCTTCGTCTCCTTCTGGTCCACGACCTTAACGGACGCGATCTTCCCGGACGTGATCGTGACCTCGACCTTCACGGGGGCGTTGCGGCCCTGCGCCGTGCCGGTGTAGGTGCCGTCAGCGGGGGCGGCGGAAGCGGCAGTCGCCGCGAGGGCTGCGATCGAGGCGATAGCGGCGGCCTTGAGCTGGAAACGCATGAGTTTTACTCCTTTTGTTCCATTGCAAAATTTTTTCAGTACGCTGAACAGGACTCCCGTCCTGAAGCGGACGCATGGTATACCACGAGGAACAGGCTGTGACCACAGCTGGTTCGTCCCGCCCGGGCTTGAATTCTTGGGACAGGGGAATGAAACACTTGCTTCCTAACCTGAATTTTTCATGAGCCGCTAAAGAAGCGGCTCATGATGCCTCAGGCGGATGCAAACTCCGTAAATCAGGAGACGGCAGC
>CADBTW010000081.1 GCA_902797695.1 uncultured Sutterellaceae bacterium
GCGGATATACGTGTCCTATGACTCGACCAACAAGAACTGCCAGGCCGGCGACATAGATCTCGTCGAGTTCGGCAAGCCCAAGGATGATCGCGGATTCCCGGTCTTCAACATCTCGGTGGCGTTCGATAGTACGAATCGGGTTCCCCTTTTCTACGAGGAATACCCGGGATCAATAACCGACGTCTCGCAGTTCAGGTGCATGATCGACAAGGCTGCCGAATACCGTTATTCAAAGCTTGGGCTCATCCTTGACCGGGGATATTTCAGCCGGGAAAACATCAGGCTCATGGACAAACGGGGCTACTCGTTTGTAATCATGGTCAAGGGTTGCAGAAGCCTCGTTTCATCGATAGTCGGGAAAGTCAGGAACACATTCGAGACCGATCGCTCCAAGTCGATCAGGGCGTACAGGGCTTATGGGACCACGGTCGCCGCAAGGCTCTATGACGATGACGTACCTGAGCGCTGGTTTCACGTCTGCTACAGCGCCTCAAGACAGGCTGCGGAAAGGGAGGACGTTGAGCAGAAGGTCGAGAAATGCCGCGAGTTCCTTGAGAAGCGCATCGGCACGGACGAACAGTTCAGCAAGACCTTTACCGACTGGTTCGAGCTGTTCTACAAGGATGGGAAACTCGTTGGGATCAAGGAAAAGTCAGCGGCTGTGCAGCGGGAGCTCGACCTGTGCGGGTACTTCTGCCTGATCACCTCGGAGAAGATGACCGCCGCCGAGGCTCTGACGCTGTACAAGGGGCGGGACGCCTCGGAGAAACTGTTCCGGGCAAGCAAGTCCTTCCTTGGCGGCGGGAGCATGAGGGTGCATTCCCGCGAGGCCCTGTCGGCCAAGACATTCATTGAATTCATTGCGCTCGTCATTCGCAATCGCATTTACTGCCTTCTTCGGGAGACCCTGGCAAGGATGGGAGGGAGCCCAAACTACATGACGGTCCCGGCAGCCCTGGGAGAGCTGGAAAAGATTGAGCTCGTGAGAATCGGAGGCGGCGGCTACGTGCTGGATCACGCCGTGACCAGAAGACAGAAGGAAATACTTTCGGCCTTTGCGCTGAGCGCGGACGGCGTTCGTTCGGAGGCCGCCGGTATTGCGGCTTCAGTTGCCGGAGACGGCGAACAGGACAATGGAAACGGGGAGAAAGCAGAATGAGACGGATCGAGACAATTGAGGCTGACATCAGGAAAACGCTTGAAAGCCTTGCCAGGGTGAAGGCGCGGGAAGGCAGGCTGATGGAGCGGCTGGAGAAACTTCAGGAACTGAAACGCAGGGTAGAGTCAAAGAAGATTGTCGATGCTTTCAGGAAGAGCAAGAAGAGCTACGGTGAACTCATGACGTTCCTTAATCCGTAACGGCATTTCCTGCTTTGGGAAAAGGTTTAGTGCAACTTTTTTGAGAAATTCAGGAAAAAATACCTTCACGACCCCGAAGGCCGGGGTGGTCTTGATTTCCGGGAAGGTCATTCCGGGGCTCTACGTTGCGGGCGAGGCGACGGAAGGGGTGCACGACCCTGTGCGCCTCAGCTCCAACGCCACAATTGGCTGCGCCGCGGCGCTCCTCGCGTTCGCGGCCGAGGGCGCCCTCGCAGAGGGGAAAAACCTCGCTGACCGCCACGTCGCGGCCGGCATGAAGTGCGAGTCCTGCCACGGGCCGGGGAAGAAGATCGAGACCCCGGAGAAGGAGCAGTGCATCGCGTGCCACGACCCCGTGAAGCTCGCCGAGAAGACGAAAGACGTGAAGCCCTCGAACCCGCACAACTCCCCGCACTACCAGACGGGACTTGAGTGCACGCTCTGCCTTGTCGAGCATGACAAGCCCGAGAACTACTGCAACCAGTGCCACAAGTTCGACTTCAAGGTGCCATAGGGACATGCCCTGTTTCCTGGGGAAAGGGGATCCCGGGCTGCTCATCATGTATTCCTTGCCACGCCGTCGACGTTCCGTTCCGGGGAGCAGGAGCTGCTTCCTCTCCCTCCCTTTGCAAGCCCAGGGTTCCGAAGGCCCTTCCCCGCGAAGGGCCTTTTCGTTGCCTGGGGGCAGACACGTCGGCAGCGCGGGAAGACCGGCCCCCGGCGCCTTCTCCCCGCCCGTAAGGGCTTACCTCATCTCCTGCCGCTTGTTCCGCAACAAAACGCATGAAAATGGCAATATCTTCGCAAAATAAAATTTTAAAACAATAAAAATTCTTAAAAAACAATGAATTGAAAACAAATAAATCATGCGATGTATCTGTTTGATCATTCCTTCGGCAGAATGCCTTCCATCAAAAGAACTAGTTTTCCAGGTTTCGGAAAGGAGAGCAAAAATGTCAGGAATCAGCACGAGGCGCGGTTTCCTCAGGATGAGCGTTGCGGGGACCGCGGCGGCAGCGGCGGGGATCGCTTCCGCCCCGGCGTTCGCGGCCGGCGCGAAGAAGGCGAAGGAGCTTGAGTACGACGTCGTGATCGTCGGGTGCGGCTGCGCGGGGCTCGCCGCGGCGATCGAGGCCGCGGACCGCGGCGCGAAGGCCGTGGTGCTCGAGAAGTCCCTTGCCCCGCTCGGGAACACGGTCTACGCGGGCGGCTTCGTGAACGCCGCGTGCACCTGGGTGCAGAAGCGTGACGGCATCAAGGACGATCTCGAGTCCTTCTATAAGGACATGATGATGGTCTCCAAGGGCCGCGGCGACCCCGAGCTCACCCGCATGTACTGCCGCGAATCCGCGGGTGCCGTGCAGTGGCTCACCGACCGTTGCCATCTCTCCTGGAAGAAGATCCCGATGCAGATCGCCCCGATGCTCGGCCGCAGCCATCAGGTTGCCGGAAAGGCGGGTCCCGGCGGCTCCCAGATGGTCGAGAACATGCTCGCCGAAGTGGAGAAGGCCGGGGTTCCCGTGATGTTCGGGACGAAGGTGATCGAGCTTACGCGTGACGACATGCTTCGCTGCACGGGCGTGAAGGCCCTGACGAAGGACGGCCCTCTCACGATCCGCGCGAAGGGCGGCGTGATCATCGCGACCGGGGGCTTCCACGCGAACAAGGAGCTCGTCGCGAGGTACATGGGCGGGGACGTCGCCTGGATGCCGCTCCGTGGGTCCGCGACCCTCACTGGCGCGAATGTCCTTCTCACCCAGCCCTTCTTCCCGATGTACGTGAACATGGACCAGTTCCACGCGGGCCCGATTCATCCCGAGACACGTGCGAACCCGTCCCAGTGCGTGAACTTCGGGATCTGCGTCGACACGAAGGCCGTCCGCTACGTCGACGAGCGGAACACCTATGTCGAGGTCGCCCGCCAGACCGCGAAGAAGACCGCCGGGAACCGCGCCTTCATCGTGATGGACAGCCAGGTGCTCGACATCCCGATCGTGAAGACCCGCCTCAAGCGCTACCAGCGCGCGAAGGCCCCGATCTACAAGGCGGACACGATCGAGGAGCTCGCGAAGCTCGCGGGCCTTCCCGCTTCCGTTCTCCGCTCGACGGTCGACGGCTACAACAAGGCGGTCGCGGCCGGCAAGGGCGCTTCGCTCCGCCCGGTTCCGAACACGATGGAGAAGCCCTGCCCCGTCACGAAGCCCCCGTTCGTCGCGCTTCCGTTCTCGGGCGGCATGACCGCGACCTTCGGCGGCCCGAAGATCTCGCTTAAGGGCGAGGTCCTCAACATGGACCGACAGCCGGTTCCGGGGCTCTACGCCGCCGGGAACGCGATCGGCGGCCTCTTCTACGACGACTACCTCTCGGGCTCGCAGCTCTGCGCCGCCGTGATCTGGGGCCGGGTGGGTGCCGCGGAAGCCGCTGCCCGCGCGAAGGCCTGATGCTAATCTAGGAAGCAGGCGCGGCCGGAAACGCGTCCGCCCCCAGGGGCGGAGTACTTCCGGCCGGATGATTTCGCCCGGGACTGCTTCTTTTCCCGCTTCGGGAAAGGAGAGCAGCCCCGGGCTTTCGGCTTATCTTCCGGAGGAGGGATGGGGGAAATGGAAGGCACCGCCCGGTGGTCTGGCGCCGGGGCCGTCGCTCGCGCGGCGTTCTGCTTCGCTGCCGAATCGGGGAGCTTCCGGCGAGCGGCCTCGGACCTCCAGGTTTCGCCCGCCCGCGCGAGGGACCTTGTCCGGTCGCTCGAGGAACGCGCGGGGACGCCGCTCCTCTTCGAGGACGAGGGTTCGGTCCGGCTCACGCCCGAGGGCGAGCGGCTCTACTTCCGCTGGAAGGGACCCGTCCACAGGCTGCTCGGCTTCGGGCGCCCGGCCCCGGCGTCATCCCCGTCCCGCGTTTGGGTCACGGTCTCCGCTCCCACTTCGACCGGCTCGACGCTCCTCTCTCCGATGGTCGGGCGGTTCGCGCTCGCGAACCCCGGGGTTTCGGTCGACCTGCGGCTGACGCACGGCTTCTACCACCCGCTCTGGGAAGGGGTCGACCTGCGGATCGGGCACGGGGAGTACTTTCTCGAGGACGTCGAGTCGCATCCGCTCGGTGCCGTGCGCCGGATCCTCGTCGCGAGCCCGGCCTATCTTGAGCGGGCCGGAAGGCCTGCCGCCCCCGGCGACCTCGTGAGGCACGAGGTTTTCGGCCCGAAGGACGCCGTGGACCAGGATTCGATCGCGTTCCGCTGCGGGCGGAGGGAGGAAAGGGTGTCGCCCTCCTCCCGGATCGCGCTCCGGAGCCATCTCTCGGCGCTCTTCTGCGCGCTCTCAGGACTCGGGATCGGAGTGATGGTGCCGGAATACCTCGCCGCCCCGTACCTTGGGCGCGGGGAGCTCGTGCGCGTCCTTCCCGACTGGGGCGTTGCCCCGCTTCCGCTCCGCGCGTTCTTCTCCCCCGGGAACCCGAAATCCGGAGTCCGAGCGCTTGTCGAGTTCCTCGAAGCCGAATGCCGGAAGAGTCCCTATATTGAGGGGCTCCCCAAATGAAACGCGCGAGGTTCATCGACGCCGCGATCCTTTTCCTCGAGCTCGAGGAGCTCGGGAGCTTCGAAGCTGTGGCGAAGCGCCGCGGTGTCGCCTCGTCGACCGTCCTCCGGGAGATGAAGTCGTTCGGCCGCTGCTTTCCGGAGCCTGTCATCGAGACCGAGGGCAGGCGGACCGCGCTCACTTCGTTCGGGAAACGCCTCGCGCAGTCGATCCGCGATGAAGCCTCGGCGCTTTTCGGTGAAGAAGGGGATGGCGACGCGCCTTCCCGCGTCCTTCTCTACCGCGACCCGAGGCTCCCCGTGCTTCTGTTCCTCGAAGCGTCCGCTCGGCTCCTCCGGGAGGAAGGGACGATGGTTTCAGTCACCGCTTCCGAGCCGGAGAAGTCCTCCGCCGGGATCCGCGCGGAGCTTTTTCCCGCGCGGAAGGGCAGGGGGATCGGCCGGACCCTCGCCGCCTCGCCCGGGCTCTTCCGTGGCAGGCCGGTTCCGACGGGGCCGGACATGCTCCGCGCCGAACTCCTCCTCGCGGTCCCGGGCGACCGCCTCGCCCTGAGGCGGCTCGGGGTTTCGGGCTCCGGCAGGGTTCTCGCGGTTCCGGACTACGAGGCCGGGATCGCGCTCGCGAAGCTCGGCGCGGGGATCTTCGTCGGCGCCTTCGCGGAACGGCATGCGCGCGAGGTCGCACGGAACGAGCTCACGCTCCTCACGCCGTTTGAAGGGCTCGAGGCCAATGTGCGCGTGACGGCGTCACCTTCCTGCGAATTCCTCCTTCCGGTCTTCCGGGCGCTCTTCCGTTCTGGCGCCGGCTTCCGGGAGACACCCTGAAGCGACCCCGATTGGAGTGGCCGCCGGGGAAGCCTTGCCTATCAAAAGAGGAAGGCCTTTTCCGAACTTCGCGCGGGGGGATTTTGCTCCGGGAGCCTATACTCGCCTAAGGCCCAGGTCTCCCGGATGCGGGCGGCCGGTTCCCTTGCTCCGCCTTCCTCAAGGAAAATCCCGAAATGCCGGTCCTCTATGCGCAAAGCCTTGGAACGTTCCGGGAGGACATGCGCCACTCCCACAGGATCCCGATGATGCTCGCGAGCATCTTCCATCCGGGCGAGCGTTTGTCTCCTGAGGAGGCTCACAAGACCGACTCCTCCGAGTTCCGCTCCTGGGACGCGTCGCTCGGGTTCATGCGGAACGCGATCGACCTCGGGGGGCTCCCTGACGACTGCGGCGTGATGCTCGAGTACCAGCTCCCGACCTCAAGCCGCCGGGTCGACATGATCGTGACGGGGGAGGGGGAGGACGAAAAGAAGAACGCTGTCATTGTCGAGCTGAAGCAGTGGAGCCACGCGAAGCCGATTCCCGACCAGCCCGGCGTCGTCGAAGTGGAGAATGTCCGCGGGGAGAACCGGAAGGCCCATCCTTCCTACCAGGCCTGGTCCTACCAGCGGCTCCTCGAAACGATGAAGGTGCCGGTGTACGAAGACCTCATCCACCCGTACGCCTGCGCCTACATGCATAACGCGTTCTCAGGGGTCGAAGCCCTCCGGGCCTCGCCGAACGACGTCTTTGCCGAACGCGCGCCGCTCTTCGGCGCCCTCGACCAGGCGAAGCTCGGGGAATACCTTTCGAAGCACGTCGGCCGGGGGAAGGGGATCGGGATTCTCTGGGAGCTCCGGGACGGAAAGCTCACGCCCGCCCCGCGCCTGATCGATGAAGTGGGGAAGCTTTTCGCCGAACGGAAGAAGGAAGAGGACGGGTTCGCCCTGATCGACGAGCAGAAGGTGGTGTTCGAGAGATTGAAGAGCGAAGTCCGCCGGACGGTCGACGCGAACATCGCGGCGAGGAATTCCGCGTCTCCCCGCTACAACCGGCTCGCCCTCATCGTCGAAGGGGGGCCGGGAACGGGGAAGTCGGTGGTCGCGCTGACCGCCTTCTCGGATCTCCTCAGGCTCTGGCGCCGCGACCCGGACGGCCGGAACATCCGGTTCATTTCGCCCACCGCTTCCTACCGCGCCGGGATCGAGGAGATGCTCACCGGGTCCCGGAAAAAGGACCGGATGCAGGAGCTCGGGACGAATGCCGCGATAAAGGGGCTCTTCACCCCGGCCCTCACGCTCTATGACGAGGAGTCGGAACGGGACGGCGCTCCCGGGTTCGACCCCGCCTTGATTGAACCGAAATACTCCGCACTCATCGTGGACGAAGCGCACCGGCTTAACGTCCGGCAGAACATGTACCGCGGGAAGTCCATGGTGCAGGACGTGATCCGGGCGGCGGGGGCCTCCGTCTTCTTCTTGGACGAAGACCAGTGCATCCGGCCGGTCGACGAAGGGACTGTCGCGAGGATCCGCGAGGTCGCTAAAGAGTACGGTGCCGAGGTCGTGGGGCCCCTGAAGCTCACGGCCCAGTTCCGCTGCCAGGGGGCGGAGGGGTTTCTCAACTGGCTCGCTGACATGCTCCAGATGGGGAGTTCACGGACCGCGAACGAGGAGGGGTGGGACAGGAGTGCGTTCGACTTCGGGATCTGCGACGATCCGCGCGACGTGAAGGCCTGGGTCGACGCGATCAACGCGCGTCCCCGCGCGGGCGAAAGGGAGAAGGCCGGGATCATCCGCGGCGCCCGGATGCTCGCGGGATACGCCTGGGACTGGTCGAAGGGGCTAGCCCCTGACGGGACATTGCCGCTCGACGTGAAGATCCTGGGGCCGGACGGCCGAATCGCGCTCGAGCTCCCCTGGAACAGCCGGAAGGCCGGGCCCGACTGGTGCCTCGACGACAGCACCCGGGGCGAGGTCGGCTGCGTCCACACGACGCAGGGGCTCGAAGTGGAGTATGTCGGGGTTTTCATCGGCCCGGACCTCCGGTACGACCCTGAGAAAAAGAAGCTCTTCGCGGACTACGACTCGTACCGCGACATAGCGGGGAAGACGGGGCTCAAGGCAAACGGCCTGAAGCTTAAGGGCGCGGCGCTGAAGGCCGCCCGCGACCGCGAGATCCTCACCTACGTCAGGCGCTGCTACCGGGTGCTCCTCTCCCGCGGCATAAAAGGCGCCCGGGTCTACTGCTGCGACCCCGAGCTCGGGAAATACCTGAAGGCCCGGCTCGCGGCCGCGAAGGACATCCGGGACTTCCGCTAGCCGCCTTCCTCCCGCTCTGGAACCCGGCAGGCGGGAGCGCGGCCGGAAGCTTCCCCGCGTCCCGGTTCCCTGGGAACCCCGGAGCGCGGGAAAGGGAGACCGCCGCCTTGGACCGAAAGGCCCCCGGAACGGAACCGCCTCAGCCCGCCTAGGAATCCTTCCCTTCGTTGACGAGCCTCGCGCCGAGCCGGATCACGCCTTCGACGTTCTGCCCGGCCTCGGGCTTCCAGCTGCGAAGGACAGAGTTCGAAGCGTAAATCGGGAGGACGAATTCCTGCTGAGGGATCGGGCCCGGGACGGGGTTCCCCTCCCGGTCTTCCCTCGCGACCCCGAAGCGGGCGACGGAAGCCTCCCCGCCTTCCTCGTCGAACGACGTGTCTTCCCCCGCGACGAACACGCTCTGCAGCTGGGTAAGCTCTCCGCCGCAGAACGGGAGCCTTCTCACGCCAGCGACTGGGCAACGGACCTCGAAGAAAGTTGCCTCCTCGCCCGGGAACACGATGACAGCGTGGTCGAGGACGACCTTTGCCCCTTCGAAGTCCCGCTCGGACTTCCCGGGATTCTCCCTGATGAAGTGCTTCAGGCCCTCTTCGTAAAGCGGACCTTCCTTGATCGTGAACTCATGGCGTTCGCCCTCCTTGCAGTTCAGGACGACCCCGTAGAGTTCGAGCTTCGCAGTCATCCCGGGCTCCAGCCGGTAATGGTCCACGAAGAAGTCCTCGAGAAGGGCCGAGAAATCCCGGTCGCCAAAGCTGAAGGACACTTCGCCCGACACTCCGTCCTTCCAGGGGTAGAGGCCTTTTATCCGGACCTCGGCCACGGTTCCGGGAAAGACCGGGTAGGCGAGCGAGAATTCGTAGTGTTTCTCCCCCGGCGAATGCTTCAGCAGATACTTGATCCCGATGCGATCAGGGTCGGGGTCGTTCCGGAGGCGGACAAGCTCCACGCCCTCCTCTCCCTTGAAGGCGACAGGAACGAGGTCCTTCGCCGCCCCAAATTCCTCGGTGATGGCCTCCATGAAATCCTCGCCCCAAAGGGCCGTGAAGTCGTCGCCGTAGCCCTCGAAATGCTTCTCTTCTTCGTTTGTCATGGGAACCTCCTACTTGACGGTCTTCGGACGAGGCCCGCGGAAGCAGGGCTTCGCCGCGGCAGTTCGACCGGTAACCCTTGGGGAAAAGCATAACGAAACGGCCATGAGGCGGAAAGGACCCCCTCGCCCAGGCCGGGGAAGCATGGTGACGCAGCCCGCAATACGTGTGCGCCGGGGCATCCCCCCTGGGCAGTTCGAATTCCGGGGGCTCGTTCATCTTTGCCGCGCCCGGGCTATCGCAAGAAAGAGGCTGGATGAGGGACTGGGGTGCGGCCGGGAGCTTCGGAGGCACGGGATCCAAGCTTCGGGTGACGCGAGGGGGCCCTTGCCCGGTCGGGCGCGTCCGGACCAGAGCGTCGCGAGTCAGCCTGCGCGACTCCCAGGCCCCGTCTCCTACCGTTTGGGCTTTCCCCCTTGGCCGACAGCGCTTTGGAGGTGCGCGGAAACCCGGGAACTGCTCCTGATTTCCCCTAGCCTGAATTTTTCATGAGACCCCTTGGTTGGAAGCTCCAAGGGGTTTCTGATTTTAAGCAATAAAAAGAGGCTTTAAGC
>CADBTW010000082.1 GCA_902797695.1 uncultured Sutterellaceae bacterium
GCGGGCGCGCTTTCGCTGGAGGACGCGGTGCCGCTCGTGCGGTTCCGTGCCCGCGCGATGCAGGAAGCGGTTCCCGTCGGAGCGGGCGGAATGGCGGCGATCATCGGGCTCCCGGACGGGGCGGTTGCGGAAGCGTGCCGCGAAGCGTCCGCGAAGGGCGCGGTCGAGCCCGCGAACTTCAACAGCCCGGGGCAGATCGTGATCGCCGGGCTGAAGGCGGGGCTCGAGGAGGCCTGCAGGCTCTGCAAGGAGAAGGGCGCTAAGCGCGCGATCCCGCTCGCGGTTTCCGCCCCCTTCCACAGCTCGCTTCTCGCTCCCGCCCGCGACAGGCTTGAGTCGAAGCTCGCCGAAGTACCCGTCGCCATTCCCCGGTATGACGTGATCGCGAACGTCGACGCCCGCTCGCACGGGTCTCCGGACGAGATCCGGTCCGCCCTCGCGCGTCAGGCCTGCAGTCCCGTGCAGTGGGTCCGGACAATGAACGAAATGAAGGCGCGAGGCGTCACGCACATGATCGAATGCGGCCCCGGCCGCGTCCTCACCGGGCTCGCCCGGCGCTGCGTCCCCGGGATTCCCTGCTACCCCGTGAACAGTGAGGATTCGCTCTGCGCGGCGCTCGAAGCGCTCTCCGCGGCCGCCTGAGGAAAACGGAACAAACCTGATGGAAGGAAACATGGAAAACTGCTTCTCTACTGACGCCCTCGCGGGCCGGGTTGCGCTTGTCACCGGCGCGAGCCGCGGGATCGGCAAAGCGATCGCCACGAAGTTCGCCCGGATGGGCGCGACCGTAATCGGAACCGCGACGAGCGATGCGGGTGCCGCTCGCATCGCTGAAGCCCTCGGCCCATCAGGCCGCGGGATCGTCCTCAACGTGACGGACTACGCGGCGGCCGAGGCCGCCGTCGCCTCCATCGTGAACGAGTTCGGCAAGCTCGACATCCTCGTGAACAACGCCGGGATCACCCGCGACGGGCTTCTCATGCGGATGAAGGACGGGGACTGGGACGACGTGCTCGCGACCGACCTCACGAGCGTCTTCCACCTGTGCCGGGCCGCCTGCCGCCCGATGCTCCGGGCGCGCTTCGGCCGCATCATCAGCCTTTCCTCCGTGGTCGCCTCGAGCGGGAACGCCGGGCAGACGAACTACGCGGCGGCGAAGGCGGGCCTCATCGGCTTCACGCGCTCGATCGCCCGCGAGCTCGGAAGCCGCGGCGTCACTGCGAACTGCATCACCCCCGGGTTCATCGACACTGACATGACGAAAGGGCTCCCCGAGGAGCACCGCGCGGCGCTCGTCGCCCAGATTCCCCTCGGGCGGCTGGGCCAAACGGATGATGTCGCGAACGCCGCCGCCTTCCTCGCAAGCCCCGCCGGGGCTTACGTTACGGGCGCCGTTATCCCAGTGAACGGTGGCATGTACATGGGATAGGCTCCCGGACCGTGTGGCAATTTCCAGCAAAGCTCTTATATAATTCACCGATAATTGGAATTGCGGTCCTGCATGGAACCGGGTATCGATAAGAAATGTCCCGACATGTTCCAGCGAGCAGATGTTTTTTATTAGACCCCGGAGATTCAAATGGAAGATATTGAAGCGCAAGTTAAGAAGGTTGTTGCCGAACAGCTGAGCATCAATGAAGCCGACATCAAGAACGAGTCCGCCTTCATCGAGGACCTCGGCGCCGACAGCCTCGACACCGTCGAGCTCGTGATGGCCCTTGAGGATGCCTTCGGCATCGAGATTCCGGACACCGACCAGGAGAAGCTCCGCACGGTCCAGCAGGCGATCGACTACATCAAGGCCCACCAGGCTGAGAAGAAGGCCTAATGAGCGGCGGCAGGGCCCGGTCCCCTTCGCCCCCGAAGTTCGGGCGGGCGGGAGACGGCGGGGCTCCGCGCTAAAGGGGAAGCCGGGCGGAACGAAATGCCCTGGTTTCCCTTTTTTTTGCTTGGAAAATTCTTGTTTTCAGGGAGTGCAGCATTATGCGTCGAGTTGTGGTGACGGGCCTCGGGCTTGTCTGTCCGATTGGCAACACTGTTGAGGAAGGCTGGAAGAACGCCCTCGCCGGGGTCTCCGGGATCGGCCGGATCACGCACTTCGACCCCGAGCAGTTCGGTTGCCAGATCGCGGGCGAAGTGAAGGGGTTCGATGCGTCGAAGTACCTGCCGCCGAAGGACGCGCGGCGCTTCGACCGGTTCATCCAGCTCGGGGTCGCGGCCGGCACCCAGGCGCTCGAGGACAGCGGCCTCGCCGTGACCGAGGAGAACGCGCCGCGCATCGGCGTCGCGATCGGCTCGGGGATCGGCGGCCTCCTCACGATCTGCCAGAACGCCGTGACGGAAAGCGTGAAGGGGCCGCGCCGCGTCTCCCCGTTCCTCATCCCGGGCTGCATCGTCAACATGGCGTCCGGCGAGCTCTCGATCCTGAAGGGCCTGAAGGGCCCGAACATCGCCTACGCGACCGCCTGCTCGACCGGGCTCCACGCGATTGGCGAGGCCTCCCAGATGATCGCGCGCGGCGACGCCGACGCGATGCTCGCGGGCGGGGCCGAGGCCGCGGTCTGCCCGGTCGGGATCGGGGGCTTTGACAACATGCACGCTCTCTCGCGCCGGAACGACGCCCCGGAGAAGGCCTCCCGGCCGTTCGACTCCGGACGCGACGGCTTCGTGATGGGCGAAGGGTCCGGCGTCCTCATGCTTGAGGAGTACGAGCATGCGGTGGCCCGCGGCGCGCGGATCTACTGCGAGGTGAAGGGCTACGGGCTTTCGGGCGACGCCTACAACATCACGGCGCCGTCCGTCGACGGTCCGGTTCGCTGCATGCAGATGGCGCTCCGCCACGCGGGGCTTGAGCCTGCCGACATCCAGTACCTCAACGCCCACGGCACCTCGACCCCGATCGGCGACCGGAACGAGACGAAGGCGGTGCTCGAGGTCTTTGGCGAATACGCGTCGAACGGCCTCGTTGTAAGCTCGACGAAGTCGATGACCGGGCACCTCCTCGGGGGCGCCGGCGGAATCGAGTCCGTCTTCTCGGTCCTCGCGATCCGCGACCAGATGATCCCCCCGACGATCAACGTCGAGAGCCAGGACCCCGAGTGCCCGATCGACTGCTGCCCGAACACCGCACGCAAGGCCGAGATCCGGAACGTGATGAAGAACTCCTTCGGGTTCGGCGGCACGAATTCCACGATCATCTACAGCAGGATCGGGGACTAGGCTTCCCCTTCGTCCCGAAGGGGGGGACCTTTTCTCCTTCCTTCCGACCCTTCCTCCGCGTTTGCCGCGCGCGGGAAGGGTGCGGTTCCCTGCATGATAAAATTGCAGATCCTCTGCGGGCAGATGCCCGCCCGTGTCCGCGTCCTGCCCCTGTTCCGGTCCTTCCGGCCCCGGGAGGGCTGTCCAAAACGCATATGCAGAACATTCGCAACTTTTCCATCATTGCCCACATCGACCACGGCAAGTCGACCCTTGCCGACCGCCTGATCGAGCGCTGCGGCGGCCTCTCGAACCGCGAGATGGAGGCCCAGGTGCTCGACTCGATGGACCTCGAGCGCGAGCGCGGGATCACGATCAAGGCCCAGACCGCGTCCCTCAAGTACAAGGCGAAGGACGGGAACACCTACGAGCTGAACCTGATCGACACCCCCGGGCACGTCGACTTCTCCTACGAGGTCTCGCGATCGCTCTCCGCATGCGAGGGAGCGCTTCTCGTCGTGGACGCGACCCAGGGGGTCGAGGCCCAGACCGTTGCGAACTGCTACACCGCGATCGACCTCGGGGTCACCGTGATTCCGGTCCTGAACAAGATGGACCTGCCGTCCGCGCAGCCTGACGTCGCGCGTGAGGAAATCGAGGACGTGATCGGGATCGAGGCGGACGACGCGATCCTCTGCTCCGCGAAGACCGGGCTCGGGGTGGACGACATCCTCGAAGCCGTCGTGAAGCAGATCCCGCCCCCGAAGGGCGACCGCCAGGGCAGGCTTCAGGCGCTTGTGATCGATTCCTGGTACGACAGCTACGTAGGCGTTGTGATGCTCGTGCGCGTGATGGAGGGGACGCTCCGCGTGAAGGACAAGATCCGCCTCATGGCGACCGGCGCGACGCATCTCGTTGAGCAGCTCGGCGTCTTCTCACCCCGCTCGACCCCGCGCGAAGTGCTGCAGGCGGGCGAGGTGGGCTTCATCGTCGCTGGCATCAAGGAGATCCGCGACGCGCGCGTGGGCGACACGGTGACGCTCGCCGCGAACCCCGCTTCCGACCCCCTTCCCGGCTTCAAGCAGGTGAAGCCCCAGGTCTTCGCCGGGCTCTATCCGGTGGAGGCGTCCGAATACGATTCGCTCCGGGACGCCCTTGAGAAGCTCCAGCTGAACGACGCGTCGCTGCAGTTCGAGCCCGAGGTGTCGCAGGCGCTCGGCTTCGGGTTCCGCGCCGGGTTCCTCGGACTCCTCCACATGGACATCGTGCAGGAGCGGCTCGAGCGCGAGTACTTCCAGGAGCTCATCACCACGGCGCCCTCAGTGATCTACGAGGTGAAGCTCACCGATGGTTCCGTGATCCAGGTCGAGAACCCGTCGAAGCTTCCATCGGTCGACCGGATCGACGAGATCCGCGAGCCGATTGACGAGGTGACGATCTTCGTGCCGCCGGACTACGTGGGCGACGTGATGAAGCTCTGCCAGGAGAAGCGCGGCGTCCAGAAGAACCTCGCCTACCACGGCCGGCAGGTCGTGCTCACCTACGAGCTTCCGCTCGCCGAGATCGTGCTCGACTTCTTCGACCGGCTGAAGTCGATCACCCGCGGCTACGCCTCGATGGACTACGACTTCCTCGAGTTCCGCCCGAGCGACGTCGTGAAGGTTGACATGCTGATAAATGGCGACAGGGTCGATCCCCTCTCCACAATCATCCACCGCTCGAGCGCGAGGCGCCGCGGCCGCGAGATCGCGGCGAAGCTTCGCGAGCTGATCCCGCGCCAGATGTACGACGTCGCGATCCAGGCGGCGATCGGGGGCGAGATCATCGCCCGCGAGAACGTGAAGGCGCTCCGAAAGAACGTGCTCGCGAAGTGCTACGGCGGCGACATCACGCGAAAGCGGAAGCTCCTCGAGAAGCAGAAGGCGGGCAAGAAGCGCATGAAGCAGGTCGGCCACGTCACGATCCCGCAGGAAGCATTCCTCGCGGTGCTGCAGATGGGGGACCAGAAGTAGGGGCGGAAGGCGGGGACCGCGGGCACGCGGCCGCCGCGATTCCCTCCGGGGACCGGTTTCAATGGACTATACGCTCCTCATCATCGCCGTGACCGCGGCGTCGGGCGTCCTCTGGGCGCTCGACCGCTGGGTGTGGGAGCCCGCGCGGCGGCTCTCCTCGGGCGGCGCCGCGCCGCAGCCCCGCTGGATCGCGTATACGGGAGGGCTTTTCCCGATCCTCCTCGTGATACTCCTTCTCCGGAGCTTCGTCGCCGAGCCATTCAGGATCCCGTCGGGCTCCATGCTTCCGACGCTCGTTCCCGGCGACCTGATCCTCGTGAACAAGTTCGTCTACGGGATACGCCTTCCGGTTTCGAACGCGAAGCTCGTCCCGGTCGGGGAGCCCGAGCGGGGCGACGTCGCCGTCTTCCGCTATCCTCTCAATCCGAAGGTGAGCTACATAAAGCGGGTGGTCGGGCTGCCGGGGGACGAGGTGGTGTACCTTGACAAGCGCCTCGTCGTGAACGGGAAGACCGTTCAGCAGAAGCGGGCCGGGAAGCTGGTCCCGCCGAAGGTCCGCCGGGCGGCCGAGCCCTGGCAGGTCCTTCGCGAGGAGCGGCTGGGCGAAATCCGGCACCCGATCGTGCTCGACCCGAAGGTCGCGCCGGGAATCCGGCCGCTGGACGGGGTGAGCCCGGTCGGCGCCTGCCAGTACGGTCGGCGGGGTGTGGTCTGCCGGGTGCCCGAAGGCAGCTACTTCGTGATGGGCGACAACCGCGACAATTCCGAGGACAGCCGCTACTGGGGGTTCGTCCCGGAGGAGAACCTGATCGGGCGGGCGTTCCTCGTCTGGGCTAACTTTCACGACATGAAGCGGGTCGGGCTTTTCCAGTAGCGCTGGAAGCACTGGCCAAACTAGGGAGAAATGAATGAGCTTTCCTCTGATACTGCTGGTCCTTACGGTGGTCACGGGGATTTTTTGGGTGGGGGACGTCTTCTTCTGGAAGAAGAGACGAGCCGAGGCCGCCCGGGCCGCGCTTGCTGAGTTCGACGCAGCGCATCCGGAGCCTGACGCGAAGGCGCTCGACGAGCGGAAGGTGGTCGAGTACAAGGCGAAGCGCCAGCCCGTGTGGCTCGAATGGACGGCGGGGCTCTTCCCCGTGATCCTCCTCGTCTTCCTCGTGCGGAGCTTCGTGGTCGAGCCCTTCAGGATCCCGTCGGGCTCCATGCTCCCGACGCTCGAGGCCGGGGACTTCATCGCCGTGAACAAGTACCAGTACGGGATGCGCTTCCCGGTGCTGAACACGAAGCTCACCGCGGGCGAAAAGCCCAGGGCCGGGGACGTGATCGTCTTCGACCACCCGATGCAGCCCGGCACCGACCTCATCAAGCGAATCGTCGGGGTTCCCGGCGACAAGATCGTCTACCGCAACAAGGTCCTCTACGTGAACGGGAAGGAGCAGCCGCAGAAGCCGGTCGGCGACTATGTGGACGAGGAGTACATGCTGACCCTTTCGGAGAAGACCGAGACGCTCGCCGGGCACGAGCACCGCATGCTCACCGATCCGCGGGTCCCTGACGGCGTCTATTCCCGCGAGCCGCAGACCCACCCCGGACGCATCAGCTACTCGGACACCGGGTTCGAGACCACGGTTCCGGACGGCCACTACTTCGTGATGGGCGACAACCGCGACAATTCCGACGACAGCCGCTACTGGGGATTCGTCCCCGAGGAGAACATCGTCGGACGGGCGTTCGTGATCTGGCTTAATGTATCGAAGATGTCCCGGATCGGATATTTCAACTAGCGGGACGAGAAGCCCTTGGACAGAAGAACATGCTGGAACTGAAGGAACTAGAGAAGAGGATCGGCTATCAGTTCAGGAACCAGGCGCTCCTGCGGCGCGCGACCACGCACCGCAGCTTCAGCGCGGACCACAACGAGCGGCTCGAGTTCCTCGGCGACTCGGTGCTCGGCTGCACGATCGGCTACGAGCTCTTCAAGATGGACTCCCACTTCAGCGAGGGACAGCTTTCGCGCGTGCGGAGCAACCTCGTGCGCGAGGAGGCGCTTGACGAGATCGCGGCCGACGTCGGCGTGAGCGACTTCCTCCTCATGGGGGAAGGGGAAGTGAAGACCGGCGGCCGGACCCGCCCCTCTATCCTCGCGGACGCGATGGAGGCGATATTCGGGGCCGTGTTCCTCGACGGGGGATTCGCCGAAGCGCAGCGCGTGATCCTCGGGCTCTACCGGAAGATCCTCGCAGACCTTCCCGAACGGATGGGGAAGGACCCGAAGACGCAGCTGCAGGAGGTGCTTCAGGCGAACCACCTTCCGGTGCCCGCCTACCGGGTCGTGAGCTGCGTCGGGAAGCCGAACGCGCAGACGTTCGTTTCCGAATGCTTCATCGAGCACTTCGGGATCCGGACGGACGGCACCGGCTCGAACCGGCGGACCGCCGAGCAGAACGCGGCGGCCGCGGCGCTCCGGGTACTGAATGAAAGACCCGAGGCGAAGAAGCTGAAGGGCGTCGCAAAATAGGAACTGGTGCCCCGGGCGAAGGGAAAGCAAAAAGAGGAGACCGCTGTATGGCCACGGAAAACGCTTCGGCTGCTGCGCTGGAATCCGCAGCGATTCCTGAGGAGCGGAAGGCTCCGAAGGGCTTCCGGTGCGGCTACATCGCCGTGATCGGGCGCCCGAACGTGGGGAAGAGCACGCTCATCAACCGGCTCGTCGGGGAAAAGGTCTCGATCACGAGCCACAAGCCCCAGACGACCCGCGACCGGACGCTCGGCGTCCTCACGCGGGACGACGCCCAGTACGTCTTCGTCGACACGCCCGGCTTCCAGAGCAAGTACAAGGGCGGCCTCATCCACCACATGAACAACGTGGTGCGCGGCGTGCTCTCCCAGGTCGACGTGGTCTTCTTCGTGATCGACGCCTCGGGCTGGAAGCCTGCGGACGAGGAGGTCCTCAGGATCGTTCCCCGCGAGAGCACGGTGATCCTCGTCCTCAACAAGACCGACGAGCTGAAGGACCGCGAGTCGCTCCTTCCCCTCATCGCGCTCTCGACCCAGAAGTTCCCGTTCGCCGCGATCGTCCCGACTTCCGCGAAGAAGGGCCGCCAGTGCGAGGAACTGCTCGCCGAGGCGAAGAAGCACCTTCCGGAGAGCGCCCCGTACTACGACCTCGACCTCTACACCGACAAGAGCCCGCGGTACCTCGCGGCGGAAGCGGTCCGCGAGAAGGCCTTCAGGCTCCTCGGGGACGAGCTCCCGTACGGGATCGCGGTGACGATCGAGAAGTGGACCGAGGACGAGAAGGGGGCCGAGATCGTCGCGACCCTCCTCGTGAACAGCGAGCGGCACCGCCCGATCGTGATCGGCGAAAAGGGCGCGAAGCTGCGCGAGATTTCGCGGCTCGCCCGCGCCGACATCGAGAAGATGCTCGGTAAGCCCGTGCGGCTCGAGGTCTGGGTGCGCGTCCGCCGCGGCTGGAGCGACGACGTCCGGGCGCTGAAGACGCTCGGCTACGGCGACGACCCGATCTAGGGCGGCGAACTCACAAGGAAATGGCAGGAAACGCCGAACCCCGTACCCTCGGGGGCTACATCAACAGGAAGCCCTCCGCGCGGGTGGGGGAGGAGCCCGCCTTCGCGATCCGTCTCCGCCCGTGGTCGGAAACGAGCCTTCTCGTCGACTTCATCACGAAGCACTACGGCAGGATCACGGCGCGCGCCCGCGGCGCGAAGCGGCCGACCAGCCCCTGGCGCGGGATTCTCGCTGAATTCTCCCCGCTCCTCATCGGCTGGAGCGGGGGCGGCGCGACGAAGAACCTCACAAAGGTCGAGTGGATGGGAGGTTTTTCCCCGATCGAGGGGGACGCGCTGCTCTCAGGCTTCTACATGAACGAGCTCATCCTGCGGCTCACCGCGAAGGAGGATCCCGAGGAGGGAATCTTCGACGCCTACTGGGAAGCGCTCCGGGTGCTCTCGGGGCAGGAGCCGGGGGACGGCGTGGAAGTCGCCCTGAGGCGCTTCGAAATGCAGCTCCTCAGGCTCACGGGCTACGGGTTCCCTTCCGAATTCCAGAACGGCTACTATGTGCTCCGCGGGGCGGAGCTTGTCCGCGCGGGGGACGAGCCGTCGGGCTCCGAACCCTCGTACCCGGCCACGTCGCTCCGCGAAATGGCGAAGCTCGACTTTTCGCGCCCGGAGACCGCGCGCGCCGCGAAGACGCTCCTCCGGGCCCGGATCGCCGCGGTGGCGGGCGACCGCCCGCTCAGCTCCCGGCGCATCATCGCTGAGCTGAAGCGGCTCTAGGCCGGCGGGGGCCCTGTTTCCCGTGCCGCCGCGAAGCGGGCGCGGGTTTCTGACAACTTGGAGGGAAGAGGGAAGACATGCTGGGACCCATTGTGACTGACGTTTCGGGAACGGTTCTCACCGAGGAGGACAGGAAGCGGATCCGCTCGCCTCTCGTCGGCATGGTGATTCTCTTCACGCGGAACTACGAGAGCCCGGAGCAGCTCGCCTCGCTCTGCAGCGAGATCCACGCCGAGAAGCCCGGCGTCCTTATCTCGGTCGACCATGAGGGCGGCCGCGTGCAGCGGTTTCGCGAGGGCTTCACGAGGCTCCCCGCGCTCGCGCAGTACGGGCGGATGCGGAAGCGGTCCCCGGGGGAAGCGCTCCGCGCCGCCTGGTCCCACGGCTACGTGCTCGCGTCCGAGCTCCTTTCGCTCGGCGTCGACTTTTCCTTCGCCCCCGACCTCGACCTCGACTGGGGGCATTCGCGGGTGATCGGACACCGGTCATTCTCGAAGAGCCCCGAGGCGGTCGCGGAGCTCGCCCTCGCGATGGCCTCCGGCATGCACGCGGCCGGCATGGCCTGCTGCGGGAAGCACTTCCCCGGGCACGGCTGGGCGAATGCGGACAGCCACAGGGAGCTGCCTGAGGACACCCGGTTCGCGGACGAGATCATCGACCAGGACGTGAAGCCCTATTCGTGGCTCGGGCAGGCGCTCGACTCGGTGATGACGGCCCACGTGGCCTACCCGGGGGTTGACGAGCTTCCGGCGACGTTCTCGAGCCGCTGGATTCAGGACGTGCTTCGCGAGCAGTGCGGGTTCGAGGGGCTCGTCTTCTCGGACGACCTCGCGATGGGCGGGGCGCTAGGGCTCGGCGGAGTCGTGGAGCGGGCGGAGGCGGCGCTCCTCGCCGGGTGTGACGCGCTCATCATCTGCAACAGCCCCGAGCAGTCCGACGAGCTTCTCGCGGGGCTGCGCTGGGAGAGGACGGAAGAATTCGACCGGAGGAGCGGGAGGCTCGACCCGGCGCCGCGCTTCAGGGACCGCGGCTCGCTTTCCCGCGACCCCGTCTACCAGGACGCCGTGAGGCGCGTCCCGCAGACCGACCCCGACCTCGTCGACTGGACGGAATAGCCTCTAGCCTGAATTTTTCATGAGCCGCTAAAGAAGCGGCTCATGATGCCTCAGGCGGATGCAAACTCCGTAAATCAGGAGACGGCAGC
>CADBTW010000083.1 GCA_902797695.1 uncultured Sutterellaceae bacterium
AACCCTGTTGACAGCAGGGCCTACGAGACCCGTACGGGCGGTGGTGTGAGAGGACGGCGGAGCAGAGCTCCGCCTCCTACTCGATTTCTTTTCATCCGAAAGAAAGATGAGAAGAAAAATGAAAAGAAAGCCTGTTTTTTAATCAATCACCAAAAAGGAAAATCTCGGTCGGCCGCGCCTGAAGAAGGCGGGCTTGACGGCTGTTGCAAGAGAATCCCGGGGAAACCTCGGGTGGCGAAACCTGAGGTGAACGTCAGGCGGCGGCAGGTTCTTTCCTGAAATGAATGGGGTCTCGTCACGACGGAAGTTTTGGCCCTCTGTTGCAAAATTGCAAAGCCCCCTTTGCCCGCAGACATTGGCGCGGGCACCTGAAAACAATAAATTTTCTCCTCAAGAAAGAACCCTGCAGAAAAAGGGGTTCGTAATTTTCCGGTGTCATCGGGAAAAGGTTCCTCCATTTCATTCCGGACTTTTTTCCGATTCAGCCCCCGTTCTAAGGAGATCATCCATGTCCGCAGCCATTTCCCGTCGTTCGGCCCTCAAGGGGGCCGGAGTCCTCGGCCTTTCCGCCATTTCCTTCGGTGCTTCCGCGAAGCCCGCCCCGAAGGCCTACCACTGGAACCGTTCGGCCGAAGTCCTCGTCGCGGGCGGTGGCTGCGCGGGCTGCATGGCTGCCCTTTGGGCCGCAAAGGCCGGCCGCAAGGTGCTTCTCGTCCAGGCGACCGGGTTTCTCGGCGGGAGCTCCGCCATTTCCTCCGGCTGGATCCGCTCCGTCAACACGAAGTGGCACAAGGCGCGCGGGATCAAGGACACGGTCGAAGCCTATCGCGACAACATTCTCGAATACGGGAACGGCACGCGGGACCCTGAGAAGGCGCTCGTGATCGCGAAGGAATCGGCGACCTTCGTCGACTTTCTCCAGTCGATCGGGGTCGAGTTCACGAACGACGAGGACCGGGCGAACGGCGGCCCGACCCTCCGCGTCGTGAAGACGAAGGGCGCAGGCGCGTCCCTCATGGAGCATCTCGCGGAAAAGGTCTCCCAGACGAAGTCGATCGAGGTCCAGGTCGCGACCCGGATCACTGACGTCATCCTCGACCCGGCGGGGAAGAAGGTGATCGGCGCCGTGATCCAGAAGGACGGCGGGAAGCCCGTTTACGTGAAGACCTCGGCCGTCGTCCTCGCGACGGGGGGCTTCGGCCGCAACCAGGCGATCATCGAGAAGTACACGAACGAGTGGAAGAAGACCGGCCGCATCATGGATGCCCGCGACAACGGCGACGGGCTGAAGATCGCGTCGAACCTCGGAGCCGGGACCGCGAACCTCGCGATCGCGATGGTCTGCCCGACGCTTCACGTCGAGTCGAACACCTTCTACTCCTCCGCCCCGATCCTGAACGGCGGCATCATCGTGAACGAGAAGGGGCGCCGGTTCGTGAACGAGTACATCATCTACACAACGACCGACCGCGAGATGCTGAAGCAGAAGAAGTGCTGGGAAATCGTTTCGGAGCCCATGCACGCGACCGTGACCCAGATGATCAAGAACGGCCACGCGAAGCGCTGCGACACGGTGGAGGACCTCGCCCGCGTGATCGGCTGCCAGGCGGACGGCCTTAAGGCTGACATCGAGGAACATAACCGCATCACCCGCACGGCCCCGGAGAAGCGGCACGACCGCTTCGGCCGCACGGTCTACGGGAAGGAGCTCACCGCGCCCTTCTACATCCTCCACATCAATCCGGTCATGATCGAAACGGTGGGAGGCTTCACCGTGAACGCGAGGTCCGAGGTGACGACGCTCTTCGGCCGCCCGATCGCGCGCGGCCTCTACGGCGCGGGCGCCTGCGCTTTCGGCGAGCACTTCGGCGTCGGCTACCGCTCGGGCGAAGCATACGTCTACGCCGGCGTGACGGGGCTTGTCGCCGGGCGCGAGGCGGCACGGGTCGCCGCCTAAGGGCGAAGCGAGGGAACTCTTCGGCCTCCTGTGGCAGAATCCGCTAGAGAGCGGCCGAGGGTAGCCCCGTACGCCCGGGCATCGTTCGCCCGGGCGTGCCAGCCTAAAAGTAACCAGGGATTTCCGGAATGAAGAACAGCGTAGAAAGCCTCGACATCTGGCACATTTTCGTCACCGTCGCCCTTTCCGGATCCATGAACCGGGCAGCGGCGGAGCTCGGAATCGACGTCGCGAGCGTGAGCCGGAAGATCGCGAGACTCGAGGAGTCGCTCGGCTACCCGCTCTTCGACCGCACGGGCACGACCGCGATCCTTACGAAGGAGGGGAGGCGCTGCCTCAGTGAAGTCCTTCCCCACATTTCGCAGCTCATGCAGACCGTGCAGAACTTCGAGCGGGACGAGGACGAGGTCGCGGGTCCGGTGAGGGTCTTCTGCGCGATCGGCCTTATCGAGCGGATGGCGGTCTGGCTCGCGGACTTTCAGGAAAGATACCCGAAGGCCGAGGTCCAGATCCTCACGATGGCGCGCTTCTCCGACATCCGGCGGCAGCCCTTCGACCTTGCCTTCTGGCCGGGCCCAGGCCCGAGGGAGGGGCTTGAGGTGACCGACCTCGCGACGACTCCGACCTACGTGTGCGCCTCGCCCGCGTACCTCGAGCAGTATGGCGAGATCCATGAGGTCCGGGATCTCAGGAACCACCGCGTGATGACGAACAGCGCGCTCGCCTATCCCCCCGTCCTCTACGGACCGGATGGCGCAGTCGCGTTCCCCGTGAACCGGAAGCCCGCGTTCCGGATCGACACGATGGTCGGCCTCAGGCTCGCCGTCATGCAGGGCGCCGGGGTCGCTGTGGGTCTTCCCTGCTTCATGGTGGCACCGGACTTCAAGACGGGGAGACTTGTCCGGATTCTGGAGCCCCTCCAGTCCTACGCGCTCCACATCAGGCTCTTCTCGAAGCCGAATCCGAGCAGGAAGATCCGGGTCCTCCGCGACTGGATCAAGGCGAGGACCCGGGAGGAGTTCGGGCACTGCCCGGCCTGGGGCCCTGACCTCCTCACGATCGAGGAACGGGCGGAAGCGTCCTACTGGTAGGCGGACCCGTTCGCCGAGGGGAACTCCTTCCGATGTTTCGTTTCCCGTAACGGCCGCTATCTCGGGGAATCTTCCGGAAAGAGTGGCGCGGCTCACCTAATCATTTGTTCCTAGGCGGAATTCCCTGCACTAATGGGTTCGCCCTAGCCTTTTTTTGGTGTTCTGCGGGAACCCGCTCGTTCCTTCGGTATTCCAGTGGTAAATCTTTATTCTGCAGTCCATGTCCCCGGAGTTTTCGCGGGCTTCTCCGCGAGAGGCGAAGGGCGAGATGGCGGAACGGATTTCAGATCCAGGAACCTGGATACAGGAGCCCCGAATGACAGAAGGGATGACCTCTGAAGAGGAACGCCGGAAGGCGGCGAAGCTCGGCCTCTATTCCCCGGAATCGGAGCACGACGCCTGCGGCGTCGGCTTCGTCGCGAACATCAAGGGAAGGGCCACCCACAAGACGATCGAGGACGCGCTCCTCATCCTGCATAACCTCGACCACCGGGGCGCGGTCGGCGCGGATCCCCTCTGCGGGGACGGCGCCGGCATCCTGATCCAGATCCCGGACGCGTTCTACCGGGAGGAAATGAAGAAGCAGGGCGTCACCCTTCCGCCCCCCGGGGACTACGGGGTCGGGATGATCTTCCTCCCGAAGGAGCCGGCGTCCCGCGAAGCCTGCATGGCGGAACTCGAGCGCATGGTGCGGCAGAAGGGGCAGGTCGTGCTCGGCTGGCGCAAGGTCCCGGTCGATTCCGACATGGAGATGAGCCCCACCGTGCGCCGCACGGAGCCCGACATCCGGCAGATCTTCATCGGGCGCGGCCCGGACGTCATGATTCAGGACGCGCTCGAGCGGAGGCTCTACGTGATCCGGAAGACCGCGAGCCACCGGATCAAGGCGCTGAAGCTGCGGCACGGGGACGAGTACTTCGTGCCCTCGATGAGCACCCGCACCGTGGTCTACAAGGGCCTTCTCCTCGCAGACCAGGTCGGCCGCTACTACACCGACCTCTCGAACCCGGAAGTGAAGACCGCGATCGCTGTCGTCCACCAGCGCTTCTCGACGAACACCTTCCCCTCCTGGGCGCTCGCGCACCCGTACCGCTACATCGCGCATAACGGCGAAATCAACACGGTGAAGGGGAACGCGAACTGGATCCGGGCCCGCGAGACCTCGTGGAAGTCCGCGGTGCTCGGCGACGACGTCCCGAAGCTCGCCCCCCTCATCTACGACGGCCAGAGCGACACGGCAAGCCTCGACAACGCCCTCGAGCTCCTCGTGATGAGCGGCTACTCGCTCCCGCAGGCCGTGATGATGCTCGTCCCCGAGCCCTGGGAGCGGAGCCGCACGATGGACCCCGACCGGAGCGCCTTCTACGCGTACTCGGCCCCGATGATGGAGGCCTGGGACGGACCGGCCGCAATCGTCTTCACGGACGGGATGCAGATCGGGGCGACGCTTGACCGGAACGGCCTCAGGCCCGCGCGCTATGTGCTCACGGACGACGACACGCTGATCCTCGCGAGCGAAATGGGGGCGCTCCCGGTGCCGGAATCCCGGATCCGGAGGAAGTGGCGGATCGAGCCGGGGAAGATGCTCCTCATCGACACCGTCCAGGGCCGGATCGTCCCGGACGAGGAGGTGAAGCGTCAGGTCGCGCTCGCGCACCCGTACCGCGAGTGGGTCGAGCGACTCAACCTGAAGCTCGCGGACCTCGAGACCGAGGAGGCCCTCGGCTCGCCCGCCCCCGTGATGCCCTCGGGGCGGCTCCTCGAGCTCGAGCGCGCGTTCGGAATGACGCAGGAGGACCTTTCCCTCATCGTCGGCCCGATGGCGGAGAAGGGCGCGGAGCCTGTCGGCGCGATGGGCGACGACGCGGCGCTCCCCGTCCTCTCGCACCGCGCGAAGCCCCTCTTCTCCTACTTCAGGCAGCTCTTCGCCCAGGTGACGAACCCGCCGATCGACCCGATCCGGGAAGAGCTCGTGACGAGCCTCATCTCCTTCATCGGGCCGAAGCCGAACCTCCTCGACGTGAACAACGTCAATCCGCCCCGGCGGATCGAGGTGGAGCAGCCGCTCCTCACGGAGCGCGAGATGTCGAAGCTCCACCGGATCGAGCACTACACGGGCGGGAAGTTCAGGAGCCGGGAGCTTGACATCACGTACCCGGCCGAGTGGGGGAGCGAAGGGGTGGACGCGGCGCTCGCGAGCCTCTGCGCTGTCGCGGCGGACGACGTCCGGGCAGGGGACAACATCCTCATCATCACGGACCGCGCGGTGTCCCGCCACCGCGTCTCGATCCCGGTGCTCCTTGCCGTCTCCGCGCTCCACCAGCACCTGATCCGCGAAGGGCTCCGCACGAATGTCGGCCTCGTGGTCGAGTCGGGCGCCGTGTTCGAGACGATGCACTTCGCGCTCCTCCTCGGCTACGGCGCAGAGGCGGTGTGCCCGTACGTCGCGCTCGCCGCGGTCCGCTCGATCGCCCCGAAGCGGGGCCTCGCCGAGAAGGTCGCGCTCTCGAACTACGTGAAGGCGGTCGGGAAGGGCCTCACGAAGATCATGGCGAAGATGGGGATCTCGACCCTCATGAGCTACCGCGGGGCGAGGATCTTCGAAGCGGTCGGGCTTTCGAGCGACTTCGTCGACCGGTACTTCCACGGCACGCCCACGAAGGTGGAGGGGCTCGGGCTCTTCGAAGTGATGAAGGAGCAGCTAGAGCGACACGCCGAGGCCTACGGGAACCTGAGCCGCGCGGACGCCGAACTCCCGACGGGGGGCGAATACGCGTGGCGCGCGGACGGCGAAGAGCACATGTGGACGCCGGAAGCGATCGTGAAGCTCCAGCGCGCGTCCCGCGAGAAGAGCTACTCGACCTATCAGGAATACGCCTCGATCATCAACGACCAGAGCCGCCGCCAGATGACGCTCCGCGGGCTCCTCGACTTCAGGACGGAGGGGAGGAACCCGGTGCCGCTCGAGGAGGTCGAGCCCGCGTCCGAAATCGTGAAGCGGTTCGCGACCGGCGCGATGTCGATCGGCGCGATTTCGCCCGAGGCACACGCCGTGCTCGCGGTCGCGATGAACCGGATCGGGGCGAAGTCGAACACGGGCGAAGGGGGCGAGGACCCGAGGCGGTACGAGGCCGAGATGCGCACGGGGAAGAGCCCCGTGAAGGACGGGGACACGGTCGCCACGATACTCGGATCCGACCGCACGATGGCGGAGATCCCGCTCGAGGCGGGCGACTCGCTCCGCTCCCGGATCAAGCAGGTCGCGTCCGGGCGCTTTGGCGTGACGGAAGCCTACCTCGCGTCCGCGGACCAGATCCAGATCAAGATGGCGCAGGGCGCGAAGCCGGGCGAGGGCGGCCAGCTCCCCGGGAAGAAGGTGACCCCCTACATCGCGATGCTCCGGTACTCGGTCCCGGGGGTCGGGCTCATTTCGCCGCCCCCGCACCACGACATTTACTCGATCGAGGACATCGCGCAGCTGATCCACGACCTGAAGTGCGCGAACCCGACGGCTGAGATCTCGGTGAAGCTCGTGAGCGAGACCGGGGTAGGGACGGTGGCGGCCGGCGTCGTCAAGGCGAAGGCGGACCACATCGTGATTTCGGGCGCTGACGGCGGAACCGGGGCGAGCCCCCGCTCCTCCACGAAGCACGCGGGCGCTCCCTGGGAGCTCGGGCTTGCCGAGGCGCAGCAGACCCTTGTCCTTAACCAGCTCCGCGACCGTGTCGCGGTCCAGGTGGACGGGCAGATGAAGACCGGGCGCGACGTCGCGGTCGCGGCGCTGCTAGGCGCGGACGAGTTCGGGTTCGCGACGGCGCCGCTCGTCGTCGAAGGCTGCCTCATGATGCGGCAGTGCAACCTGAACACGTGCCCGGTCGGGATCGCGACCCAGGACCCGGAGCTGCGGCGCCGGTTCCGCGGCCGCCCCGCGCACCTCGTGAACTACTTCTTCTTCGTCGCAGAGGAAGTGCGCGAGATCATGGCGCGCCTCGGCTTCAGGCGGATGGAGGAGATGATCGGGCGCACCGACCTCCTCGCGCAGCGGAAGACCGGAAACCCGAAGGCGGACGAGATCGACCTTTCGAGGCTGCTCTACGCGCCTGACGCCGCTCCTGAAATGAAGCGCAAGAGCACCTCCCAGGACCACAGGCTCTGGCAGGCGCTCGACAACGGCATCATCCCGAAGATCAAGCAGTCCCTCGACTCCCGGGTGCGGACCGTGGTGTCGCTTCCGATCCGGAACGTCGACCGGACGGCCGGGACCCTCACTTCGTACGAGATCGTGAAGCGGTTCGGGGCCGAAGGGCTTCCGCGGGACACCGTGCACCTCGAATTCCGCGGGCACGCGGGGCAGAGCTTCGGCGCGTTCGCGGCGCCTGGCGAAACGCTTGAGCTCACCGGCGACGCGAACGACTATGTCGGGAAGGGGCTTTCGGGCGGCGTCATCATCATCCGGGCGCCGGGGGACTTCCACGGCGACAGGACCCGGAACATCATCGCCGGCAACACGACGCTCTACGGGGCGACATCCGGCGAAGCCTACTTCAACGGCGTCGCGGGCGAGCGGTTCGCGGTGCGGCTCTCCGGGGCGTCAGCCGTCGTCGAAGGGGTCGGCGACCACGGGTGCGAATACATGACGGGAGGCACCGTCGTCGTCCTCGGGCGGACCGGCCGGAACTTTGCGTCCGGGATGTCGGGCGGCGTCGCCTACGTCCTCGACGAGGACGGGTCGTTCGAGTCGAGGTGCAATAAGAGCATGGTGGCCCTCGAGCGGGTCGAGGGCGCGGACGAGCAGCGCCGGACCTCCGACCCCCGCACGTGGCACCTCGGGAAGACCGACGAGGACATCCTTCTCGGGCTCGTCCGGAACCACGCGCTCTACACGGGGTCCGAAATCGCAGAGAAGCTCCTCGAGAACTGGGAGAACTCGAGGACGCGGTTCGTGAAGGTGTTCCCGCTGCAGTACCGCGACGCGCTCCTTAAGAAGGCCGCGGAATAGGATCGGGGAGGAGATCGAAATGGCTGAAACGAAAACGAACGAGCCGGCTTCTTCCCGGATCGAATTCCATCACGAACCGGTCGAGGCGCGGATCAGGCACTTCTTCGAATTCACGTCGCCCCTCACCGAGGACGAGGTGAAGGAGCAGGCGGCGCGATGCCTCACCTGCGGGACGCCGTTCTGCAGCGCGATGTGCCCGCTCCACAACCGCCCGGTCGACTTCAACCGCCTCGTTCGCGAGGGAAGATGGCACGAGGCGTGGAACGCCCTCAACGCGACGAACAATTTCCCGGAGTTCACGAGCCGGGTGTGCCCCGCGCTCTGCGAAGCGGGCTGCACCCGGTACCTGCTCGACGACTCGGCGGTCGGCGTGAAGTCGATCGAGCGCGCGATCATCGACCGCGCGTGGAAGTCGGGCTGGGTCCGGCCCGAGAACGCGAGGGGCCGCACCGGGAAGCGCGTCGCCGTGGTGGGTTCCGGCCCCGCGGGTCTCGCCTGCGCGCAGCAGCTCGCGCGGGCCGGCCACACCGTGACGGTGTTCGAGAAGAACGAACGGGCGGGCGGGCTCCTCGCCCTCGGGATGCCGGACTTCAAGCTTCCGAAGGGAATCATCGAGCGGAGGCTTGAGCAGATGGAGGCGGAGGGCGTCCGCTTCAGGCTCTCGACCGCGGTCGGGACGGCTGAGTTCGAGCCCGGGATCGGGTCCGAAGCGAAGGAGACGATCGAAGCCGCGACGCTTCTCGACGGGTTCGACGCGGTCGTGATCGCGGCCGGCTCCGAAACGCCCCGGGACCTCAGGGTTCCCGGGCGGGAAGGAAAGGGCGTCCACTTCGCGATGGAGCTCCTCTGCGGACAGAACCGCGCGAGCTCAGGCGCGATCAAGGAGGCTCCGGTCACGTCGAAAGGCTGCGACGTCGCCGTGATCGGGGGCGGCGACACCGGAAGCGACTGCGTCGGGATCAGCCGCCGCCAGGGCGCGGGGAAGATCTGGCTCGTCGCCCACGGGAACCAGCCGCCAGAGAAGGAGGACAAGGCTTCGACCTGGCCCTCCTACCCGAAGAAGCTCCGCGTCTCCTCCTCGGTCGAGGAGGGGTGCGAGCGGCTCTGGGACACGGAGACGAAGGAGATCCTGCTTGACGCGGAGGGCGCCGTCCGCGGGATCCGCTTCGTGAAGACGAAGTCGACCTACGATGCCGCCGGGAGGAGGACTCTCGAAGAGCTCCCCGGGACGGAGTTCGAGATCCCGGTGCAGCGGGTCTACATCGCGCTCGGCTACACGGGTCCGTCCTCTGCGCTCCTGAAGGCGTTTGGGGTCGAGAAGACCCCGCGCGGGAAAATCGCGGTCGCGGACGAGAAAGGGGAGCGCCCCTTCGCGACTTCGGTCCCGAAGGTGTTCGCGTGCGGCGACGCCCGCTTCGGCGAGTCGCTCATTGTCCGGGCGATCCACGAGGGACGCGAGTGCGCCGCTGCGGTCGACCGGTTCCTGATGGGGTTCACGGAGCTCCCGACCTTCAGGTGATCAGGGGGGCGCCAGTCTTGTTCTGTCGATGGAACGAGTGCTGATCATTTTCGTTTCATTGACAGAACGGGACTTGTCGGAAGCACCTGTCCTTCGGGACGCTTCCCTTTGCGTCAGAGTCCGAGGAGCCACTTCCAGAGCGGCATCACCTCGATCTTCCTTCCCTTATCCTCGATCGTTCTTTCCTCTTCGAGCGTGAGGATGAGCAGCCTCCGGCAGTCGAGACGATTGCCGAGCTTCAGGAGCGCTGCCGTTTCCCGGGTGCTGGTTGCGTCAGACGCATCCAGCCTGAGGCACGCCTGGATCGCTGTTTCTTCTTCAGGAATGTAGAAGTCAACGTCCGTTCCCCTGTCGTCCTCATAGAAAAACACGCGCTCATCGGTCCCGTAACGCCTGAGAAGGGCGAGAGCGATCGCGTTTTCGAACTGGGCTGAGGCGGGGTCTCGTGCGAGAAGCTTCAGAATGCCGTTGTCGGCGAAGAAATATTTCGGGTTCGTCTCGCGTGCGACGAGCTTGTCCGCAAAATTGCGGATCGGATAGAGAAGAAAGGCCTCGCACGCGCTCTCCATGTACCGGATCACGGTTGCCTTCCCAATCCTTGCGCCGGCAGATGAGACTATTCCCTGCAGCCGGGAGAAGGAGAGCGGACGCCCGACCCCTTCCGCTGTCTTCTTGAGGAGGAGCCGGAGCGCGAACTTGTTTTCGAAACCGTTCCTCGCGATGATGTCGCCCTCGTAGATCTGCTGGTAGATCCCGTTGAGGTAGGCGTTCGGGAAACCGCCGCTCAGAACAACCTCGGGGAAGCCTCCGTTCGAGAGCCATTCCCTGCAGGCGCCGCGGATTCTCGCGCAGGCGAGCGTGTTGTCCGTGACGGAGGGGTCGCAGGGAATGTCTCTGGAACGCAGGAATTCCCTGAGGCTGAATGTGAACACGTGGATGTTCACGTACCGGGCTCCGAGCTTCGTCGCGATGTCGCTGCTCAGCATCCTCGCGTTGCTTCCGGTGATGAAGGCCTTGTAGCCGGTGTCGGCAAGCCTTCGGGCAAAATTTTCCCAGCCCTCGATCTCCTGGATTTCATCAAGGAACAGCCAGGGTCTCCCGGCCTCAGGGTTCATTTCCGCATGGGCCTGCAGGATCTTGTCAAAGTCAAGGTAGTCGAATCCAAGGAGCCGTTCGTCATTGAACGGGATGTAGACGACCTGGTCCGGAGGCGTTCCCCCGCTGATCAGTTCGCGCATTTTTTGGATCATCAGCGTCGACTTGCCGGCAACCCGGACGCCGGTGAAAACGCAGCGGGGAAACGCGTTGATGTCTGTGTCCCTTCTGACCAGCTGCTTTCCGGGGTTCAGGTCCCTGTACGTGGCAATGACCTGTCGCAATGCCTGAATGGTTACCACGGTGGCTTCCTGATATCGTTCTGATAATGGAACACATTATAGTGTTATTTGTTCTGTTGATGGAACAAATATTTCTATATCCCGTTCTATTTGCGGAACGAAAACCAATTTTTCAGCAGGCGTTCCGGATTTGGTTCTCCTTTCATGAGAAGGGGGCAGATGCGTCAGCAACGCCGCCGTTTTCCCCGAGCTCTCAGGCGAAGCTGCCTTGACCGGCCGGATGCCGCCTGAGGTTCCGGGGCCATGCGAAGGCTGTGCGGGATTTCCGCCCGGCCGAAGTAATACCTGATCCGGCACAACATTTTCCCGTAATACTTTTTTGAGAACGGGGAAGTGGATCGGCAGAATGGAATCCATAGGAGGGCGGGAACGAATCCCGCCTGTTACGCAGACGAATCCGGCCGGGGAACCGAAAGCGGCCGGAACCACTAGAAGGAACCACACCATGCTTCGCCGCTCTCTTTTCACGTTCTCCGCCGCCGCTCTCATTGCCGCCGCCATTCCCTTTTCCGCTCCCGCCCACGCCGCGGGCGCCGTGAAGCACCTTAAGATCGGCGTCACCGCCGGCCTTCACTCTGAAATCCTCCACGCGGCGCTTCCCGTCGCGAAGAAGAACGGGCTCGACATCCAGGTGATCGAGTTCCAGGACTACGTGTCCCCGAACGAAGCGCTTTCCCACGGTGACCTCGACGCGAACATCCAGCAGACGCTCTCCTACCTGCAGCTCCAGAATAAGCAGCGCCACTACGGCCTCGCCGCTGTAGGGAAGACGATCACCGCTCCGCTCACCTTCTACTCGAAGAAGTGGAAGAAGCTCGAGGACCTGCCGAACGGCGCGAAGATCGGGATTCCGAACGACGCCTCGACCGAGGGCCGCGCGCTCTACCTTCTCCAGTCCGCGGGCCTCATCAAGCTGAAGGCTTCGGCCGGGCGCGAGGGGTCGCCGCTCGACATCACCTCAAACCCGAAGAAGTTCAAGTTTGTCGAGCTTGACCCGGCGCAGACTGCGCGCTCGCTTGATGACCTCGATGCCGCTGCGGTGAACGGGAACTACGCCTACATCGCGGGCCTCACGAAGACGCAGAAGGGGATCCTGGTCGAGAAGCCCGCGCCCCAGTACATCAACTACATCGCGGTGCGCGAGAAGGACAAGGACGCGGCCTGGGTGAAGACGCTCGTGAAGTCCTACCAGGATCCGTCGGTCCGCGATTTCATCAACAAGGCCTACAAGGGAAACATCATCGCGAATTTCTGACGCCGGCATGACGGGGGGATTCCGGAAGGGGCATCGCTTCCCCTTCTGATCCTCTCCGGGACGAGGCGACGCCTGGAGGCGGAAATGCCTTCGGCTGAACGGATCGTCCGCCGGCGCCGAAGTGAGACGAGGGAGCAGGGAATGCCGTTCAGAGTCGCCTTCAGCTACGTTGCCGCCGTGGTTCTCGCGGGGGCGGTATCACTCTCCATCCCGTCCTCCGCGGACGCTTCTGAAAGCTATAGCGCGGTCCGGACGCAGGAAGCGGCGGACGGGTTCCCGGGAAAGTGCGCTGCAGCCTGGTCCGTCCTGAAGCCTAGCCTGGAAGCGGCTCAGGTCCCGGGCGAAGCCGCTACTGCTCGGTGAAGGTCGCGGACCCGAAGTCCGGCTTGCAGGATTCCGGGACGTCCTTCGCGACGGATTCAAACGTTGTCTCCACGGCGGACGGCCTCACCTCGACCGGGAACGACACCGCGCGGGCTTCTCCCTTGCAGGGTACGGAAATCAGCACCTTCGCGAGGGTGCTCTTCGTGTTGAGCGCTTCGCCCGTGAGCTTGTAGTCGTAGGTTGGGTCCGGGTTCCCGAAGCGGGACACCTGGAGGTTCCGGAAGGAGACCGAGCCGCTTGAGAGGGAAGGAATACTGCTGCCCGTCCTCCGGCCCCAGTCGATCAGGCTTCCGAGGTCGATCGAGGCGCCGATCCCGCCCCCGGCGCTCGAGTGGCCGCCGAAGCCGCCTCCGAATCCGCCCCCGACGCGGACGCCGGGACCTATCGAGCAGGACGCGGCAAGGAGCGGAAGAAGGGCGAGGAAGAGTAGCCGGGATTTCATGCCTTATGTTCCTTTTTATTCAATAAAAGCCGCACACTGGAGAATTTTCCTGAAGTTTCACTTCAGCTGGCTGTCCTTGCTTCCCCGGCGGTTGTAGAGCCGGGCGGGGCCGTGCGCCTTGTCCCACTTCTCCTGGCACTTTATGCATAGCCGGACTCCCGGCACCGCCTTGCGGCGGGCCTCCGGAATCGGCTCCCCGCATTCCTCGCAGAACTCAAGCCCGGGCCCCTTCCGGATGTTCCGGCGGGCCCGCTCGATCTCGTCCGAGAGGGAATCCTCGATCTGCTGCTGCTCAGCGCCGTCCGCTGCCCAACCGACTGCCATTTTCCATGCCTCCGGGTATAGGGGCGGGGAGTGCTGCCGCCCTCCATCGATTCTACCGGGAGCGCGGGCGGCTGTCCTTCGCTAGCCGCCGAAGTAGAGCGCCTTGTTCCGTGCTTTTCCGGCAATGCGCGTGATGTCGATCCGCCACACGTCGATCGCGTCCTTCGCGTTCCCGTAATAGGCTGCCGCGGCTTCGGGCCCGGCTGACGCCGCGTTGTGCTCGCAGAAGGCGAGCATCGAGGCTCGCTTCTCCTCGGGATCCGTGACGAGCGTCGCCCTGCCTTCAAGGGTCGCCGAGGCGTAGTTAACGGAAAACTCCTTCTCCGCCCTCGCATCAGAACCGATGAAAGTGAGCGAGACCGCTGGGTTCGCCTTCAGGGCGTCCTCCTTTCGGCCCGCGTTCGCCGCGCAGTGGAAGTACACGGCGTTGTTCCAGAGGCAGGTCGTGATCGGGAAGGAATAGGGGAGTCCGTCCGTACCCACCACGGCGAAGACCGCCTCGTGCGAGCGGCGGACGACTTCAAGCGCCTCGTCCCGGGAAAGCGCACGGTCAGAGCGGCGGATGGGCCATTCATTCGAATCCATTTCTTTCTTCCTTGCAGGGGGAACTGATGAAGTACATCAACTATAGGTGGATTTTCTTCCTTCGTCTCAATTAATGAGGTGGAAAATCACTGCAGCGGGTTGACGGAGGATTTCGGCCGCTTGGAGGAGAAACGTTCATGGCTGAATGGCTTATCTATTTCATCCGGGTGCTCGGAACGGTCGGGGTGTGCCTCGGGGTGACGGCCGGGCTTGCGGTCCTGAACGAGGGGATGAGTCAGGAGGATCAGGTGACGTTCCTCGTCGTGGGCGTTGTCGCTGCCGTGCTTTTCTACCAGAAGTTCCCGGAGCTTTGGGAGGCGGCAAGGCGCCGCCGCGGGGAGTGACGCCATGGTGACAAGGGACGGTCCGCTGTTACTCGTACTGTTTTCGGTCGGGCTCGGCACCGCGATCGGTGCGTCGCTCCGCTGGGGACTTTCGTATCTATTGAATTCACGCTGGGGCGTGATGCCTCTCGGGACGCTCGCCTGCAATCTCTCGGGCGCCTTCGCGATCGGGTGCGCCGTGGCGGCGCTTCTTCAGCACCCGGAAGTGCCGCCGCTCGCGAGGCTCTTTCTCGTGACGGGGCTTCTCGGGGGGCTCACGACTTTTTCCACGTTCTCAAGCGAAAGCGTCGCGATGCTGATGAACGGGTTCTGGCTTAAGGCGTTCATTCACGCTTCGGCGCATCTCCTCGGAAGCCTTGCCTGCACGGGCGCCGGCTTTTGGTGCGTGGGCAATTATCTGAAGTAAGGGAAGACCTTATAAAAACCGGTTTCAGTTGTCTTTTTTCCTTCCTGCGTTTGCTTCCACCCGCAGTTGCGGTGTTTCCACCGCGCGAGCCCTTCATCAGCCATTCGAATCGGGTGGCAACGGTTAAGCCACGTCAGGCATAGTTGAGTTGCCGGTCGGGAGGAGATCCGGAACTGGAGGGCGGGGTTGGAGGAGCTCTGCGCGCGTGAGCGTTGTCCAGTGTGTATTAAACGTCGCGTTACTAGAAATGAAATGTTTGGAATTCAGACCGGTCAGGTGCGGGTCATCGGCTTTCCGAAGATAAGTCCTTCGGTTCCATGTTGAATCCAAGGTTTGCGCCTTTCCCGAAGAGTTCAAAAAAATCAGGCAAATAAGTTGGCTTCAGATTTTGTGCAACTTCCAGCTCGAGGCTGCATGGGAATTTCTGCTGAATGACGGTCTGTCTAAGGAACATGTTGATGGCCGTCGTAAGATCCATTCCGAGGGATTCGAAAACCTTGGAAGCCTTTTCCTTTAGTTCGTCATCCGTGTTGAAAGACACTGTCGCCATGGTTACGCTCCAGTAAGGAATCTGATTAAAGATTTAATATCAGGTTTATATATGCTTCCTGTGTTCTGCCCTCCGATCAGTTCTTCTTTTTCGGTTCGTAACGGGTCCGGGGCTTCGCGGGCTTCTTCTCCTGCCCGCGGTTCTCGCGGACTTGGGCGCGGTACATTCCTGAGAGAAGACCGAGCCCTGCCTTCCACTTCTCAAGCTTCTTCCTCTCGGAATCGCCTTGGGCGAGCTTGAGCTCAAGGTCCGCGAGGCCCCGCGCCCTGTCGATTTTCTTCAGGTCATCCGTGATCCGCTCGGGCCGCAGCCCCTTCAGCCGCTCGCCGTTCAGGATCGCGGTGCCGCGAAGGAGCCGCAGCTGCTCGGCCTGGAGCGACTCCGCGGTCCGCTCGGGCTTCTTCGGGCCTGGCTTCGGGGCGGGTGCCGCCTCATTCTTCGTCTCAGGCTTCTCCTCCGCCTTCTCCCGCTTCAGGAAATCAAGGAATCCCATTCCGCCTTTCTCCTTCCTTTTCCGGGCTAGATCATTGCGAGGACGTTCCGGATCATCGCGATCCGCTCTTCGATCGTGTCGATCCGCAGGTATTCGGAGGGCGAGTGCGCGCCGCCGCCCGCCGGCCCGCAGCCGTCCACCGCGGGGATCCCGGCCTTCGCCATGAAGCTCGCGTCGGAGCCGCCGCCCGCGTCCTCCCACTTCGCCTCGAACCCGGCTTCGAGCGCCGCCTTTTCGAGGAGCGCCATCAGCTCCCGGGTCTTCTCGGTGCAGGGCATCGCGGGCCGCATGTGGTCGAGCGTGAGCCGCTGCGTGACCCCCGGCACCCAGGTTCTCGCGGCGAGCCCTTCAAGCGCCGACCGGATCGCGTCCCCCTGGCTGTCCTCGCGGACCCGCGTGTCGAAGTAGATCTCGGCGTGGTCCGAAATCGCGTTCCGGATCGAGCCGCCCCGCATGACGGTGGGGGAGACCGAGACGCCGCGCGGGAGGTCGGTGAGCTTCGAGGCTTCGAGCGCGTACCGCATGAGGGCGACGTTCGCGTCGCACCCGAGCTCGGGGTGGTTCCCGGCGTGGGACGCCTTCCCCGTGAACTCGACAACATACCCCGCGATCCCCTTCCGGGACCGAATGAGTTCGTTCCCCGGGCGCCCGGGTTCGCCGACAAGCGCCCGGTCGGCCTTCCTTGCGAGTCCCATCAGCCATTCGGACGAATGCACCGATCCGGTTTCTTCGTCCGGGTTGCAGGCGACGCAGATCGAGAGCCGGTCAAGCGTCTCCTTCGGAAGGGTCTTCAGCGCGTAGTAGAACGCGACGACGCCTCCCTTGCAGTCCATGCATCCCGGCCCGTGGACGAGGTTTCCGTCGATCGAGAAGGGACGTGCCGCCGCGGTCCCGTCAGGGAACACCGTGTCGAGGTGGGCGTTGAGGATCACGTCGTAGTGCGCGGCGCCGGGCTTGTTCACGGCGAGGAGCCCCTTCCCGGCCTCGGGCCCGAGGTCGACGAGCTCCGTCGCGAAGCCGATCGAGTCGTAGTGCCGCTTCATGATTTCGGCCGCGTGCGTGACGCCCGCCGTGTTGCGGGAGCCGCTGTCGAAGCTAACGATTTCACGGAGATCCTGCAGATATTCGTCTACAATTGCCATTGCTTTCTCCCCTGTCTGGCACGAGCCTCTTCCCCTAGGTTCCGGAGAAGGAAGGAAACCGGAATCCATTTTCCCGCAGTTTGGCGCGGGAGTCATGCCGGGTTCCTGTTATTGGGAATCATTATCAGATTACAAGCTTATAATCCCGGCTGTCTGGATTCCATTTTCCGTATGAAGAAATTCGCCTACGCGGCGGTTCCGGCGCTCGTCCTCGCCATCTGGTGGGCGACCGCGCGGAGCGGCACGATTTCGCCGCTTCTCCTTCCGTCGCCCGGAGCCGTCCTGCATTCGTTCGTCGAGCTCGCGAAGAGCGGGGAGCTCGAGGGGAACATTCTCTCAAGCGCGTCCCGCAGCCTCACCGGGTTCGCGCTCTCATCTGTCCTCGGGATAGCGCTCGGGTTCGTGAACGCCCGGATCGAAACCGCGCGCCGCCTCGGGTACTTCCTTCTCGAAGCGGTCCGGGTGACGCCGCCGCTCTCCCTCATTCCGCTCCTCATCCTCTGGCTCGGGATCGACGAGGCGCCGAAGGTCGCGATCGTCTTCCTCTCAAGCTTCTTCCCGATCTACATGAACGCGCTCTCGGCGGTCCGGGGCGTGGACCCGAAGCTGGAGGAGGCGGGGCGGGTCCTCGGGTTCTCTTCCCTCGAGCGGTTCCGCTACCTCACGTTCCCTTCCGCGCTCCCCGGGCTCCTCACGGGGCTCCGGCTCGGATTCGGCTACAGCTGGCGGGCGTTGGTAGGCGCGGAGCTGATCGCGGCGTCATCCGGCCTCGGCTTCATGATCAGCGAGTCGGCCGAGTTCGCGAAGACGGACGTCGTCTTCGTCGGGATCCTCACGATTGCCGTTCTCGGCGTCCTCGCGGACTGGGTCCTTTCCGCGCTCTTCCGTCTTTCGACCCGCCGCCGCATGAAGGGGAGGAGGGCCTGATGTACAGGATCGAATGCCGCCATCTTCATAAGGAATTCAGGACGGACCGGGGGCCGATTATTCCGGCTGCCGACCTCACGGTGTCGTTCCCGGCGGGCGAAATCTCGTCGGTCGTCGGCGAATCGGGCTGCGGGAAGACGACCCTCATCCGGATGATCGCGGGGCTCGAGGCCCCGGATAGCGGCGAGGTCGTCTTCACGGACGAACACGGGCGGCCCGGACGCCCCCGGATCGGGATCGTCTTCCAGGAGCCGCGGCTCTTCCCCTGGATGAGCACGCGGGAGAACGTGGCGCTCGCGGTCCGGAAGCTCCCGGCGCCTGAGCGGGAAAAGCGCGTCGACGAGGTCCTGCGGCTTGTCGGGCTCGGGGAAGCCGCGGGCCTCTACCCCCCGGAGCTCTCTGGCGGCATGGCGCAGCGCGCCGGGCTCGCCCGGGCGCTTGCCGCGCTCCCCGACGTTCTCCTTCTCGACGAAGCGTTCGGGGCGCTTGACGCCCTCACGCGCCACAGGCTGCACGACGAATTCGTGCGGATCCACGCTTCCCACCCCCTCACCGCGGTCCTCATCACGCATGACGTCGCGGAAGCGGTCATCCTTTCCCGCACGATCGTCGAGCTGCGCCACGGGAAGGTGGCGGAGGCATTCGAGGCGCCTTTCCCGTACCCCCGGACGCTCGGGTCCCCCGGCGTCGGGGAACTTACGGACAGGATCTTCAGCACTTTTTTCAACCAGCATCAACCCTCGGAGTCATAGGAAAAAATGAAACTCAAGTCACTTGCGGCCGCGGCGATCGCGGCACTCATCGCGTCGGGCACGGCCCTTGCCTCAGGCCTTCCGAAGGAAATCAACATGGTCTACGTGAAGGCCCCCTTCAATCTCCAGAACATGGTGATGAAGGACCAGGGGCTGCTTGAGAAGGAATTCGCGAAGGACGGCGTCCGCGTGAACTGGAAGACCATCACGTCAGGCGCCCAGCAGAGCCAGGCGTTCGCGTCCGGCGCGATCGACGTGTCTGCGGTCCAGAACACCGCTTCCCTCCTCATGGCGGCCGGTGCCGGGAACCCGATCCGGGTCGCGACCGGGGTCGCGCATCCCTCCGAGAACTTCGCGATCGTCGTCCGGAAGGACGGCCCGGTGAAGACCGTGAAGGACCTGAAGGGCCGCAAGGTCGCGGGGCCCCGCGGGACCGTGCTCCACCAGACGCTTGTCGCCGCGCTCGTGAAGAACGGCATGAAGAAGACGGATGTCGAGTTCCTCTCGATGGGGATTCCGCAGGCGCTCGCCGCGGTCCAGAGCGGCCGGGTCGACGGGGCGCTGCTCGCCGCCTCCGCGATCGTGAAGGCGGAGCAGAACGGCTGCCGGGTCCTCCAGACCGCGAAGGGGCTCGTCAACGTGAACCTCGTGATGACGGTTCGGAAGGGGTTCGCCGACCAGTACCCCGATGCGCTCGCCCGGATCGTGAAGGTGCACCGCGACACGCTGAAGTGGATCAACGCCCACCCGAAGGACGCGATCGCGATCGGCGCGAAGCAGCACGGGATCAGCACGGAGCAGGCGACGATCCTCGCGAAGAAGTCCCACTACTACGATGTCCTTACGGACGCTGACATCAAGGGCCTTGCCGCAGACCAGGAGTTCCTTGTCGAAAACGGCATGATGGAGAAGAAGGTCGACGTGAAGTCCCTTGTTCTCCCGACCGCGATGAAGTAGAGCGCTTTTGGCTTCGTGGGCGGAGTGCGTCGCGTTCCGCCCTGCCGAAGGCGGCAGAACGACGAATCCCCGGGATCCGAAGGAAGGAATCCGGGGATTTTTGGATCTGATGCAGGAATCCGTGTTTGAACGACAGCCATCAAACGTTTTTTACGAACCGTTTTCTTGTTTTGTGTAAGCCGGGAAAG
>CADBTW010000084.1 GCA_902797695.1 uncultured Sutterellaceae bacterium
AAACGCTGATTTTGTCGGGGATCAAAAATCCCCACCTTTCTGTGGACTTTTGTGTCGCAACTGGGGAAATTCTATTGACGGAACACAGACGAACCGTTAAATTTCAAAAAATCAAAGTCTATTCTTGATCTCGTAATACTGTTTTTTCTCTAGGAGCTGTTCCCTAGGAGGTAGCTATGGCAGAAGGCAGTAAACGCAGGATGGGGCTCGCAACAAAAATCCTCATCGCAATGGTGATAGGTGCGGCGTTCGGCTTCATATTCAAGGGAAGCTACGACGTTTGGGGCCAGATAACAAGCCCGATCGGCACAGTCTTCATCCGACTCCTGAAGATGACGATCATGCCGCTCATCTTCTTCTCGATCGTTTGCGGCGTTGCAAGCGTCGCGAACCTGCAGAGCCTGAAGCGGGTCGGCGGCACGTTCCTCGTCTACTGGTTCATCGCCTCGCTCCTCGCAGCGGCCTGTGGCATCGCCTGGTCCTACATCATCGAGCCGGGCGTCGGGATCCAGCTCGCGGAGAAGGGAGCCTTCAGCACAAAAGACGTCTCGATTGTGCAGAGCCTTGTCGGCTGGTTCCCTGACAACGCCTTTGCGTCGTTCGCGAAATTCAACATCCTTCAGGTGATCGTCTTCTCGCTCTTCATCGGGTTCGCGATCGCGCTCATGCCCCAGTCCATGGCGGCCCGCCGGTACGGCCTGATGTTCTTCGAGTACGGGAACGACATCATCATGAAGGTCGTGGAACTCGTGATGAAGCTCGCGCCTCTCGGTGTCCTCTGCCTCATGGCGGATGTCACCGGTACGCTCGGAACCGAGGTGCTCACGGGCCTTGGGAAGATGCTCATCACGCAGTACCTCGCTTACGCGACGATCATCTTCCTGATCTTCCCGCTGATTCTCAAGTTCATCGCGAAGGTGAGCCCGATCCAGCACTACCTCAACGTCTTCCCGGCGATGATTCTCGCCTTCTCTACCTGCAGCTCTAGTGCGACTCTTCCGCTCACGATGAAGTGCACGAAGGAGCGCGCTGGCGTCCCGGATGAAACGGTGAACCTCATCGCTCCGCCTGCGGCGACGATCAACATGCAGGCATGCTGCGCTGAGATGCCGATCTATGCGGTGTTCGCGGCCCAGATGTTCGGGCTTGACCTTTCCTTCGGGCAGCTGATCCTCATCTGTTTCCTCGGGATCATCATGGCGGCCGGCGTCGCCGGGGTACCGGGCGGCGGGATCATGATGAGCGCGATCATGATGCAGTCGATGGGGCTTCCGCTCACGATCGTCCCGTGGGTCGCTGGCATCTATCGCCTGATCGACATGCCGAACACGATGCTGAACGTGACTGGCGACACCGTTGGCATGGTGACGACCACCTCGCTCCTCGGCACTCTCGACCGCAAGAAGTTTGACGCAAAGAAGAATTGGGGAAGCTAATTTCCTTTCCTCTTAATTAATTTTGGAAGCCGGAAGCCTTTCGAGGCCCTCCGGCTTCTCTTCGCTTAGTAGCTTCAGAGAATCTCGGAGGAATGAATGGCTCAGTTTTCCTTTTCCATTAGAAAGGAGGGTGTTCTCGGGATCGTCGGGCACGTCGGTGTTGCTCATGTCCACAGCCATTCCGGCTTTGTTCAGGACGATTCGGCAGGGTTTGCCGCGGCAGGGCTCTTCGTACGGGACGCGACCGGAGCAGACACTCGGATTGCCCGGGTCGAATCGGACCGGAAGGCGGGATCCTTCACGGTTTTCACTGAGGGGGGCGGCTCCGGCACCGCTTTTGCGAGGCGCGGAATAACGCCGGCCGAAGCGAGGATCGCTGCAGGAGCCGCAGGTCGGGACGCGCTCTTCACGCAGGTCGCGGCGACCGAGACCTTTGGGCGAATCGCCGGACAGGGCTCGATGGAAGTGCCTGCGGCGTTCCAGGGCGCATGCGCGCTCGCGGCACTTGATACTTTTGTCAAGGCGTCCGAGGGGAAACTTCATCGGATTGAGGGCGAGATCCCGGGAAACTTCGATCAGTACGCTGGAACAGTTCTCGACATCGACGGGATTCCCTGCAGTCTGATGCTCGTGATTAACGGAACGAAAGGTGGCCTCGGACCTGACGAAGACTGCGAGGGCAATACGAATCCAGGCGCGAAAGGGCGGCTCATGGAAGAGCTTGGACTCGACTCCATGCCGAGCGTTGTTCTTGAGTCAAAGGCGTTTATTCCAGGAAAGGCGTCCGAACTAACGGAGAACACGTTCCTCGTCCGGGCACAGAAAGGTGTGGACTGCACGCGGCTTGGTCTGGCGCTGAAGGCCTCGGCAGATGCCCTCGGGCTCCCGGCTCGCTTCGCCGAAGACATGATGCCGCTTGTTCCCGGTGCTATGGAAAAGGCGACCCGTGAGATCGGAATGCAGATAGCGGCCCTCGCGAAAGAATTCGCGGAGACTGATCCCTGCGAAAGAAAGGTACAGCTTTCTGCGGAACTCAATCGGATCTGTTCCGAAGATCTCGGCGGTGTCACCTTCATGGGGAACGAAGTGAACGACCGGATGCGCGGTGCCGGAACCTTACCGGTGGTCACAGCCGTTCTTTCGATGATGGTGACGAAGGCTTACCGGGACGAGATGGTGATCCCGGAATTTACGCTCGAGGATGCCCGTCATTATCAGGAAATCATTCTTGGGGCCTTCCGCAGGATGTCGGAAGCCAAGGGGTTCTGAGCCAGGCTGCCATCTAATCCGACGCCAGTAGGCTAACTAAATTAGCCCGGTGTTAATAGCCAGAAGCGCACCCGTTTGATTCGGAGCCAATCTCACGGGTGCGCCATTTAAGCTACGAGTGGAAGAGCTCGCGGTGCGCAGGAGCGAGAGCAAGCAGGTCGTTGATGAGGCGGGCGTCTTCGAGTTCGGGAAGTCGAAGGACCGTCTCCGCGATCTCCTTGCTGGTCTCATCGTCAAAGACAAGGTTCGAGCAGTTCATGAACTTTGCGAGCAGGCTCGCGTCGTCGATGGGATTTGTCGGAGCGCCTAACGGCATCGGAACCCGGGTGCGGTAGACGGCTCCAGCCGTGGTTGTCACTTCGACGAAAGGCTCGTCGTCGTCCTTTTGCGTGCTGTCCGAAACCATCTGCACCCTTGCCATTGTCTTTTTGATCTTGGGGTTGGCGCGCTTTTCCCGGGTGTAGGCCCCGAGCGTTGCGGTCCCGTAAACGAGAATCGCGGCGAGGGCGTAAGGAATGCTCATCTGGGCGGCGGGCATCGGATCGGTGGTGTACTTTCCGCACATGCCGAGAACGAAAGGATTGATGATGACGCGAATTGACGCGACATCAGCGGGCTTGAGTTGATGAGCGTTGAGAATCTCGAGGAGACCGTCGATGGAAGAGTGCGTGCTGCGGCAGCAGGAATACGGCTTGATCGACACCCTCGCGAGTTTCCAGTTCTGACCAAGTTCCGCTGTCCATGCCTCGCGATTGTCAGAGGCGGGGGCAAGCGTTTTGCTGAAGCCTCCCCAGACATCCTCGAAGGCATGCGTGGGTCCCACCATGCCGCCCTTGGCCAAAAGCGCGGCTGTCAGCCCGCCCTGGGCTGCGTTTCCCGCATGCAGGCGCTTGTTTTGCCCGCCGTTCTGGATGAAGGCCCAGAATCCCGCGCTGTAGCTCGTGGCAATGCCAAGCGCAGACTGAAGCTCATGTTCGCTGAGATTCAGAATGACGCCGGCAGCCGCCGCGGCTCCCATGGGGCCGCAGGTGCCAGTCGAATGAAAGCCCGCGCCGTTATGCGGCTCGTAGCCGCCGCATGACTCCAGGGCGCGGCGCGCAATGTCGTAGCCCAGCACGACAGCCCGGATGAACTCCCGGCCTGTCACGGGCTTCCCAGCCTGCGCGACGGCGGCAAGGGCAGCGGGGATCACGACAGCGCCTGAATGGTCGCATCCGCCCGTGTCATCCAGCTCAAACGCGTGCGAGGCGATGCCGTTATGAAAGGCGGCGTTTCGCGAATTCACGCAAATCCCTTTTCCCCAAAGCGACACATTGCCCGCAAGGTCTCCCGTCTCGGAGAAAAGTTTCGTGATGAGGTCGCTTTCTTTCGAAATCGCGCCCGCGATCCCCGCGCCGATCGTGTCGAGCGTATGGCGAACAGCCTTGCTGCGGATAGCGTCGGGAATGTCGTCATAACTGGTGTTGGCGATGAAATGCGCGAGCTGAGAGGAAATGAGGTCCATTTTGAAAGACTCCGGGAAAAGTGTCTCGCTCAAACGAGCGTGGCTCTGCCTTCGCCCTGGGAAACTGAGAGAGACGCTTGGGTAATCGCATGCGGGAAATCAGGTGAAGGCGCTGCCAGTCCGTATTCAGAGGCGACGCCTGAAATGGCACGCGCCTGGCAGGCCCTTTTCGAAATGTGATCGATGACGCTGTTTCTTCGGGGATTGATCTCCCCGTCGAAGCAGCGTCATGAGATCAGGCAACGGATGGCCGGGCTAGCCGATCAGGGCGTAGATCAGGTAGCCGACAGCCGTGCCGGTGACGACGTGCACGCAGCCAGGAAGCAGGTAGGAGTGGTTCAGAACCCAGCTTCCGAGGTGTGTCGTTCCAGTCCGGTCGAAGGAGCAGCAGCCGATCTGCGCCCCGCCCGGGATCAGGTAGTCGCCGCAGGTGCACGGGTAGAGCGCGACGAGGAGGAGCGGAGGAATACCGATCGCGAGGCCAAGGGGCATGAGGGCCACAACAGTTGCCGAAGGGCTGAGGATCACGGCGGAGAACAGGAACAGCACCAGGCCGAAGAGGAGGGGAGTCGACTCCGCCATCATCTTGAAGAGCTGCACGAACTCGTCGTGGTACGCATCGAAGAACGTTCCCGTGAGCCAGGACACGCCGAACACGCCGACAACACCGATCAGGCCCGCGCGGAACACGGAGCCGTCAGCAAACTTGCTGCTCGGCACCTTGCAGGCGACGATGATGAAGAGGCCGCAGGCGAGCATGATCATCTGGATCAGGCTCGGAATCGGAAGGCGCGAAACCTTGCCGGCAGCTTCCCAGGTGGGGAGCAGTTCCTTGAAGGAACCGAAGATCAGGACCATCGCAACGCCGAGGGCGAAAATCGCGACGGAAAGAAGCACCCGACGGTCGGTCTTCTGTTCCTTCTTTTCGTTCTTATTCAGCTTGTAGAGGTCCTTGAACTCGCCAGCCGCGACACGGCGCTTGAATTCCGGGTCGTCCTCGAGCTCGGTGCCGCGCCAGTAGACGGAGAGGCAGGTGGCAAGCGTGGCGATAAGGAACGCCGGCACGCTGATGAGGAGGATCTGGAAGAGCGAAACGTCGACAGGGGAGAGCGCAGCCACCATGGCGGCCGTTGCCGCGCTCATCGGCGAAGCAACCACCGCGATGCCGGCACTGATCACGCTTGCCGCGATCGGACGTTCAGGACGCACCTTTGCTTGGGTCGCGACTTCCGCCACCACCGGGTACACGGCGAAGGCAACGTATGCCGTACCGACAAAGATCACGAAGAACGAGCAGACGAACGGCGCGACGAACGTAATCGCCTTTGGCCACTTTCGGAGCATCCGCTCCGCGATCTTCACCATCCAGTCAAGGCCGCCGGCACCCTGCAGGATCGAAGTGCAGGCGATCACGGCGACGATGATGAGAATCGTCGAGACGGGGGGAGAGCTCGGCTTGAGGCCGAAGAGAAGGACGAGGATGCTGACGCCAAGGCCGCCGGCAGCGCCGAGGCCGACACCGCCGAAGCGGCCGCCAAGGCCAATGCAGAAAGCAACGGTCAGCAGCTCGAGCCAGAAATTAAGATCGGTTTCCATTTTCTTTTTCCTCTGAACGAGGTTGATCGTCCTGCCCTGAAGAAAAAGCCTTCCTTCAGGACAGGCGGGGTCTTTTTTCGTTTATTCGGACTTCAGGGTCTGGAGCTCGCAGTCGAGGATCCTGTAGGCGTGGCTCAGCTGGACCGCGACAGCCTTGGGCGAAGTGCCGCCGTAGGAATTGCGGGCGTTGACGCAGGCTTCGAGGCTGATCTTTTCGCGGATATCGGATTCGATCCGGGGCGAGAACTGGCGGTATTCCTCGTCCGTGAAGTCGTCGAGGCGCTTCCCGTGCTTGATCGCGTAGTTCACCATCTGGCCGACGAGGTGGTGGGCTTCGCGGAACGGGATCCCCTTCTTCGCGAGGTAGTCGGCAAGGTCGGTCGCGTTCGCGTAGCCCATGTCGGTCGCGCGCCGCATGGCGTCCTTGTTCACCTGCATCTTGCTCACCATCGGCTGGAGGATCTGCAGGCTGTCGAGCAGCGTGTCGATCGAGTCGAACACCGGTTCCTTGTCTTCGGAAAGGTCGGTGTTGTAAGCGAGCGGGATCCCCTTCATCGTGGTGAGGATGCCCATCAGGTTGCCGTACATGCGGCCGGTCTTCCCGCGGATCTTCTCGGCGATGTCCGGGTTCTTCTTTTGCGGCATGATCGAGGAGCCCGTGCAGAAGTCATCCGACATTTCGACGAAGTGGAAGGGCTGGGAGCTCATCATGACGAGCTCTTCGCAAAGGCGGCTCAGGTGGAACTGGCACATTGCGGCGGCCGCGTTGAACTCGACCATGTGGTCGCGGTCGGAAACGGAGTCGATGCTGTTCTCGGTCGGGCCTTCGAACCCGAGGCTACGGGCGGTGAACTGGCGATCGATCGGGAAGTCGGTCCCGGCGAGCGCGGCAGACCCGAGCGGGCAGAAGCGCGCGCGGCGGTAGAGGTCTTCGAACCGGGTGAAGTCGCGTTCCAGCATCCAGAAGAACGCCATGATCCAGTGGCTGAAGATGATCGGCTGGCCGACCTGCATGTGGGTGAAGCCCGGCATGATGCAGTCGAGATTCCCCTCGGCCTTCTTGACAAAGACCTGCTGCAGGCCGCGGATCTCCTTCTGGACGTCCTTGATGGCGCTCCGGAGATACATCTTCGTGGTCGTCGCGGTCTGGTCGTTCCGGCTGCGGCCGGTATGGAGCCTGCCGCCCGCGGGGCCGATGATTTCGGTGAGGCGCTTCTCGATCGCCATGTGGATGTCTTCGTCCTTCACGGAGAAGACGAACTTCCCGGCCTTGATTTCCTCGCCGACCTGGTCGAGCCCCTTGCAGATCAGGGCCGCGTCCTCTTCGGAAATGATGCCCTGCCGGCCGAGCATGGTGGCGTGCGCCTTCGAATTCCGGATGTCGAACGGGCAGCCCCGCTGCTCGAAGAGAATCGTCGCGTTGAATTTTTCAACCAGCTCGTTCGCCGGAAGGTCGAAGCGGCCGCTGCGGCTCTCGCTCTCCTGCTTCTGCTGTTCCATGAGTAAGTCTCCTTTGGTTAATTTCGTCGACTGACGCTTTTTAATGGCGATTATTACATTTATATTGTCGACAAAATAAAATTAAGTCGACATTTTCTTGATGGAAGTCAGTTTCTGGAGAAAACAGCCGTATTCAGGGGGCAGGCAAATTACACGGAGGCCAAATGGTGGGAAAATACGAAGGAAGAATGGGAACGGGGACTCGTTTTGGCGGTTTTTTGTCGGCAAAACGGACCTTTAAGTTGGCGGAATAACCGGCAGGAAAGGCGGTCTCCACCCACAACCGGCAAGACGCGACTCAATGGCAGCAGAAGACGAACATTTTTTCAACACGATCCACCAGTACTTGGTGTCCCAGTCCCGCCGCGGCGAGAAGATGGACACCGAGAACATGCTCGCAAAGCGTTTCCAGGTGTCGCGCTACCGCATCCGCCAGGTCCTCGACCAGCTCTCGCAGATGGGGGTGCTCGAGCGCGCCCAGAAGCGCGGCATGTCGCTCACCGAGGTGAAGCCCGATGTCCTCGCGCGGAACGTCTACAACCAGCTTGCCGTCAACTGTTTTGACGTGAGGGAGTACCTTGAAGCTCGCCTCTCCCTCATGGAGGGCACGATAGGGCTTTCCGTCACCCGGATGACGCCCGTTCTGCTCAGCCGTCTTGACCAGACGGTGCAGCAGCTCCAGGGCTGCATCGAGGTGCATGCGGCGGCCCTGAAGCTCCACAGCGCTTTCCAGCGGACCCTCATCGAGGCAAGCGGAAACCGCGTGATTCAGGTCCTCGCCTATGCGCTGCTTGAGAACTGGTACAACCTGCTTGAGACGAGCACGCTTGACACGGCGTTCTTTTCAACAGCGCTCGACAGTGACCGCGCCATTCTGAAGGCGGTCAAGGTCGGCGACTCCGAAGAGGCGAAAAAGCTTCTTACATCGCTTCTCAGGAGCGAGATGCTGTACCTCATTTCCCACTGACAACGCCTGTTCTCCCTGCCTGAAATCCGGTTCTTTCCTATCGGGAGGGGAGGGTGTTTTCCTCGCTCGGAAGGCCGCCAATCGGCCGCTCCGGAGCTCGTCCCGGCGACCCATCAGCTCCTTCAACAGGGATAGGTAAAAAACCTGAGACAAAATGCATTATTTGCGACATAATTACGCATTATGGCGACAAATAATCACCACCTCGTCATTTTGTCTTAGGTCGTTTTATGGATTCTGTTTTTTGGCTTCAAGTTGCAGTAGTGCTTCTCTGCATTGCAATCGGCGGCCGCCTTGGCGGCGTCGGTCTTGGCGCGACGGGGGGCTGGGTGTTTGTCTGCTTGTTCTTGGCTTCGGGCTGCCACCGGGATCCCCTCCGATCTCGGTCCTTCTGATCATCATTGCGGTGATCTCCTGCACTTCGATTCTGCAGGGATCAGGCGGCCTTGACCTTCTGGTCCACTGGGCGGACCGGTTGCTGCGCGCCTGTCCCCGCGCGATCACCTTCACGGGACCGCTCGTAAGCGCGCTCTTCGTGATGCTTGCCGGAACGGCCTACGTCGCCTTCGCGATATACCCCGTGATTGCCGAGGTCGCGACCAGCGTCAAGGTGAGGCCGGAGCGTCCGCTTTCGGCGAGCGTGATCTGCGCCGGGATCGGCGTGATGGCTTCGCCGATGAGCGCCGCGATGGCCGCGATGGTTGGCATCATGTCGGTCTACCAGATTCCCTTTTGGCAGATCCTTGCGGTAACGATCCCGACCTATGTCCTCGCATGCCTTTGCGCGGCGCTGAGCGTTTACCGCCGCGGGCGCGAACTGGAGGAGGATCCTGAGTTCGTCCGCCGCGTGAATTCAGGAGAGTTCACGTGGCTTGGGCAATCCCACAGCACCCAGGTTGGCGGTGATCATCGCAAGGCCCTGACCGGCGTGGTCATCTTCATCGCGGGCATCCTGATCGCGATCCTGCTCGGTTCAATTCCAGGTGCCCGTCCCTCCTGGATCGACGGGACCGGCCGGACCGTTCTGCTCTCGATTCCCAACCTGATTCAGATGGTGATGCTTGCGACGGGCTTCTTCATCATCATCGCCTGCCGCATTCCGCCGTATAAGTTCGCAGACGGCTCCGTGTTCCGCGCGGGCCTGATCGGCGTAGTCGGCGTCTTCGGCATTGCCTGGTGCACCGGCACGTTCCTTGATGCCCATACGGCGGTCATTTCCAATGCCTTCACCTACATTGCGCAACAGACGCCGTTCCTTTTCTGCTTTGCGGCCTTTGCCGTTTCGACCATCGTCTTTTCTCCGACCGTGACGACGACGATCATGATTCCGCTCGGGCTGAAGTGTGGTCTCCCGCCGGAATTCCTGATCGGGACCTGGGCGTGCTGCTTCGGCGACTTCATCATTCCGGGCGGCGCGCAGATCGGTTGCACGGCGTTTGACCGGACGGGAACGACGCATCTCGGCAGTTTCGTCATCAACCATTCGTATCTCCGCCCCGGCCTCGTCTTTGTGACGTGCGGAACGCTGATCGGCTGGCTGATTTCACGCGTGGTGTTTTGACCTATCAAGTTTTCTTGTCGCAAGGATGCGAGTCGCATGTATGCGACAAATCGTGTTGAGATGCGACAACTGAGGTCGTGCAAAATCACACTGAATCCGCCCGAAACCGGGTTTGCTGCAAGGAGGAAGCCTCAGACGAAGGCAGCTTTTCGTCTTCGTGACCTGCTTCCCTAAAGAAAGGCTGGAGAACTCCAGCTGTTCCCCGGCCTCTTGAGTAACTTACCAAGCCTTACTTTTGGAACTCGATCGTATGGCGGGTCGCGATGCCGCAGACGTTGTTCGGGTGGCTGACGAACCACCGGTTCCAGTTCGGAAGATCGACGCGGTAGGCCTTGCCGTTCGAGTCGTGTCCGGTGTAGGTGATCATGTAGCGGTCAGGCATCGAGGCGCGCTTCGAAGTGTCGAGCCAGAAGTAGGTCGCCTTCTTTCCCTCGGCGCCGGCGACCGCGCTCTCCACCTCCTCCCTCGTCATCAGCTTCCCGCCCTTGTTGTAGCCCTTCTCGATCAGCGCGAGGCCTTCAGCGGTCGGCTTCGCGAGCTTCGCGGGGTGCTCCGTGCCGAAGATCACCTTGTTCTTGTAAGCGGAAAGCCGGTTGAGGAGGTTCATCGGGGACGAGCGCGGATAGCGGCCGTCGAAGAACGTGTAGCGGGAGCGTTCGGGTTCCTGGACCACGTTCGCGCAGTTCGTGTCGCGGATGGCCGCCCTGTAGCCCGCGCTCTTATAGAGGCTGAAGCCCTTCGCGTTCGAGTTGATCGCGTAGCCGCGGTAGACGAAAGCGTTGTTCGGATTCACCATGAGCGGCCGCGCGAAGTAGGAGATCACGATCATCGACTTCGGCGTGAGCTCGTAGACGTCCTCGTAGGAAAGGAAGTCGCGGATCTCGGCGTCCTTCGCCTTCTGAAGGTCCGCCCCCTTCAGCTTCGGGTCGAACTTCCAGATGAGGCTCCACTCCTTGATCGTGGAGAGGCTCTTCCCCATGATGTCTGAGAGCCGGTCAAGTGTCGCCCGGTCCTTCGCGTCGTCGCCAGTCAGGTCGCGGCCGCGGTAGACCCTGAGGTCGGTCGAGAAGGAAAGGCCGTAGCTGTCGTAATAGTTCCAGCCGTAGGCCTTCTGCTCCTTCTCGCGAAGCTGCTTCACCCAGGCGACCGAGATGCCGGTGCCGGAGCGGGAAGCGCGGAGGATCTTCCCGGAGTCCTTCGCGGTGGTGCCGTAGAACCGGAAGGTTCCGGTCGCCTCGTCATAGTCGGGCGTGAGTTCCGCCGTGATCACCTCAGGCTGGTTCAGGTCGGCGGTGCCCATCGAGAACATCTGGCGGCCGCCCTTGATCCCGTGGCCGTCGAAAACCGTGTCGCCGGTCCAGATGAAGTCGAGGACCATCTCGCGGAGAAGCTTCTGTCCTTCGGCGGTCTCGGTGAGGCGGATCGCGCCGGAACGGGACTCGCGCTTCTTCGTCGCGCCCGTGATCGCGTCAGCCTGATTGGTCCCTTCAGCCTTCTTCATCGAGGCGCCGGAAGTGGCGTCAGCAGCGGACGCGGGGATCGACAGGGCGAGTGAGGCGGAAGCGAGCGCAATGGCGGCGGCGATTCCTGAAATCCTGAGCTTCATTTTTCTTCTCTCCATGAATGCGTTTTTGGCAGCTGCGTCACGGGCAGTCCGGCCTCGCTACATCATATGGGAGAACCAGCCAAGGGATTTCGGGAAAGTCAAGAGTTTTGGCCGAAAAAGACCTGAAGGACGCCTTCGGCCGGTTCCTTTTGACGGCTTTGGCCGCGCCAGGGTCCACAGGTCTCCTCTCGGCAGGAGTTAAGCCTCCTGCACTCCGGACGCGAAGTGACAGGAAATCCTGGCGGAAAGGGAAGCAAGCGAACGCTCCCTAAAGCGTCAGGCGGCCTTCTTCCCGATGAGTTCCTTCCACCATGCGGGGAAGGACTGCGAATCGTCCCCGATCCGGATCACGTCCCCGATCCTCGGCGTGAGAAGCCTGAAGGGCTTCCCGCGAGAAGCGGCCGTGATCTTCTCAAGCGGGTCGTACCAGGTGTGGCGAGCGAGCGAATAGCGCGAGTTATGGATCGGCACCATGGCCTTCGTCCCGAGATCCGTGGCTTCCTGGGCAACCTGTTCTGGCCAGCTGTGGATTTCCGGCCAGTCGCGCGGGTTGTACTGGCCGCATTCGAGGAACGCGAGGTCGAAGCCGCCCTTGGCGCGGAAAAGGGCGCCGACCTCGCGGAAGTGTCCGTCGTAGCCGCCGTCCCCCGAGAGGTAGACGCGCTTTCCCCCGGTTTCGATCACGAACGACGCCCAGAGCGTCTGGTCCCGCTTCATCGAGCGGCCCGAGAAGTGCCGAGCGGGGAACGCGTAGATCACGGCGCCCTTCGGGGCCGGTGCCGGTCCCCAGGAAGCGGCCTTTCCGGGATCTGCGGGCTTCGTGAAAACCTGCCGGACCGCGGCCCCCGGGGTTCCGAGCTCCGCCGCGTCGTACCAGTCGAGGGAAGAAATGAGGTTCTTTCCGACGCCCCAGCATTCGAAGTGCGACCTGACCCCGAGCGGCATCACGTACTGACCGACGCGATCCTTCATCGCGAGGACGGAATCCCGGTCGAGATGGTCCCAGTGGTCGTGGGTCTGGATCCAGCAGTCGACGTCCGGCGTGAGTCCGGGGCTGAAGGGGTAGCCGCCCTCGAACTCGTAGCTCCGGTTGATGAAGGGGACGGGCGAGCCCTGGAAGAACACGGGGTCGACGAGGAAGCGGAAGCCGCCTAACTGCAGGTAAATGCTCGAATGCGCCATCCAGACCGCGAGGTCCTCAGTCTTCGGAAGCTTCCTGAGGTCGGTCCGGGTGCAGTGAAGGGGGCGGTCCGGCCGCGAGTCCGGAATCTTCTCCGTCAGGAACCGCCTCCAGATGCCGGCCGTTTCCGAAATGCTGCGAGCTCCTTCGGAGCGGGTCACGCTCGTGGGAAACTGGTTCCGGAAGGCGCCGTCCCGCCAGTTCGAGGATTTCTCGATCTCGAGGAGCTCTTCGCCCTCAGGCGTTTCGCCGAAGCTTGAAACGAAAGAGCAGCCAGACGCCGTCGCGACTGTTCCCGCCGCGGCGCAGGCGAAAAGCGCCCGGCGCGTGAGGAAAGGGCCGGATCCGGGTGTCGCGGCTTTCTTTTCTTCTGGCTGCATGCATTTCCTCACTGGAGACTGGACGGGGATATCTAGGTTTCAAGGAATGGTAGCGCGGGGTTCGGGTCGGGAAGAGCCCCTCGGCGCCAGAAAATTGTCAAATGCGGTCTTCCCCGCCGTTTTCCCGCAGGAACCGGAGCCCGTCCTCCGTGAAGAACCCGCAGAGGCGCCTGTCGTGCCGCGCCGGGCTCAGCACCTCGGTCACCGTGACGAAGGGCCCGGAACCGGACTTGTCGTTGAGGAGCCGGGCCGAGGCGAGCGCGAGTTCCGGGATCCCCCGGACACGGCCCCAGAGCCTTCGCGGGACGAGGGAGCCGAGAGAAAGTTCCTCTTCCGGCGTGAACCGGAGGGCTTCCCGGGTCCAGAGTTCGAAGCCGGGCGAAAGCGCCGTGAAGGATTCTCTGTCCGTCACGAACGCGCGGTGCGGACAGCCGTCCTCGGATCGCGCGCCGCAGACGGGGCAGCGGATCCGGACGTACTCGTAGGCACTTTCGGTGATCCGTCGGAGTGTTTCAAGCGGGAGCTTTTCTTCTCTCATGACGGAGCCAATTATCCGGCGAGGGAAGAAAAAAGTCCCGGCATCCCCTTCCTGGAAGGAAGAGGTGCCGGGAAAGTCCACCCAAAACAAAAGGAAAGGTTCCGAAGCCCGCTTTTTCTATATCGCGGCGAGCTTCCCGGCAAACCCGAGGAAGAGCGCGCCGAGCGCCGTGTTCCCGATCTTCGCGAAGAGCGGGCGGCTACCGACGAAGCGCTGGATCGCGACCCCGGCGAAGCAGAGCGTCGTCATCCAGACGAAGCTGAAGGCTTCGAGGATCGCCGCCATCACGAGGTAGGAGACCCAGGGATGTGCGTACGAGGGGTTGATGAACTGCGAGAAGAAGGCGACGTAGAAGATGATCGCCTTCGGGTTCGTGAGCGAGAGGATGAGCGCCGTGCGGAAGGGGGACGAGCCCGCGTCGGGAAGGGGCTTCCCGGGCTCGTCCTTCTTATCCGCCTTCCTCCTCCTGTAGGTCGCGACGAGGGTGCTCGCGCCAAGGTACGCGAGGTACGCGGCGCCCGCGATCCGGACGGCAGTGAAGAGGAGCGGGTGCGCTTCAAGCGCGGCGGCGACGCCGAGGTAGGAGAGGAAGATGAGCGCGGCGTCCCCGAGGAAGACGGCGCAGGCCGCGCGGAACGCGGCTCGCGCCCCTTTCTGGATCGAGGTCTTGAAGACAAAGATCGAGTTCGGGCCCGGGCAGAGGATCAGGGCTGCCGCGCCGAGCGCGTAGAGGCCGGCATTCATGACGCCGAGGCTTTCGAGCATTTCAGGTATCTCCAGACAAGGGGAAAGGTGAAGCAGGGGGAATCAGGCGCAGGCTCTGAGGCCCGTGCGGCTGAAAGCGTCCGGAGAAAAAACATGATGACGGCTTAGTTAGGCGGGGACTCGAAGATTGATTGCCGTCACCCCGTGAGATGAAAGAAAATTGCTAGTG
>CADBTW010000085.1 GCA_902797695.1 uncultured Sutterellaceae bacterium
ATTTTTCCGATTTCTCCCCTACAGGAAAGCCTTTTGAGGGGAAACCTTTTTCAGGCCTTACCCACTCGATTTAGCGAATAACCAAACGTACAGAGTGAAGTCTAGGCCGTTTGTTTCCGTTTGTAAAAAAACAGTGGAAATTCTGTTGAAAATTTTTATCCAGTCTGCAGGATCACGACCCCTTCCCCCTTATGCGGCTTCATTTTTGTCCAGCCCCTAACCCGCAGCCGCCCTCCTTGCGGATGCCGCTGAACGGTTTCCCATTGCTTCCCTCAAATTTCCCAGCGCGATCCGGTCGTGGCAGAATCTGTGCCTTGTAAGAGGAATGTTCGCCTGAAGGGACCGGTTTTCGGCGTTTTTCTTCCCTACTCCCCGGTCCGTCTTGAAGGCTCGAACGGCATTCCCCCTGGAGGTCATCCCGTGCAGAAAGGATTGGAAGTCGCACTGACGCTTGCCGCGCTTTTCGCAGCCTCGGTTTCGGAGGCGGCGGGGAGCGCCGCGGTGTCCTCTGCCGTTGCGGCGCACGAGGAGAACTGCGCCTCCGGCGCCGGGCGCGAGTGCTTCAACGCGGGATCCGCCTACGAAGCCGGGGTTGGCGCCCCGCGGGACCTCAGGCGGGCCTTTTCGTTATACAAAAAGGGTTGTGCGCTTAAGGACGGGAAGAGCTGCCACAACCTCGGGATCCTCTATAAGGCGGGAGCGGGCGAGCCGCAATCCAAGCAACTCGCCGCGAAGACGTTCGAACAGGCCTGCGGCCTGAACGAGGCTCAGAGCTGCCTCACGCTCGGCTCGATCTACGAGAAGGGCGAAGGCGTTCCGAAGTCGGAACGAAAGGCGGCCGCGCTTTATGTCCGCGGCTGCGGGCTCGGAAGCGGCCTCGCCTGCGGAGCGGCCGGCGTGAAATATTCGCTCGGGCGCGGGGTCGAGAAGTCAGCGCCCCGCGCGGCGGACTTCTATTCGAAGGGGTGCGCGGCACGGGACGGCTTCAGCTGCGGGATGCTCGGGAACGCCTACGAATCAGGAAACGGCCTGGAAGCGTCGTTGGAGCGCGCCGCGGAAGCCCGCGAAAGGGGCTGCGCGCTCGACGACCCCTCGAGCTGCGGGTCGCTCGGGGTCGCGTATCGGGACGGCCGGGGGCGGCTCCAGTCCTACGCGAAGGCGCTCCGGTTCTTCCAGAAGGGGTGCAGGCTCCGGGACGGCGCGAGCTGCGAAGGGCTCGGGTCCCTCTACCGGGACGGCCACGGCGTGCGGCAGTCCTACGGGAACGCGATCGAATCCTATAAGCTCGGCATCACTTTCGGCTCGGGTTCTAGCCTCCGGAGCCTCGGAAGCCTCTACGAAGAGGGGAAAGGCGTCCGGCAGAGCTACGAAACCGCTGCCGGCTACTACGGGAAGGGGTGCGAGTCAGGGGACGGCGACTCCTGCCTCAGGCTCGCCTCGCTCGTCGAAAAGGGCCGCGGCACCGCGAAGTCCCGGACCCGCGCGAAGGAGCTCTACGGCCGGGCCTGCGACCTCCACGCGGAAGCGGGCTGCGCCGAGTACGCGAAGCGGAACATCTCGGGGAAATAGGGCCCCGGGACCAGGATTTCCCGCGGTCGCGGCACGGTCCGGCTCCCTACTGGGTTTCCCACGCCTGCTCTCCCGGCTTCCTTCCAGGTCCCGCCGACCGGACGGCGGGCTCAGGCGCCTTCCTTCTCTCCTCCTTCCCGCACCTCGTCCCACGTGAGCCCGAACCGGGCGAGGTACTTCCTCAGGCGGTCGGAGTCGTTCGAGCTCTTCCGCTTCTTCATCGATTCGCGGAAGAGCGTCCGGCCGGCAGCGGAAAGCGTAGGCTCCGCCCTGCAGGTCCGGATGACGAGCGCGAGCTGCGGGATGTCGAAAGGATCCGTCTCCTCCGCCCTCGCTCCGAGCACCGAGCGGACGAGCGCCGAGTCGCCGTCGTCCTTCGAGTCTCCTCCGTCCGCCTCCCGCCAGCCGTCCCGCAGCCGCTTCCACTCGGCTTCGACCACGGACTCCGTGATCCGGCCGCCTTCCGAAAGGACCGCCATCCGGGTGACGGCGCCTGAGAGGTCGCGGAAGTTGCCTCGCCAGGCGGCCTCAGGCGACACGGCCTTCCTGAGGAAGAGCCCGAGCGCCTCGCGGCTGAACCGGACCTTCCGCCCGTACTTCTCAGACACCCGGGCGACCTCGTAGTCGACGTTCGGCGCGATGTCCTCGGGGCGCTCCGCGAGCCCCGGGATCCTGAAGGTCCAGAGGCTCACGCGGGCGAGGAGGTCCGCCCGGAACTTCCCCTCCCGCACCATCCGGCCGAGGCCGCGGTTCGTGCCGCAGATGAGCTGGAAGTCACTCCTCGACTCCGAATCGGACCCGAGCGGATAGAACCGCTTCTCCTCGATCGCGCGGAGGAGCATCGCCTGCTCGTCAGGCCCGAGCTCCCCCACTTCGTCCAAGAAAAGCATCCCGCCGTCCGCCGCCCTCATGAGGCCTTCGCGCTTCGAGACCGCCCCCGTGTACGCCCCCTTCTCGTGCCCGAAGAGGGCGGACATCGCGGCAGCCCCCTTTAGCGTCGCGCAGTTCACCTCGACGAACGGCCCCGTGACGCGGCGCTTCTTCCGCTTCCACTCGTAGATGAGGCGGGCGAGCCGCGTCTTCCCGACCCCGGTCGGCCCCGTGAGGAGGACGGGGTCGTCGGAACGCTCCGCGACCCGGGCGATCCGGTCGACGAGAGCGTTGTAGGCCGGGTTCCTCGTCTCGATCCCGGACTTGAGGAACGCGGCGCCTTCCTTTGCCTCAAGCTCGAACCGCGCCGCGATCCGGTCGTAGCGCGAGAGGTCGAGGTCGATCACGTCGTACGTCCCCTTCGCGTCCCGCCGGTCCCTGTACCCGGTCTGGAGGAGCCGCCCCGGGATATGCCTCGACTCCGTGAGGAGGAAGAGGCAGATCTGCATCACGTGGGTTCCGGTCGAGATGTGGACGAGATAGTCCTCGCGGTCCGGGTCGAAGGGGTAGCGGCTCGCGAAGTCGAAGAGCGACTCGTACACCGACTCGAAGTCCCAGGGGTCGCGGGCGGGAATCCCGTGGAGGTTCACCAGGGTTTCGGGGGAGACGAGGCGAAAGTCCGCCGCGATCCGCTTCGCCGTCTCCTCCCCCGCTTCGTCGTGGAGCAGTTCGAGCCGGTCGACCTGGAGGTCCTCCTGCATTCCGATCGAAACGGTCGGGCGCCACCGTCCCCACCGGTCCTCCCCTTCCCCACGGTCGAGCTGCGTCCCGACGAACCCGATCACGACAGTCTTCTTCGCCATTCTTCACGATCCTTTCAGATCAATATCGATTCTTTTATATCTCTTTTTATCATAAGGAAGAAGCCGAAGGAGAGGAACGTATCCTCCATGCCATTGATTTCATTCATTCCGGCAAAACTGGCACGGCGTTTGCGTATGAGAAAGGGAAAAAAGGAGAAGAAGTGATGAAGAAGATCCTCGCACTTGACGGCAGAACGGGGGGCGGTGCGCTCCTCCGGGACGCCCTCGCGCTTTCGGCGTCGCTCGGCGTTCCCTTCAGGGTCCAGCGGTTCCGCGCGGGAGAACCGAAGCCCGGGCTCCTCCGGGAGCACCTCGCGGCGATCCGGGCGTTCTCTTCGCTCTGCGGCGGGAAGGCGGAAGGAGCCGTCATGGGGTCCGAGGAATTCTTGTTCGAGCCAGGCGAAATCCAATCCCAAAGCCTCAGGTTGACGCTTGGCGTCGCGGGGAGCGCGGCGGAACTGCTTCAGAGCCTTGTTCTTCCCCTCGCGCTCGGAACGTCAGGCACTTCGGTCGCACTTTCCGTCACCGGGGCGACGTATTCGCCAGGGGCTGTCCCGGGCGAATTCCTCACGCTCACCCTCGGTCCCTCACTTCAAAAGGCCGGATGGCCCGTCGCGTTCGAGCAGGTCAGGAGAGGGTTCCCGGCGCCGGGAGCCGGCGAAGTCCGAGCCCGGGTTTCGGGAAATTTCTCGCCGGAGCCGCTCGAACTCGTCCGCCGCGGGGAAATCGTCTCGGTCCGCGCGCGTGTCGTCCTGAAAGGTCTCGACCCGGGGATCGCGGATCGCGAGGCACGGGTTGTTTCGGAGCTCCTCGGGCCGTCCTTCGGGGTGGACGAGAGCTCGGTCATCCGTGACCGAGCATCAGGATCCGAAGGGGTCGGGAACGCGGTCGTGATCGAAGCGGAGACCGAAACCGGGACCGCGGTCTTCTCCTCGGCCGGCACCGTCAGGACGTCTGCCGAGAGCGTCGCGGAGGCGGCCGCGAGGGAAGCGCTCCGGTTCCTTCACGGAATGGTGCCGGTAACGCCCGGGCTCGCGGAGCGCCTCCTCGTTCCCCTCGCGCTCGGCGCGGGCGGGGTCTTCAGGACGACGCGCCCGACCGCGCGGACCCGGGCGGCGGCGGACGTGATCCGGCTCTTCACCGGAAACGCGGTCGGGATGGAGAAGGACGCGGATGGCGCGTGGACAGTCCGGGTGAATGGCGTCCGGAGCGGTCCCGAAGAAGAGAAAACAACTAATTGGAAGGAATAGAGAAAATGCTGAACGCAAAGGAAGTGGTTTCGCTCGGGGTGCCGTCTGAACGGAACATCATTTCGACCGCCCTCCGGCTCTTCAACACCGCGGTCGCGCGCGGGGCGGACGAAGAGAAGCTGAAGGGCGTCCTCAGGACGCTTCTCCTCTCGAAAACGCCAGGTGCCGAGGACCTCGGGGAGTGGACCGAATGGTTCGCGCCGCTCGCTGATAGCCTCGCGGGGATCCGGAAGGGCCGTGTCTTCTACGTTCCGGGGCTGAAGGCGCCCTGGAAGCGCTGGGGTACGGATCCGGTCGAGCCGACCGCCATCAAGCAGATGGAAAACGCGTGCTCGCTCCCCGTCTCCGCGGGCGGCGCCCTGATGCCTGACGCCCACTCTGGGTACGGCCTTCCGATCGGGGGCGTACTCGCCGTCCGGAACGCCGTGATCCCGTACGCGGTCGGGGTCGACATCGCCTGCCGGATGCGGCTCACGGTGGTCGGGATCCCGTACGGGGAATTCGAGCGGAACACGGACCGCTTCGCCGAGGCCCTCGAAGCCGAGACCCGGTTCGGGGTCGGCGCGCGGTTCGAGAAGGGCGAGCGGCGCTCCCACCCCGTGATGGACGAGGACTGGGCCGTCACCGAAGTCACCCGGGACCTGAAGGACAAGGCGGCGATGCAGCTCGGGACGAGCGGAAGCGGCAACCACTTCGTCGAATTCGGGAAACTCACCGTGCCTGAGGCGGTGGACGAACCGGGGTTCCGTCTTCCCGCGGGCACCTACCTCGCCCTCCTCTCCCACTCCGGAAGCCGCGGGGCGGGCGAAGGCGTCGCGAAGTTCTATAGCGCGCTTGCCGCGTCCCTCCACCCTGAGCTCCCCGAGTCGCTCCGGCACCTCGCGTGGCTTGAGCTCGGGACGGACGAGGGCGAAGGCTACTGGAGCGCGATGCAGCTGATGGGGCGCTACGCCGCCGCGAACCACGAGCTGATCCACCGCCACGTCCTCCGCCACCTCGGGCTCGAGGCGATCGGGATGGTCAAGAACCACCACAACTTCGCCTGGAAGGAGAACCACGGGGGCGAGGAGCTCGTGGTCCACAGGAAGGGCGCGACCCCGGCGGGAAAAGGGGTCCTCGGCGTGATCCCGGGCTCGATGGGGACCCCGGGGTTCGTGGTCCGAGGGAAGGGGAGCCCCGAGTCCTACGCGTCCTGCTCGCACGGCGCGGGACGCCTCATGAGCCGCGGCGCCGCCTTCCGGACGCTTGACCGGAACCGGATGAAAGAGCTGCTGGATGAGCGCGGCGTGCGGCTCCTCTCGGGGTCGCTAGACGAGTCGCCCGAGGTCTACAAGGACATCGGCCGCGTGATGGCCTCCCAGTCGGACCTCGTCGACACGCTCGCAAGATTCGAACCGAAGCTCGTGAAGATGGCTCCCGAGGAGGACGGCCGACACGCGTGGATCCTTCGGAAAAAGAAGGCATTGTCCGAAGGCTGCTCCTAGCAGTCGGGGCCAGAAGGGAACAAAAAATGGATGACATGGAAGAAGAAACCGGCGAAACAGAACAGGAGGCGCTCGATGAAGAACTTGCGGTCGCTCTTCATGAGGGTGAAACCAAAAAACCGGACTTTTCCCGGGCGGAAGAGCGCCTGAAAAGAGGCGCGGATCCGAATTGGAATTATTCGGCTTGGATAGGACTTCTTAACGACGCCCTTCTTTGGGCCTACGTGGACGCAGACCAGATCGTCGAGTTTCTCCTCCGCCACGGGCTCGACCCCAGGGCTCACGAGGGCCGTGTCGGAGTCAGCGGTCTTTGTGCACTCAGGTGGAAAGGAACTCCCGCCGTCATGCGGGCGGCGAAGCTCCTGCTTGAAGCCGGCGCCGACCCCACGCTGCCGGTAGATCCGACAGCCCATGACGGCAAAACCTGCCTCCAGGATCTGTGGACAGAAGTCGAATACAACCGCTGGTTTGACTCGACCATAATGGGGTTCGATGCCGGGGGAGTCGCCGCCTGCGCCACTGCCTTTGCGAACGGCGAGCCGATCGACGGGTTCAGGAGCTTCATGGAGGTGGACGGCAAGCGAATCGACTCCGTGAAGTTCACTTCCAGGCGGGAAAGGGAAGGAAGCGGTTCCGGCCCCGGCGTGGTTCTTTACGGCGAATACGAACACGCGCACACCTTCGACGGGCTCGTCGCACTCTGCTGCGAGGGCGCGACGCTCGTCGCCACCCCAGAACTCGTCTTCTACTGCAACGAAGCCGCGCTCAAGCGGAAAGGAACCCGGACCGAGGACATCAGCAGGTTCTTCCCGGGGGCCGTAGGGAAAAGGATACGGGGGATCTACTGCGTCCAGCATTCGAAGAAATGCCCGGACTCCGTTCTCCTCGACCTTGGGGAAAACACTTCGCTCTGGTTCTCCGTGATCCCGAAAGGCGGAAAGAATGGAAATCCCCCAAGGGAAACGAAGTACGAAGCCGCGCTGCGGGAAAAAGGCCGGTTCGATCCCGGCGAGTTCGAAGAGTGGCAGGTGCCCCGCGTGCTTTGAAAGGAGGGAAATGAAGCTACCCCATGGGGTCAGCCGGCTTTCGGGTTAAACCCGGCAATTCAGCCAACGTCCTCCAGTTACGAACTCCAGGGTTTGACAACGCAGGGGAAAGGCGATCCCTGGGCCTGAGGATTCCAGCCGATGGCCCGTGCCCCGCGAACTCCAACATGCGCAAGCAAAAGCATCATGAAAGAAGAGACAAAGATTCCCAACAGTGCGGGGACGGATTGGTCAGATCTCGAATCGCAACTGTGTGACGCGCTCTGCCCGGACAAAAACGACAATTCGGACTTCGGTGTTTGTCAAGCCATCTTTCCGAGAATCTGAAAAAATTCCCAACTCTGTCAGACCTCACTTGGATTTATGCCCTTCGCCGCCTG
>CADBTW010000086.1 GCA_902797695.1 uncultured Sutterellaceae bacterium
ATTTTTCCGATTTCTCCCCTACAGGAAAGCCTTTTGAGGGGAAACCTTTTTCAGGCCTTACCCACTCGATTTAGCGAATAACCAAACAATGTTCGTGGTTTCATCTTCATCGAACACTTCTCAGGCCTCATAGAATCAGGAGAAAAGGCTTGTTCCAAGGAAATCTTCTTCCCTTCGGACATTCTCTAAGGCAAGGAGGAACGGTAGGAATGGATTCTGACGAAAGAAAACTGCTCGTGAAGGAAATGAATGACGCGAGGGACGCCCTCAAGCACGTGATTCAGAACCTCGAGGACGACCCGGACATGACGCCCGGAGAACTGAGGGAAGAACTGCGGGGCGTATACAAGGAAATGGACTGGGTCTGGAGAACCGCGAGCCGCGTGGAAAAGCAGGAGGCAGTGGCGGAAGAGGCAGAAGTTCGGCGGGAGTGGAACAGGACTTTCGGGGACCGGGACTCCGACTCATGGTCCGACGAGCCCGATTGGAGCGGAAACGTGGACACGGACTTTGGCGGCGGCGAGTAGACGCCGTGCCCTGACGACCGCGCGGGATTAGGTGCATACTGCGCCCCGAGAACAAAACGTCAAGGAGGAACCCCTGATGGCCGAGAAGGATCCGATAAACACCGACTGGCTGGTCGCGACGCTTGAGGACGCCCGTGAAGAGCTCGAGCACGCGATAGAGGCCCTCGGAAAGCATCCCGAGGAAGCCGAGGACATCATGGAGAACGAGCTCCAGGCGGCCTACGCGAAGCTTAACTACGCGGTCAACACGGCGCGAAGCGGTGATCGGGGCCTTGACGAACTGACGGACGACGAAGCGGTCGCGTTCCCGACCGAGGAATTCCCGCTTCTCGACGCCCGGGCAACTTCTGAGGAAGAGGCCGAGGGGCGGGAAGGCGAGGCCTAGGCCTTTTTCTCCTCAATCTTCTTCCTCGGCGGCCTCAGGTCGCGCGGCCTGAAGCCGAGCGCGAGCATCGAGGCGCCGTAGACCGCGGCACCCAGCGCGACGATCCCGAGCACCTTCGCGGCGCGGACAACCCACGGATCCGCGAGTGCGGTCCAGTCGATGTGCCACTGGATGCCGACTAGCACCGCGAGCATGAGGAAGGAAGAGACGGCAACGCAGAAGAAATGCTTCTTCCAGCCGTCGAGCGGCGTGAAAATCGCGTTCTTCCTGAGAAGATAGAGCAGGATCCCGGAATTCACGAGGCTCCCGAGGCCGACAGAAAGCGCGAGCCCCGCCTGATGGAAAAGCGGCACGGTGACGAGGTTCATCGCCTGGACGCAGGCGAGGCTCACGGCCGCAACCTTCACCGGAGTCTTGATGTCCTTCCTCGCGTAGAAAGCGGGCGCCACGATCTTCATTGAAATGAGCCCGAGGAGTCCGACCGAGTACCCGATCACGCCATAGGCGGTCTGCCGGACGTCCTCGCCCGTGAACGCGCGGCCGCCGAAGAGGAAGGCGACGAGGCCGTCCGCGCAGGCGAAGAGGCCGACCGCAGCCGGAATCCCGAGGAGGACGATGAGCCGCAGGCCGTGGTCGAGGAGCTCGTTATAGTGGCGCTCATCCCCCGACGCGTGCGCTGCGGAAAGCGCGGGAAGCAGCACCGTTCCCACCGCTACCCCGAGGAGCGCCGTCGGAAACTCCATCAGGCGGTCCGCGTAGTTGAGCCAGGTGACCGCGCCCTTTTCGAGGTGCGACGCGATGTTCGTGTTGATGAGGATCGAGAGCTGGGCGACCGCTACGCCGAAAAGCGCCGGCACCATCTGCTTCATCGTCGCAACGACCGCCGAGTCCCGGAGCGCGGTCCTTAGGCTCGAGAACCTCGGGATCATCCCGATCTTCCGGAGCGCCGGCACCTGGAACGCGAGCTGGAGGACGCCGCCCGCGATCACGGCGAACGCGAGCGCGTAGATCGGGTGCGAGACGTGGGGCGCGAGGAGCACCGTGCAGGTGATGAAGGAGAAGTTGAGGAGGACCGGGGTGAAAGCCGGCACCCGGAAGTTCCGGTAGGTGTTCAGGATCGCGGCGCTCATCGCGACAGCGCTCATGAAGGCGATGTAGGGGAACATCCAGCGGGTGAGGGAGGTCGCGAGGTCGAACGCCGCGGGGTCCGACCTGAAGCCTGACGCGATGAGGAAGACAAGAACCGGTGCCGCGAAGACGCCGAGGATGCTGACGAGGACGACAGCAGGAATGAGGACCGAGAACACGTGGTCCACGAAGGTCTTCGTCCGCTCCTCCCCTTCCGTCTCCCGGACCGAAGCCACCATCGGGACGAACGCCTGCTGGAACGCCCCCTCGGCGAAGAGCCTCCGGAGCATGTTCGGAAGCCGGAACGCGACATAGAACGCGTCCGTTTCGATCGTCGCGCCGAAGAACCGCGCGATCAGCATGTCCCGGATCACGCCCGTGATCCGGGAGATCAGCGTGAGGAACGAAATCGAGGCGGCAGATCGGAAGAGACTCATACGGAAGGCAACCAGCTCAGGAACCGTGCTTCCCACTTGAGGCCGCAATGCAGCCACCTTTCCGCAGGGAAGCAGAAAAAGAATGAGGAAGTTTACCGCGCCGCGGCCTCAAAACTGCATTGATCGGAACGAAAATTCCTGATATAGTTAGTGCTTTCGGACTTCAGGACAGAAGTCCCATCCATAAGCCCCACCGGGATCGAGATTCCGCCGGGCAAACTTAGAAAAAGGAAAAGTTCAAAATGGCAAATACGAAACAGGCCCGCAAGCGCGTCCGTCAGGCGATCGAGCATAACCTCCGCGTCTCCGCCCAGCGCACCCGCTACCGCACGGCGATCAAGGCTGTCGAGAAGCTCGTCGCCGCTGGCGACAAGGCCGCCGCCGAAGCCGAGTTCAAGAAGACCTCCGGCATCCTCGACCGCTTCGCCTGCCGCCACGTTCTCCACAAGAACGCCGCCGCCCGCCAGAAGAGCCGCCTGTCCGCCGCCATCAAGGCGATGAACGCTGCCGCGAAGTAATCCTTCCCCCTAAGGGATTGATTTCTGAAGAAGGCGCATCCCGCTCAGGGCTGCGCCTTTTTTCGTGTCCGCGCCCGTTCCCCCTTGCGGCCCCCGGTCTCATGAATCGCGGCGGAAAAGGACAGGTTCCCCGGCCTTCTCCTCCGCTAACATTACCGACAGGACTTCAGGAACGATTCCCACGAACAGACGGCAATGACACTTTTCTACTACGCGGCGCTCGCTGCGATTGGCTGCTACCTCGCGGCACGAACCTACTTCATCCTCTGGCGGTTCGGGAAAGGGGTTAGGCTCGGAGCCGCAGCGTTCGCGCTCGTCTCCTCACTCCTCTACCCGCTCCTCATGGTGGAGGCGCTCGGGCACCCGTGGGAATCCATGCACGCCGTGCTTTCAGTTGTCGGCTTCTTCTTCACGGCCGCGTCCTTCTCGGCGATCCTTCTCTTCCTCACGGACGCGGCACGGGTCGTGGTGCTCGTCGCCACACTCTTCCGAAAGCGGGGCCGGCTCCCGGGCGCCTTCTACGCCGCGCTCTTCGCCATTGCCTCCGCCCTCGCCCTTTGGGGCGGGATCAACGTAAAGACGCTTCCCCCTGTCCGCGAGACCGCGGTGACTGTACCGGGACTCCCCGCGGAACTCTCAGGGCTCCGGATCGTCCACCTCTCCGACATCCACGTGTCGCCGCTTTTTGAAAAGGACCGGTTCGAGGAGATCGCGCGGCGCGTCAACACGCTGTCGGCCGACTTCGTCGTCGTGACGGGGGACATCGCGGACGGCACCCCGGACTCTAAGCGCGACTACATGGGGTTCCTCAGCAAACTCCGCGCGAAGCACGGCGTGATCCTGATCCCCGGGAACCACGACTACTACGTGAATTTCGCGGGTTGGAAAAAGTTCTACCTCTCGCTCGGGCTCCCGTTCCTCGACAACGCGAGCGCCTCCTATCAGGTGAATGGGAAGACCGTGTCGTTCGTCGGCCTCGCGGACCGCACCGGACGTCAGTTCGGGTTCCCGGGCCCGGACATCGGGAAGGCGCTTTCCTCCGCCCCGGCGAAGGACGACCTCCGGATACTCATGGTCCACCGACCCAAGGACAGCGTGAAGTGGGCGGATCCCCGGTACGGAGCGGGGCTCATCCTCGCGGGGCACACCCACGGCGGGCAACTTTTCTTTCTAAAACCTTTCGTTTCACTCCAGAACCATGGGTTCGTAAGCGGACTCTACCGGGCTGGGACGATCCCCGCCTACGTCTCGCCCGGAATCGGCTCCTGGAGCGGGGTGCCCGCGCGGATCGGCGCCGCGACCGAAATTACGCTTCTCACGTTGAAATAAGAAAAAGTAGAGATTTTCATTCTTTGTATGCCGTGATAGACTATTCCGAATTGTGGATTTTGTGGTTTTTAGAATTTTATTTTTAAAATCAAAATTATGCTTACCCCCCCACAAAGAGCATTAACTGCTTATTGTCGAAGTTAAAACATTGGTGTGAGGGCTTTGAAAAAATGCAAAATTCCTCTCAGGAAGATGGCGGTCCGAAGCCATTCATCCCATCCCGTAGGGCTTCAGCTAAAACCATTTTGCTTTTCGCCGTGTATACGGCGCTTTGCATGGCCTTTGCAAAGCTCGTGCTCTTCGCGTGAATTCCGCTAGTTTTTATACTGCGTAGACCTCTTCGGCAGGGAGAGGAACACCCACTCTCGCAAAGATTTCCTTCTGCCTCCCGGTAATTTCGGATATA
>CADBTW010000087.1 GCA_902797695.1 uncultured Sutterellaceae bacterium
CCGAACAGGACAGTGAAACGCTCCCGCGCCGATGATAGTCGGTTGTATTTCCGGTGAAAGTAGGTCACCGTCAGGCTCCCTCATCATGCAAGCCCCTCGAAGGATTCCTCCTCCGAGGGGTTTGTCTTATGTGCGGCAGGAGTGTTTCCGAAGGAGTCTCCGGCTGTACCGCGCGAGTCGTGTCAGACGAGGATGAACGCTGCTCGTTCGAGGAAAGACTCCGCGACCTCTTCCGCTTCCTTCGGAAGCACGATCGTGGGCGTTCCAAGGCGGAGTCCCGCCCGTGTTATGACGTTCGTGTTCCTGAGCCTTTCCTCGATTTCCTTCGCGTTCTCCGCGAAGGAAACCGGGAAGCATGCCTGGCTGACCTCCAGGATGAAGTCCACCCGCACCCTGTTCGTATCCTCGTAGTAGCTGAGGGATGGTGCTCCGCCGCTTTCCCGCACGGCCTTTTCCATTTCGATCGCGAGGGCGTTCATGATGACCGGGCGGAACGCTCCGGAACTCCTGAAGCCTGAAGGCCCCGCGAAGTTCATGAGGTAGCAGGCGAGTCCGGTGTCCGTGAAGAAAAGCTTCGGGCGCTTGATGTGCCGGTGGCCTTCCGGCTGCCTCACGGGGGGCACGAAGCGCGTGACGCGGCTTTCGCAGAGCTTCGTCATCCACTTTCGGACGGAGAGGACCGGGACTCCGCTTTCGGAGGCGAGCTCCTGCAGGTTGAGCCCAAGACCGCAGTGCGCGGCGGCGGCCTTCATGAGGCTGTAGAACGGCCCCCGGCTTCGGCTCTTCATCTGCCGGCCGAGTGCCGCGTCAACGTATTCGGAGAGCCACCGCGACCAGTACGCGGCGGCGGAGTCCGGGGACTCTGTTTCGGGGAGCGCGCCGCAGAATGCTTCAGGGGGGAGCGCGAGGAGCTCTCGTGAAACCATTCCGGGTTCCGGCATCCGGAGGCCGGCGGCAGAAGGAAGCGGAGGCGGGAGGATTTCGGCTTCGAAGAGCGCGCTGCCGAGCATTCTCAGGGCTTCAGCCGAAGCTTCGTCGGGATTCCCGGCTAGGATGATCCCCTTCGCCATCTCAGAGCCTTCTGTTCCGAGATGGCGCAGGAACGTCGGGGCCGTTTCGCACCGGCTCACGATGAGGGGGCGCGTGTACAGGCCGAGGAACCCGTCCGGGGATTTCTCGGCGAGGTTCCAGGTCTTGAGCGATCCGCAGTCCGCGAAGGACGCCTCAGGGAAAAGCGCCCTTGCGCGAAGGCCGGGGGCGGTCCCCTGAATTCCCCTGAGGAGGGTGACGGCGTGCCTCGCGGCTTCGCTTCTCAATGTCGAGTCGCTTTCTCCCAATTCCTTTGCCCCCTCGCGTTTCCGGAACACTTCCGCGGCAGCTGTGCCGCAACGGGGGCATTTTAGCTGGAGCGCGGCCCCGGATGCCACGGCTGATGGAACCCGTCTCCGCCACGATCCTTCCGAGGAGTACATTAGGACAGACCTGGAGAAAAACGCATGCCGGAAAAGCCCGCCGAAGAGAAAAGCTTCAAGCCAATGAACTGGAAGGTACTGCTCGCCATACTCACGCTTTCCTGCGTGCTGATGAGCTCAAGCTACACGATGCTGATCCCGTTCCTTCCGGTTTATCTCACCGAGGAGCTCGGCGTGACGGAGCACGTCAACATGTGGTCCGGGGCGATTTTCTCGATCACGTTCCTCGTGAGCACCGTGATGGCCCCGATCTGGGGCGCGATGTCGGATCGCGGAAGCCGGAAGCTGATGGCACTCCGGTCCTCGGTTCTCCTCGCGCTCTCCTATACGCTCGGGGGCCTCGTCCAGACGCCCTTCCAGCTTTTCCTCGTCCGCACGCTCCAGGGCGTCGCGGCTGGGCTCTGGGCCGCGCTCCTCGCGATCATGAGCTCGAACTGCCCGCAGCAGAAGCTCGGAATCTCGATGGGCGTCATGCAGGGCGCGCTCACGGCGGGCGGCGTGATCGGGCCGCTGCTTGGCGGCCTCCTCGCCCAGCATTTCGGCATGCGGTGGAGTTTCTACGCGGGCGGCATCGCGCTTTCCCTCATCACGGTCCTCCTCTTCGTCATGGTGCGCGAGGAACCTCGGAAGCCCCCCGCGGCGGTCGGGAAGAAGGCCGCGGCCCCGGTTCAGAAGGAAAAGCAGCGGAGCTTCTTCCGCAACCCGCAGCTCCGGGGGCTTCTCGTGACGGCGGGCCTCACCCAGGCTTCCGTCACGCTCTCGATGCCGATCTTCTCCTTCTACATCGCGGAGCTTCAGGGGTCGACCGAAAACCTTGTCGCACTCTCAGGCTTCGTCTTCGCGATACTCGGAATCGCAGGCGTGATCGCGTCGCCCCTCTGGGGCTGGATCGGGCAGCGGACGAGCTTCGGCCCGGTCCTCCTCATTTCGAACCTCGGTGCCGCGGTCTTCGCGATCGTCTCCGCGCTTCCGCCGTCCCTCGACCCCTTCATTGTGCTCCGGTTCATCGGGGGACTCGCCTTTGCCGGGATCTTCCCCGCGGTGAACGCGCTCCTCACGCGCTACACAGCGTCGAACGAACGGGGCAGGGTCTACGGGGTTTCCTTCTCCGTGCAGCAGGCGGGGTCGATCGTCGGCCCGCTCGCGGGCGGCGCGATCGCGTCCTTCATGACGCTTCAGGCGACGATGATCGCCTCAGGCGTCGTGCAGCTCGTCGCCTTCGCCTACCTCTGGCTGATCCGGAGGGACTTCACTGCTGATGGCGGGCCTTCGGGCGAGCAGGGCGTCGAGAAGCACGGCGTCTCGGGGAACGACTGAAGGCTGCTTCGCCCGGACTTAAGCGTTTTCCTTTGTCAGAACGAAATGAAAAGGGGAGCTGGCCCCGTTCAGGGCAGCTCCCCTTAACCATGTCCATCGCGTGGCCGCTAGCTTTCCTCGTGGATCTTCACTCTCCGCGTGATGGAAAATCCCTTGCTCGAAAGCCTCGTCGCGCTGAGGCTTCTCGACGGGGCCGCGCAGGCGGGCTTCCGCTGCGCCGCGCAGAGCAGCTCGCGGCTCCTGAGGAGCGCCTCGATGCTCGGGTGGATCTCCTCAACCGCCGCCTTCGTCCGGTCGTCAAGGGCGTCCGCGAGCGTGTACTTGTCCAGCTCCTCGAAGAACTTCACGGTCGCCTTCCAGAGGGCCCCGGAAAGGCTGCAGCGTCCGGTGAGGACGCAGCCCACGGCGCGGCAGTCGATGAGTGGCTTCCCTCCTTCCAGCATCCGGACGATTTCCCCGATCCGGTACTCGGACGGGTCCCGCGCGAGCTTCACGCCGCCGCCCCGTCCCCGGACGGTGAGGAGGAGGCCGCTTCTTCCGAGCTCGTGCACGATCTTCACGAGATGGTTGCGGCTGATGTTGAACTGCTGCGAGAGCTCGTCAACCGTCACGGGCGGCGTCCTGTCGCGGTCGACCGCGAGGTAGAGGAGCACCCTGAGGCTGTAGTCCGTATAGCGTGTTAGCTGCATCTGAGGGCCTGGGATTCAAAACATGGCTTTTCGATATATCATAAGGGAAAACTCTTCGCGAGGCACTAAAAAACCGCAGGGAAGAGGATCTCTTTCCTGCGGCGAGCGGGTTTTGGGTGCGAGAGGAGGGGGATTTGCCCCGCCTCCCCGGATCGCCCTCCTGTTTCGGCTCTAGTTCTCTGCGCCTGTCACTGCGAACCCGTGCTGCATGCACCAGGTCCACGGCGTCGAGAGCCAGTCGGTCAGGTTCTGGTGCTGCTCCGTGTTGATCATCCCCATCGACTCGGCCTTCTCGAGGATGAAGCTGAAGGGGAGCATCGCGTAGGTGGCGACCCCCGCCTTCGCGAAGAGCCGCTCGGTTTCCGGCATGTCGAAGTTCGTGATCGAGAGGCAGTCGGTCACGGTCGCGCCTTCGTCGCGAAGCGCCTGGATCGCGTCGAGGCTGGAGAGGCCGGTCGAGATGTGGTCCTCGATCAGGAGCACGCGCTTGCCCTTCACGGACGCGCCCTCGAGCCTCGAGCGGTCGCCGTAGGTCTTCGCGCTCCGGCGGACGTAGACGTTCGGGATGTTCATCCGGTAGGCGAGGGCGGCGGAGTGGCTGACGCCCGCGCCCTCGACCCCGGCCACGCAGTCGACCTTGGTCTTCAGGCCCTCGACGCAGGTCGCCATCGTCTCGATCACGTCGTGCCACTCCTCGGGATGGGAGATCAGCTGGCGGTTGTCGACGTAGATCGGCGTCACGAGGCCGGACTTGAGCCTGATCGGGTTCTCGAGGAGGAAGTTCACCGCGCCGATCGAGAGGAGGTTCTCGGCCGTGATGTCGCGGGCGATCGGCGAGGACTTGATGATCAGGTGGCGGCCGGAGTTAGCGTTGAGTTCAGTCATTTTTCCTTTTCTCCTCTACTTCGCGAGCGGGGTTTCGTCGTCGTAGGGCTCGATCCCGAGCACCTTGCGGCCGTTCACCGTGGCGATCTTCACGAGGTTGTCGAAGTCGTCGAACCGGCAGCCGGTGGCGAGCAGCGTGAGTTCGTGCCACATGTCGCCCGAGCACCACGGGACCATGGCGTCGCAGACGTTGTCGGTGCCGAGGGCAACCGTGACCCCGGCGGGAACGAGCTCGTCCACGGGCGTCATCGAATTGTGGGAGAGGCTGATCGTGTTGGAGCGGCGGGTGTCGATCCACGCGGTCGGGCAGGTGACCATCATCACCTTCGCTTCCTTGAGGAGCGCGTAGAGCCTGTTGCGGTACTTCTGGGAGTGCGCGGCGATCGAGATCCCGTGGATTCCGACCACGCGGCCCTGCATGCCGTGCTCGATCGTCTTCGCGGCGAGCATTTCGGTTTCGTACTCGTCAGAGGAGTTGAACTGGTCGACGTGGGCGTGGACCATCTTGCCGTACTTCTTCCCGGTCTCGAGGATGATGTCGAAGGCTTCCTCGCCGCGCCCGTAGTCGCGCTCGTCGCGCTTCGGGAGTGCGCCGATGAAGTCGACGAGCTCGGAGCCGATGTCGAACCACTTGCGGGCCTCGGGGTCGATCACGCCCTTCAGGGTCTGGTTGCCGTACTTGATCGTGATCTGGTCCTGGTAGTGCTCGCGGGCGCGAAGCGCCGCCTTGATCGCGCGGTCCTCGCTCTGCGGATCGATGTCGACGAAGGACCCGACCGCGGTGACGCCCTGGCTGATCATCAGCTCGAAGAACTGGCAGAACCGGCGGTAGTAGTCCTCTTCGGTAGAGTTCCGCTTCAGCTGGTCGAGCACGTCCCACTTCTGCTGCAGCGTGTAGGTGCGGCGGATTTCGAGCACTTTGTCGGAGAGCGTGAAAGCGCGGTCAGCGTGGGCGTGGGTGTTCACCCAGCCGCCCGCCTTCTTGATAGCCGGTTCGATCAGGTCTCGAACCGTGAGGGGCTTGTCCATCATTTGGAATTACCTCGGTGCGTTGAAGTTAAAGCGAAGCGTGAAGAGGGCGAAAGGTGCCTTGGCGGGCAGTTCCGGGCGCTGCTGGGACGTCCCTCCGGCTTTTCCGAGCAAAAAAAATCTTCCTGAAAAAGGAAGATTTCTTTTGGGGAACGGCTATTCCAGCCCCGCCGTCCGCGGAGCCCAAGGGAATTCCTGCGCGCGCGGGCTGAGAGCCTCGCCGCGGCACCATTTTTCGCCGATTTGAACATGGCCGAAAAGATAATCTGCGCCGAGAGGTAAGTCAAGGATGGCCATACCGCGAAAGGATCATTAAAGGGATTTCCCCATGGAAGGGGAATAGCCCCCGGATCGTTTATCCCGGGCGAATAGAGGATAAGCTTCCGCACACAACCATCGGCTTTTACCTGGGGGATCCACATGAACAGCTTTGACTTCTGCTCGTCCACCGAGCTCGTCTTCGGGCGCGGTGCGGAGAATTCAATCGGCGAGCGGCTCGCCGCGCGCTTCCCGAAGGGGCGCGTCTACCTCGTCTACGGCGGGGGCTCTGTGAAGAGGACCGGGCTCTACGACCGCGTCACTGGGTCTCTCCGGGAGGCCGGGCTCGAGGTCCGCGAGAAGGGCGGCGTCCGCCCAAACCCCGACATCGGTCTCATCCGGGAGCTCTCTTCCGACGCGAGGAACTGGGGAGCGGACGTCCTCCTCGCAGTCGGGGGCGGCTCCGTGATCGACACCTGCAAGGCGGCCGCGATGGCGGTTCCCTATGGGGGCGATCCCTGGGACTTCTTCTCCGGGAAGGCGAAGTGCGTACGGGCGCTCCCGATCGCCGTGATCCTCACGATACCTGCCGCAGGGTCCGAGCAGTCGATGCGGGTTGTCGTCTCGAACGGCGACAAGAAATGGGGGACGGCGAGCCAGCTGATCCGTCCGATGGTCTCCGTCATCGATCCTGAGCTTTTCTTCACGCTTCCTCCCTATCAGGCCGCGGCGGGTGTCGTCGACATGATGAGCCACATCATGGAGCGCTATTTCACGAACACTCCCGCGACCGGCTTCGTCGACGGGCAGGCCGAGGCCGCAATGCGCTCGATCATGAAGTTCGGCCTCGAGATCCGGCGCGACCCGAGGAACTACGACGCGTGGAGCCAGGTGGGCGTTGCCGGAGCCTTCGCCCACAACGGCTACTACGGCCTCGGGCAGGAGGAGGACTGGGCGAGCCACGGGATGGAGCACGAGCTTTCCGCCTGGAACCCGAAGATCACGCACGGGGCCGGGCTCGCGGTCGTGATTCCGGGGTTCCTCGCGTTCACGGGAGCCCGTCGCCCGGAGCGCGTCGCGCAGTGGGCGAGGAACGTGATGGGAAGCGTGGAGCAGGACGACTCCGCCGCGGTCCGGGACGGAATCGCGAGGCTTCGCGCCTTCTACCGCGAAATGGGAATGCCGGGAAGCCTCGAGGAGCTCGGGGCGGGCTCTGCGCCGCTTGAGGAGCTCGCGCGCCGCGCGGCGAGGTCGGGCACCCTCGGGCACTTCGTTCCGCTTAGTCCGGAAGACGTCCTTTCGATCTACAGGAGCGTACTTAAGGCTTAGAGGAACATTTTGTCTAGGGGAAAACGTGCATTCCGTGGCCGTTCCGGTTCCGGTCCCTTTTGACAGAATTTTTCCCAAATTCAGTATGACGCCGTTACCGGAAAGGAACGACGAACGCCTGCGCTTCCCCTTGAAGCCGCAGGCCGGGTTCGTTTTTTCCCGTTTTCACGGTGGCTGAAGCTCTTCCTCTGGAGTGCAGGTTTTGAAGGTTCTTGGCATAGGCTTGGATTTGGGTTCCACGACCGCAAAGTACGCGGTCGTCGACTCGGACGGGAAACTGCTGGAAAGCGACTACCGCCGGCACGGCGCCGCCGTGAAGGAGACGGCGCTCGCGCTTCTCTCGGAGCTCCGCGCGAAGTACCCGGACACCGCTTTTGAGCTGATGCTCACCGGGTCGGCCGCGCTCGACCTCGCGGTGGCCGCGGGCGCGGGCTTCATTCAGGAAGTGATCGCCTCGAGCCGCGCGATCAAGCGCGTTGCCCCTGACACCGACGTCGCGATCGAGCTCGGAGGCGAGGACGCGAAGATCCTCTACCTCACGGACGGCATGGAGCTCCGGATGAACGAGGTGTGCGCCGGCGGCACCGGCGCCTTCATCGACCAGATGGCGTCCCTTCTCAATACAGACGCCCCGGGCCTTAACAAGCTAGCTTCCGGCGCGAAGACGATCTACCCGATCGCCTCCCGCTGCGGGGTCTTCGCGAAAACTGACGTCGTCCCGCTGCTCAACGCCGGGTCCCGACGCGAGGACGTCGCGGCCTCGATCCTGCAGGCCGTTGTCGACCAAACGATCGGCGGGCTCGCCTGCGGACGGCCGATCCGGGGGAAGGTCGCGTTCCTTGGCGGTCCGCTCCACTTCCTCGGCGAACTCCGCCACCGCTTCATCGAAACGCTGAAGCTCACGCCGGAGAAGGTTGCGGACACCCCGGACGGCCAGTACATGGTGGCCTACGGCGCCGCGCTCTGCTCGCTTAGCCCGAGGCTTGAGGGCGAAACCCGGGCGGGCCCGATCCTCCTCTCCGACTGGCTCACCCGGATCGAGCGCAGCCGTCCGACGGGGAAGCGCGTGTCAAGCCTTCCGCCGCTCTTCGAGAACCGGGAGGAGTACGAGCGGTTCCTCGCGGACCATAACAGGAGAAAGACTCCCACCGCGCCCCTCGCCGAAGCGAAGGGAGACCTCTGGCTTGGCGTTGACCTTGGCTCCACCACCGTGAAGGCGGTGCTGCTCGACTGCGAAAACCGCATTGTCGACTCCTGGTACGGAAGCAACACGGGCGCTGTCCTGAAGACACTCGTGCCGAGGGTCGTGAAGCTCCTTCGCGCGATCCCCGAAGGCGCCCGGATCCGGGGCATCTGCACGACGGGCTACGGCGCGGACCTCGCGGCCTCGGTCCTCGGAACCCCGCTCACGGAAGTGGAGACCGTCGCCCACCTCAAGGCAGCGACTTTCCTCGACCCGAGGACCACCTACGTGATCGACATCGGCGGCCAGGACATGAAGTGCCTCAAGGCGGAGAACGGCGTCATCGCGCAGGTGAAGCTGAACGAGGCGTGCTCGTCCGGGTGCGGCGCCTTCATCCAGACCTTCGCGAAGAGCCTCGGGCTCTCGCTTCCTGAATTCGTCGAGAAGGCGCTTTTCGCGCGTCAGCCCGCGGATCTCGGCACCCGCTGCACGGTGTTCATGAATTCCCGCGTGAAGCAGGCGCAGAAGGAAGGCGCGGACATCGGCGACATCGCGGCAGGCCTCTGCTACTCCGTGATCCGGAACGCGCTCTACAAGGTGCTAAGGCTTAAGTCCGCTGACGAGCTCGGTGACCACGTGGTTGTCCAGGGGGGCTCGTTCCTTAACGACGCGCTTCTCCGGGTGCTCGAGCGTCATCTCGGGCGCCCGGTCCTGCGGCCTGACATCGCGGGGCTGATGGGCGCCTACGGCTGCGCGCTGATTGCGCGCGAAAAGACCGAGCGGCGCAATCTTCCGGCGCCCGAACTTTCCGCGGATTCGCTCGAAACCCTTGACGTGATCACGCGCTCCTTCCGCTGCAAGGGCTGCAACAACCACTGCATGCTCACGATGGACCGCTTCAGCAACGGCCGGAAGTTCATTTCCGGGAACCGCTGCGACTTCGGCGCGCGCGGCGGCGCGAAGAAGAAGGAGGAGCCGACGAATAACGTCGCCGCCTGGAAGCTGAAGCATCTCTTCGAAGGCGAGCCGCTCGCGCCCGAAAACGCCCCGAGGGGCGAGATCGGGATTCCGCGCGCGCTGAACATCTACGAGCATTACCCGTACTGGTACACGCTCTTCACGCAGCTCGGGTTCCGCGTGGTGCTCTCCCCAGCCTCCTCGAAGCAGATCTTCGACTCGGGCCTCTCCTCGATGCCGAGCCAGTCGGTCTGCTTCCCGGCGAAGCTCGCGCATGGCCACATCACGTGGCTCGCGACGCACGGCGTGAAGCGGATTTGGTTCCCGTGCATCCCGCGCGAGGAACGGGTCTTCAAGGAGTCCGACAACACGTTCGCGTGTCCGGTGGTCGCGGGCTACCCCGAGGTGGTGCGCCTGAACGCGGACCTTCCCGAGGGCGTGAAGCCTGAGATCATGACGCCCTACGTCCTGATCTCCGACCGCCGCGTCGTGAAGCGCGTGATGAAGCAGTCGTTCCCGGGACTCGGGGACGATGAGCTCGAGCGCGCGATCGGGGCGGCTGAGGATGCCCTGAAGGGCTGGCGCGAGCGGGTAGCGGCAGAGGGCGAACGGGTGCTTTCGGAAGCGCAGGCCGCCGGGAAGACCGTGGTCCTCCTCGCGGGGCGCCCGTACCACGTCGACGCGCTCATCAACCACGGGCTCCCGGATTACATCGCGTCCCTCGGCGTCTCGGTCGTGACCGAGGACTCCGTGGTGCACCTTGCGCCTGACCCCGGAAAGCTCCGGGTCGTGAACCAGTGGGCGTACCACGCGAGGCTCTACCGCGCGGCGGCGCTCGCCGCGGCCGAGCCCTGCGTCGAGCTCGTCCACCTAACGAACTTCGGCTGCGGGATCGACGCGATCACGTCGGACCAGGTGTCCGAGATCCTCCAGCGTTCAGGGAAGCTCTACACCCTCCTCAAGATCGACGAGGGGGATTCGCTCGGGCCCGCGAAGATCCGCATCGCCTCGCTCCTCGCGACGGTCGAGGAGCGGAAGGCGGGCCGCCGCGGGCCGGGGACCGGATCAGGAAGCTCGGGCGGGGCCGAGTCCGAGCACCATGCGGTCTTCACGCGCCCGATGCGGAAGACCCACACGATCCTCGCCCCGCAGATGTCCCCGATCCACTTCACGATCCTCGAAGCGGCGCTCCGGGCGAGCGGCTACCGGCTGAAGCTTCTCCCGGTCGCGTCCCCGGCCGCGATCGAGACCGGGCTCAAGTACGTGAACAACGACGCGTGCTACCCGGCGATCGTCTCGATCGGGCAGCTGGTCGACGCGCTGAAGGAAGGTTGCGAGGATCCGGACCACACCGCGCTCATCCTCGCGCAGACCTGCGGGCCCTGCCGCGCGACGAACTACATCGCGCTCCTCAAGCGCGCGCTTTCGGAGGCGGGCTTCAGCCAGGTCCCGGTCCTCTCTATTTCCGGCGGTTCGCTGAACGAGCAGCCGGGGTTCTCGCTCTCGCCCCTCGCGCTCCGGCGCCTCACGATCGCGCTCCTCTACGGTGACATGCTGCAGAGGCTTTACTACTCGACCCGCGCCCACGAGCTCTTCAAGGGCGACGCGAAGGAGAAGCTTGACGAGTGGCTCGGCCGCGCGAAGGACGTCGCCGCCCGCAACAGCTTCGCTGACTTCGAGTCGGACCTCGTCCCGATGGTGCGGGAGTTCGGCGCCGTTCCCCAGGACGACGTCGAGAAGCCGAAGGTCGGGATCGTGGGCGAGATCCTCCTCAAGTACCACCCGGACGCGAACCGGTATCTCGCCGAGATGATCCTCGCAGAGGGCGGGGAGCCTGTCCTCACCGACATGGCTGACTTCTTCCTCTACTGCCTCGAGGACAACATCCTGCAGCGGCGGTTCATGAACGGCTCGTTCCTTTCCGCCGCCGTGAGCCGCGTCCTCATGGAGCGGCTGGAGTCGTTCCGCTCCCCGATGCGGGAAGCGCTCCAGGGTACGCGCTACATGCCGGTTTCGAACTTCGACTGGATGAAGAAGTCCGTTTCCGGAATCGTGTCGCTTGGAGAGCAGGCTGGCGAAGGCTGGCTGCTCACGGCCGAGATGATCGACTTCATCTGCCACGGCGTGCCGAACGTGCTCTGCCTGCAGCCCTTCGGGTGCCTTCCGAACCACATCACGGGGAAGGGCGTTGCGAAGGCGATCCGCCACAAGTACCCCGAGTCGAACCTGATGGCACTCGACTTCGAGGCGGGAAGTTCGGAAGCGAACATCGCGAACCGCGTGAAGCTCTTCATGACGATCGCCCGGGAGACTGTCGGGAAGGAAGCAAAGGCCCCTGCGCAGAAGAGCCTCCTCGAGGAGGGCGCCCAGGCGGTGATCGACCGGCTCCGCGGAATCAGCGGCGTGCAGGAGCGACCCGTGAACTTCTACGGCTACAAGCGCGAGTCGCCGAAGTAGGGGAGGCTTCCCCGCTTTTCCGCAGGAAAGGGCTCCGGAGCGAAGGTTCCGGAGCCTTTCCTCACTCGGGGCACGCTCTCATTCCGGGAATGCCGCCTTCCCCTTTGAGGCGCCAAGCCGCGGATGCTTCCTCCTCCGCGGAATTTGGAAAAGTCTGGCGGGTGATTCCTCCGAGCGGCGATTCTTTGTGAGTAGGCGCGGTCCGACTTCAGTCGGATTTCCATTCCATGCCGCTTTCCCTACTATCTTTCCTCGTGAACGGACATGCACCCACGTGAGGAGAAGAGGAGTATGGGAGAAGCGGAAAAGACGGAGCAGAAGGCTCCGGCGCTGTCAGTGGATTCGCTCGCGCCGGCCGCGATTGAGGCGAAGGCGGAGGGAATCGGGGTCGGGAAGGCATCTCTCACCTTCTGGAAGACGGTTCCGCTCGCGATCGCGGCGGGGTTCTTCATCGGGCTCGGGGGGCTCTACTTCACGCTCTTCATGTCGGACCCCGCGATATCGTTCGCCGTGCAGCGCTGCGCGGGAGCGGTCGCGTTCTCGCTCGGGCTTTCGCTTGTCATCATCTGCGGGTCCGAACTCTTCACGGGGAACGCGCTGATGACAGGGGCGCTCGCCGCCGGCCGCATCAGGCTCGCACCAATGCTCGCGAACTGGGTCACGGTCTGGGTCTTCAACCTGGTCGGCGCCCTTCTCCTCGTCTTCCTCGTCTACTTCTCCGGCACGCCGAACCTTGGCGGAATGGGCGCCGCGATGATGAAGATCGCGGCGGGGAAAGTGACGCTGCCCTGGGGAACGCTTTTCTGCAAGGGGATCCTCTGCAACGTGCTCGTCTGCCTCGCGGTCTGGACCGGTTTCGCGGGGAGGAGCGTGACGGACAAGATCCTCGGCGTGATCCTTCCGGTTTCGGGCTTCGTTGCGCTCGGCTTCGAGCACAGCGTCGCGAACATGTACTTCCTCCCCACCGGCTACATCCTCGCCCTCACCGGGTTCCCGGCGCCTGCCGGGTTCGACCCTTCAGTGATCACGCTGGGCGGCATCCTCTGGAACCTCTCCGCCGTCACCCTCGGGAACATCGTGGGCGGCATGATGGTCGCGCTCGTCTACTGGTGGGCGTTCGGGAAGAGGAAGGCCTGATTCCAGACGGCCTCGCCGCCTTGAACGGTTGGAGAAAACAAGAACCCCCGGAATCCTTCGCGGACGTCCGGGGGTTTCGTTTTAGCTAGCGGCTCGTGACTACCACTTCTGCGTCGCCCATTCCGGCGGCTTTGGGCAGCCCGCGGAATGCGTGAGGACTTCGTACCCGGTCTCCGTCACGACGAGCGTGTGCTCCCACTGCGCGGAGAGCGACCGGTCGGTGGTGACGACGGTCCAGCCGTCGCCGAGGTTCGAGATCCGGTGGCGCCCGGCGTTCACCATCGGCTCGATCGTGAACATCATCCCGGGCTCGAGCACGATCCCGATCGGCGGATAGTCGACCGGGGAAAGGGGGTAGTGCGAAACCCAGGGCTCGCCGTGGTAGACGCCCTTGCCGATTCCGTGGCCGCCATACTCCCGCACCATCGAATAGCCCGCGTCGACCGCCGCCTTGTTGCAGGCCCGGGCGATGTCGAGGAACGTGTTCCCCGGCTTCACGGCCTCGATCCCGCGCCACATCGCCTCATAGGTGACTCGCGCGAGTCGGGCTCCCGCGATGGTGGGCTTCCCGACAATGAACATGCGCGAGGTGTCCCCGTAGAACTCCTCGCCCCAGATGTTCGTGACGTCGATATTCACGATGTCGCCCTTCTTCAGCTTCCGCTCGTTCGGAATGCCGTGGCAGACCACGTTGTTCACCGAGGTGCAGCAGGAGGCGGGGAAGGGGACGCCGTCCGCGTTCGGGTAGCCGAGGTCCGCGGGGCGGCACTTCTGGACGTCGATCGTGTAGTCGTGGATCAGGCGGTCGAGCTCGAGCGTCGTGACGCCGGGCTTCACGAACGGGGTGATGTAGTCGAGGAGCTCGGAGGCGAGGCGGCACGCGGTCCGCTGGCCCTCGATCTCCTCAGGCGTGCAGATGTGGACCTGGGGAACTTTTTCTTTTGCCATTTTCCTTAGTAAGTCTTTTCGCGGAAGCGGCCAGTGCGGCAGCCCCCTCAAGAGGAAGCGCTCGGGGATTGACCGCCTCGCGCTTTCGGATGCAATTGGGAAACATTCCCCGACATGGTACACCGAAGGGAGAAAACCTCCCGGGGCGGCACCGCCTATGTAGTTTTCCGTAGCTCCTTCTAGTTATTTAACGGGTTACTCGCCGTCTTTCCCCCCGCAAAGGGTCAGAATGAATGCAGAAGGGCGCGGAGCCGCGGAAGGAGTGCGGGAAAGGGTTTCCAAAATGAAGGGGAAGCCCTTTCCCGTGCTTCGTGCTCCATGCCCCGAACCGCTTATCTCGAATCCAAAAACCAAAAATCAGGATCAATAGGCATGGATCAGCTGACTGCTCTCGTATCTTCGGTCAACAGCGTGCTCTGGGGACCGTTCTGCCTGATACCGCTCCTCGTCGGAGCCGGCATCTACTTTTCACTAAGGCTTCGCTTCGTGCAGGTGAGGCGTTTCGGCCGGGCCTGGCACGCGGTCTTCGGCAACGTCCGCCTTTTCGGCGACAAGGCTGACAAGCAAGGCATGTCCTCCTTCCAGTCGCTCGCCACCGCCGTCGCGGCCCAGGTCGGCACCGGGAACCTCGCGGGCGTCGCGACCGCGATCGCGATGGGCGGTCCGGGCGCGATCTTCTGGATGTGGCTCGCCGCGTTCTTCGGCATGGCGACGATCAGCGTCGAGGCGATCCTCGCGCAGCTCTACCGGCGCGAGGGCCGCGACGGCCACGTGAGTGGCGGGCCGGCGTACTACATCACCTACGGCCTGCACTGCAAGCCGCTCGCCGTGTTCTTCTCCGTGATGATCATCTTCGCGCTGGGGTTCATCGGGAACATGGTGCAGTCGAACTCGATCGCCGGCGCTTTCGAAGTGGCCTTTGGAATCCCGAGCTGGATCGTGGGCGTCATCTGCGCCCTGATCGCGGCCTTCATCTTCATCGGCGGCATTTCCCGCATTGCGGCGACCACCGAGAAAATCGTCCCCGTGATGGCGGTCTTCTACCTGCTTGGCGGCCTCTTCGTCCTCATCGGCTTCTATGACCAGATCATCCCCGCCCTGAAGTCGATCTTCATTGGCGCGTTCAATCCGTCCGCCGCGACCGGCGGCGTGATCGGCGCGACCGTGAAGGAAGCGATCCGCTACGGCGTCGCCCGCGGGCTCTTCTCGAACGAGGCCGGCATGGGCTCCACCCCGCACGCCCACGCGATGGCAAAGGTGAAGTACCCGGCGCAGCAGGGACTTGTCGCGATGATGGGCGTCTTCATCGACACCTTCGTTGTCCTCAACATGACGGCGATCGTGATCCTCGCGACCGGCGTCCTCGACGGGAAGACCACCGGCATCGCCCTTACCCAGAACGCCTTCCAGAACGGCATGGGCGTCTTCGGACTCTCATTCGTCGCGATCTGCCTCTTCTTCTTCGCGTTCTCGACCATCATCGGCTGGTACTTCTTCGCGCTGCAGAACGTGAAGTTCCTCTTCGGGCCCCGCGCGGTGCGCCCCTACCAGCTCGGCGTCGTGTTCTTCGTTTTCCTCGGGTCGGTCCTGCACGTGAACCTCGTATGGGAGCTCGCCGACCTCTTCAACGGACTCATGGTGATCCCGAACCTGATCGCCTTGATCGGCCTCTTCAAGTACGCCGCGAAGGCGCTCGAGGATTACGAGCGGGCAACGGGGGTTCCTGGCCCCGCTGCGGCGGAAAAGCAGTGATCGTCCGCCCGGGTTGAAGAGATTCTTCCCTTGCCCTATAATCTCGCGTCTGCTCATTTTCCCAAGCCGGAGGATGAGCAGGCGTTTTTCTTTCTATCTTTACGACCTCTTCTCCCTTCCCGGAGAAAAGGCTTTTAAATAGCGCAACCGGACAGAACCGAGGTGCTTCGGGAGACTGCAGTGCATGGAAGCCTGCTCTTCCCCTGGCATTGCGTCCGGTTGTCAGACTTGAACCTTGGAGAATTGAATCATGGTCAGCATGCGTGAAATGCTTGAAGCCGGTTGCCACTTTGGCCATCAGACCCGCTTCTGGAACCCGAAGATGGCGCAGTACATCTTCGGCTCCCGCAACCACATCCACATCATCAACCTGGAAAAGACGGTTGCGAAGCTCGCTGAAGCTGAGAAGTTCGCCCACGACCTCGCCGCGAAGGGCGGCAAGGTCCTCTTCGTCGACACGAAGCGTGGCGGCCGCGAGATCATCGCTGCCGAAGCCCAGCGCGCCGGCATGTGCTACGTCGACCGTCGCTGGCTCGGCGGCACGCTCACGAACTTCAAGACCGTCCAGAACAGCCTCAAGCACCTCCGCGAGATGGAAGACACCGTCGCGAACGGCGGCCTTGAGAAGATGACGAAGAAGGAAGCCCTTGACTACACCCGCGAGATCGACGCCCTCAACCGCTCGATCGGCGGCATCAAGGAAATGACCTCCCGTCCTGACGCCCTCTTCATCATCGACGTCGGCTACCACAAGATCGCCATCAAGGAAGCGAAGAAGCTCGGCATCCCGGTCATCGGCGTTGTCGATACGAACAGCTCCCCGGACGGCGTCGACTACGTCATCCCGGGCAACGACGATGCCGGCAAGGCCGTCCAGATCTACGCGTCCTGCATCGCTGACGCCGTGATCGCCGGTGCCGCCGAAGGCGCCGAGGGCGCTGACGCCGACTCCTCTGACGAGTTCGTCGAGGTCGCCGCCGAGCAGCCCGCTGCCGAGGCTTCCGAGCAGGCCTAACAGGCGGCAGTCTTCGGACTGCTTACGGGCAGGCGTTCCTGCTGCAGCACCCAAGGGGCGCCCTCAAGGCTTTGAGAGCGCCCTTTTTCAAAAGTATCGCTTTTCTTGAAACTGAACCTGGAGTAACACATGGCCGCA
>CADBTW010000088.1 GCA_902797695.1 uncultured Sutterellaceae bacterium
ACAGGACAGTGAAACGCTCCCGCGCCGATGATAGTCGGTTGTATTTCCGGTGAAAGTAGGTCACCGTCAGGCTCCCTCATCACGCAAACCCCTCGAAGGATTCCTCCTCCGAGGGGTTTGTTTTATGTGCTACTGAAATTTTTTCTCACCGTTTTTCCCATATACGCGCAGGGTTTTGTGCCAATAGCTCAAAGCACCAAATGTTCTCCGACTGAGAACCTTGAAGGCATATTTTGTATGTGCTATAATTTCTGAATCTTTAATAAATTCGTGGTGATTTTGTGCTGAATTTCGAACATAAGACGATTCATTCAATGCAGGCTGCGCTTGGCCTTGCCGGGATTGGCTATCTGAGTTTTGTTGTCGGAATAGTCTGGTCCGCTGCCAACATCATTGGCGTTGCCGCCTTTGCAACCAGCCTGACCATTCTTCTCATCAGGAAGGCAGATTGGGATCGTCTGAGGAACTGGATGGATGACCTTCGGGCGCACATTGCCTGACCCGGTTCCGAGTGGTAGGAAAAAGCTTCAGTTAAGCCGCAGAGTTCGGCAAGACTGAAGCTTTTCTTTTTTGTGGCCGCTTACCTTGAGTCAGCCACCTGCGGGACGGGCGTGATACGCTCCTTTCTATGACTGCAGATCTCTTTGGCGACGCCGGCATCGGCGTTGCGCGCACAAAACCATCGACCGACCGTCCGGTTCGGGCGGAAAAACCGCCGCTTGCCGAAAGGCTTCGTCCCAGGACAATAGACGATGTGATCGGGCAAAAGCATCTCCTTGGTCCGGGGATGCCGCTTCGCACGGCGTTTGAATCGGGGCACCCGCATTCAATGATTCTCTGGGGACCGCCCGGGGTGGGAAAAACAACGCTTGCGAGGCTGATGGCCGATGCGTTTGGACTGCCTTTCGTCACGATTTCCGCCGTTCTGGCCGGAGTGAAGGACATTCGCGAAACAGTGGAGGCCGCAAAGGCCCACATGCAGGCGACCGGCGAGCCAACGGTGGTCTTTGTGGATGAAGTCCACCGCTTCAACAAGGCCCAGCAGGACGCCTTCCTCCCGCACGTCGAGTCCGGGCTTTTCATTTTCATCGGCGCGACAACGGAGAATCCCTCGTTCGAGGTGAACAACGCGCTTCTTTCCCGAGCGACTGTCTATACGCTCGAGGCGCTTTCTCCGGATGATATGAAGCAGCTGCTCGAACGGGGGCTGAAGCTCGCCTATCCGGATCTCAAGGTGACTCCAGAGGCCGCAGAACTCTTTGCGTCCCTTGCGGATGGCGATGCCCGGAGGCTTCTCAACGCGCTGGAAGTTTCCGCCGAAATGGCGGCGGCACGGAATGTCAGCGAAATCGATGCCGAATTCCTGAAGAAATCGATCCCGGCGGCACAGCGCCGTTTTGACAAAGGGGGAGATTTCTTCTACGACCAGATCAGCGCGCTGCACAAGTCCGTCCGGGGATCGGATCCTGATGCTGCCCTCTACTGGCTCTGCAGGATGCTGGACGGGGGTTGCGACCCACGCTATATCTGCAGGCGGGTGATGCGGATGGCCGTTGAGGACATTGGCCTTGCCGATCCCCGAGGAACGCAGCTCGCGCTTGAGGCTGCGGAAATATATGAGCGGCTTGGTTCGCCTGAAGGCGAGCTCGCCATCGCCCAGGCCGTCGTCTATCTGGCCGTTGCCGCCAAGAGCAATTCCGTTGAAGTCGCCTATAACGAGGTCCGCAGGTTCGTGAAGCAGGACAGGACTCGTCCGGTTCCTCTATATCTCAGGAATGCCCCGACGAAGCTGATGTCGAAGCTCGGCTATGGCGACGGCTATCGGTACGCACATGACGAGCCGGGCGCCTTTGCCGCAGGGGAAATCTACCTGCCGGAAGGGCTGGAGGGAATGCGCTGGTACAAGCCGAACCCCAGGGGGCTTGAAATCAAGATCGGTGAGAAGCTAGAACGCCTGAAGGAAATGAACGAAGCCGCCTGGGCAGAGGGCAAGGGCCGGAAACGGAAAACTTGAACCGAACAGTAACCTGTTGCAAAATAACAAGTCACCGCGATTTTTTGGGGAAGCCTGAACGCGTCAGGTTCCTCCCGAGGTACCGCTTCCAGCCCGAAAGGCGCGAGACGGCCTCCGCCTTTTTGTTTTTAAAAGGATTTAGCAATGCTTGACATTAACCTTCTGCGCAAACAGCTGCCTGAGGTTGTCGCTCGTCTGAAGACCCGCAACTACGAATTCCCGGAGAAGGAGTTCCTCGCACTCGAGGCTGAACGAAAGGAAGTCCAGTCCAAGACCGAAGAGCTTCAGGCGCTTCGCAACACTCTTTCCCGCAAGATTGGCATTGCCAAGAAGGCTGGCGAGTCTGCCGAGGAGCTGATGGCTGAGGCTGCGGCTGTTCCCGAAAAGCTCGCCGAGCTTGAGAGCCGGCTCGGTGAGATCAGGAAGGCCCTGAACGCGATCATGCTTCGCGTCCCGAACCTCCCCAACCCGGAATGCCCGATCGGCAAGGACGACAGGGCGAATGTCGAGCAGTGGCGCTGGGGCACTCCCCGTCAGTTCGATTTCCCTGTGAAGGACCATGTCGATGTCGCCGGCCCCCTCGGGATGGACTTTGACACGGCTGCCAAGCTTTCCGGTTCCCGCTTCTGCTTCATGAAGGGCCAGATCGCCCGCCTGCACCGTGCCCTCGCGCAGTTCATGCTTGACCTCCATACCCAGAAGCATGGCTATACCGAGTGCTACGTCCCGTATATTGTCAACGCTTCCACGATGCAGGGCACCGGCCAGTTGCCGAAGTTCGCCGAGGATCTCTACTCCGCGAGGATCGGCGGCTACGAGGAAGAGGGCGAGCATGAGCTCCAGTATTTGATCCCGACCGCTGAAGTGCCGCTCACCAATACGGTTTCCGGGCAGCTCCTGAAGGAGTCTGACCTTCCGATCAAGATCACGGCTCTCACCCCCTGCTTCCGTTCCGAGGCGGGATCCTACGGCCGTGACACCCGCGGCATGATCCGCCAGCATCAGTTTGACAAGGTTGAAATGGTCCGCCTCGTCCCGGCGGAGAACTCCTACGACCACCTGAAGGAAATGGTGAAGAACGCCGAGGAAGTGCTTCAGCTCCTGAAGCTTCCCTATCGCGTGATCATGCTTTCGACCGGCGACATGGGCTTCTCTTCCGCGCAGACCTTTGACCTTGAGGTCTGGATCCCCGCTCAGAACACCTATCGCGAGATTTCCTCCTGCTCGAACTGCGAGGACTTCCAGGCCCGTCGCATGGGGGCCCGCTACAAGGGCAAGGACGGGAAGGTCCACTACATCCATACCCTTAACGGTTCTGGCGTGGCGGTCGGCCGCTGCCTCGTTGCAGTGATCGAGAACTACCAGAATGCCGACGGCTCCATTACGGTGCCGGAGGTGCTGCGGCCTTACATGGGCGGACTGGAAAAGATTACCCCGGCCAAGGCCTGAGCCGCTCTCTGATAGGAGAGCTGAGCTGTCCGGCGTGCGGTCCATAAGTGGGGCCGCACTCTTCCAGGTAAATGAAAAAGCCGCTTCGGTATGCCGAAGCGGCTTTTTGCATTCAGGAAAGGCAGCGGAAATTACTTCGCGGCAGGCTTCTTTGCCGTGCGCTTTGCCGCAGGCTTCTTTGCAGCCGGCTTTTTCGCTGCAGCGGGCTTCTTGGCGGGAGTCGCCTTCTTGGCAGGAGCCTTGGCCTTGGCGGGAGCTTCAGCCTTGGCAGGAGCTTCGGTCTTCGGAGCGGCCTTCTTCGGGGCGGCCGCCTTCTTCGGCGCCGCAGGCTTCTTTTCCGCAGCCGGTTTCTTCGCGGGTGCGGCCTTCTTTGCGGGAGCCTTCTTCACAGCAGCGGCCTTTGCCGGAGCGGCCTTCTTCGCGGGAGCTTCAGCCTTGGCAGGAGCTTCGGCCTTGGCGGGAGCTGCAGCCTTGGCGGGGGCCTTCTTCGGAGCGGCCGGCTTCTTTTCCGTTGCCGGAGCCTTCTTCGTTGCCGCCGGCTTCTTTTCAGAAGAAGCCTTCTTCGCGGCGGCTACTTTCTTCGCGCCTTTCTTCACGTCCTTCTTGATCTGCTCGGCGGTATCCTTCGCCGCTTCGGCAGCGTTCTGTACCGTCGACTTCACTTCTTCGACCTTGTCGGAAACCGCAGCTTTGGCCGTGTCGAACTCTCCCTTCAGGTAATTGCGGTTCAGCTCGACCAGTTTGTCGAAAACATCCTTGACAACTGCGGCCCCTGTCTCGGTTTTCTTGATGTTTTTGTCGATTTCCTTCAGGGCTTTTTCAAGAAGCTCCTTGTAATTCTTTTTCGTCGCGGCGGATTTCATGAATCACTCCAGTTTGTTCGATCGAGAGGCTTCGGGTGCTTCTTCGATGTTATTAATATGCTTGATAAAAGCGTATTTTTGCTAGTTTAACTGAGTGGTGGCGGCAGTGCTAGTGGAAAAAAAAGGGAATGTTTGCTAATATTCTTCATCTCGCGTTGATCACGGCATGGAAGGGTGGCAGAGTGGTCGAATGCACCGGACTCGAAATCCGGCATACGGTTATACCGTATCGAGGGTTCGAATCCCTCCCCTTCCGCCAGATTGCAGAATTAATTGTCCCGGGCTGCTACAGCAGTGCCGGGTTTTTTGTTGCCTCACCGGGCAACGCCCTTCACCGTGCTTTTTTCCCCGCGAGTTTCGCTGCTTCATATCCGGCAATCCTTCCGAACACGACGCAGTCCGGGAGCGAACAGCCCCCGAGCCGTCCGGCTCCATGAACTCCCCCTGTAACCTCGCCAGCGGCAAAGATTCCGCCGATCGGGTTCCCGCCCTTGTCGAGAACCTCCGCCCGGGGACTGATCCTGAGTCCCCCGTTGCAGAAGTGAACGAATGGCTGCTCAAGCCCAAAGTAGAAAGGAGGAGTTGTGATTTCCTGGGTAAAAAGCGTTCTTCCGAATTCCGGATCCTTGTGGCGGCGGGCGTAGCTGTTGTAGCGGGAAACGGTGTCCCGGAGCACTGCGGGCGGAATTCCCATGCCGCGGCTTGCTTCGTCCAGGGTCCGGGCGGTCTTCACGATCCCGCGGATCAGCTTTACGTTTCGGCTCGCGCCTTTTTGTGACTGCGCATCGGTAAGTACCCAGAACCGGTGGTTCGGCAGTTTCCAGACGGCGTCCGAGATTTCGGACATCGACGCCTGCTCGCTCACGAAGCGCTTTCCGTTTTCGTCCAGATAAATGTCTGCGCCGACATAGTTCGTGAGCCGTCCTCCCGAGAATGGAATCGTGAGGATGCTTTCCATGTCGATCGTGTCCGCCCCGAGCCTTTGCCCGAGAAGGATGCCGTCTCCTGTTGCCGAATCATGCCCGTCACCGTATGGATCTGCGGTCGAATGGATTTCAGAGGTAAGACGGGGGTCGTAGCGGGTGCGCAGGGATACATTTCCAGTGAATCCTCCCGTTGCAATGACGATCGCCTTCGCTTCGACCTTTTTCCTGCCGCGAATGTCCTTCACGGTGAGGAACCAGGATCCCGCCTTCCGTTCAATGTCCTCTACCCGAGAGGAAAGCGAGACTGGAATTCCCCGCTTCCTCACGAGGCGGTTCACTGCGAGCACGAGGTCGTATCCGCCTCGTACAAAGCTCGTGAGATAACTGCGGGGCGCCATGCCGCCAAGGGCTTCATACGGGGTCGGGAGCCAGAAAACGCCGATCCTCGAGAGCCATTCATAGGCGTTTCCGGACTGTTCGGCAACGATCCGGACAAGCTTCGGGTCTCCGCGGTTCTTCCCCGTCGTCTTCATGTCCCGGATCATTTCCTCTACGGCCTTCCGGTACTCCGCTTCGGGACCCTTCAGGCGACGGACCGCGCTGAAGTAGCCGGTGGAGAGCGCCGAATGGCCGCCGACCACTGCTTCCTTCTCGAATACCGCAACGCGCCCGGCGCCTGCTTCATGGGCTGCCGCGGCGGCGGAGAGCCCTGCGAGTCCTGCCCCGATGACCGCGACGTCGAGCGGCGCGCTCTCCTGGGCCAGGGGAGTGTCGTCAGCTCTCGCTGCATCCGCTAGAAGCGCGAGTCCGGCCATCGCGAGAAAGGCGCGCCGGTTCATTTTTCCCTGCCCTGGCCGGGATCCGCATAGTCGAGAATCGTGAAAATCCGGACAAGCTCGGCGCTGGAGCGAGCCTCGAGCTTCTGAAGCGCGTTGGCCCTGTGCATTTTCACGGTTGTTTCCTCGATCCCGAGCTTGATTGCGATCTGCTTGTTCCGAAGCCCGTCCGCTATGCCTCTCGCCACGTCGAGTTCTCTGGGGGAAAGCTTGCTGACAAGCTCTTCAAGCCGCTTCAGCTCGTGCTCCCTGTCGTCCTTCTTCACGGAGGCCGCAACGGACGCCGCGACACGTTCAAGCATGTAGTGAGGCTCGGCAGGCTTCTGGACGAAGTCCACGGCGCCGTGCCTCATGGCGTGCGCCGCCATTGCGATGTCCCCGTGGGCCGAGAGAAAGATGATCGAGATATGGCTGATCCCACGTTTCTCAAGCTCTTCCTGGACTTCGATCCCGGTCATGCCGGGCATCCTCACGTCGAGCACGATGCAGCCGGGCCGCTGCAGGCTGTCGTGGGAGAGGAAGTCCTGTCCGCTCCGGTAGGTAATCACTTCCCAGCCGAGCGTTTCGAGAAGCATTTTCTGAGAGTCGAGAAGCTCGGGGTCGTCGTCAACGATGCGGATGAGGGGAGAGTCTGGCATTTGCGTCCTGCCTTTCAGAGCTTGTCTGTGTGCGGCGGCCTTTCGGGATCAATCCTGTCGAACTTGAACCTGAATGTAACGCCATGTGGGGTTCGTTGGGAAACGGAAACAGTCGCGCTGTGGGCGTCGGCTATGCTGCGGACGATCCCGAGTCCGATTCCGAGCCCCTCCGGATTGGTGGAATCGCTTGCTTCGAGGAGCCGCCGGAATTCCTGCTCGGAAAGCCTCGGCCCCGAATCCTCGACGGAAAGGCAGGCGGAGTTTCCCTCGCGCCATGTCCTCACCGTCACTGTCCGGTCCTTTTCCCCTCGCATTGCGCGTGCCGCGTTCTTCAATAGGTTGATGACAAGGATTTCGAGCTCAAGCGGATCCCCCTTCACCCAGGCCTCGGGGGAGAGCTCTTGGACGACCTGCGGGGAGAACTCCCGGTATTCCTCGTAATGCCTGAAGTTCTCCGCCGCGTTGCGGACTGGCTCCGAGAGAAGGCAAGGCTGGTGCGGGGACTTTCTCTGCCGCGCGTAACCACGGACCCGGTTCACGATCTCGGCCATCCGATGGGCTTCCTCATCGATTGCGTCCGTCGTCCTTTCAAGCCGCGGGTTTGAAGGTGCGAGGTCCTCAAGGGCGATCCGTGCCACTTCGCAGTAATTGATGATGGTCGCGAGCGGCTGCTTAAGCTCGTGCGCGATCATCGAGGAAAGGTGCGAGACGAGGGAGTTCCGCTCGAGCACGGAAAGCTTTTCCCGCGCCGCTCGCTCGTTCTCCTCGAGCCGCTGGTTCTCGGCAAGCGTTTTCTTGAGGTCTGCGGTAGCCCTGCGGATTCTCGTCCGCAGATGGAGTTCGTTCAGGATCAGGAAAATCACGAAACCGATCCCGGCCCAGATCTGCCAGAGATAGCGCCGGTAGAAGTCTGCGAGGGTCCAGGGCTTCGGGGCGAACGGGCCGATGCCGAGTTTCCTGTAGAGCTCGTTCACGGCGCTCAGGTTTCCGGCCACCTGCCAGGAGAAGGTCCGCCCGGGAGGCATCGTGAGGAGGGCGACCGACACTGCCTTCACGAGTTCCGGACGATCGAACCGAAGGACGCCGAACACGTTGTCCGGATAGAGCCTGGTCGAGCGGAGGCAGGTGCTCTCGTTCCCTGGCTTGGGCGACAGGACGCGAAGCAGCCCGGGCTCGACGAGTCCCTCGCGCTCCGCGGTTTCCAGTTCGCAGGCCGTCAGTACCCCTGCGTCGGAGTGCCCTTCGATCACGTCCTCGATCACGTCAGGGAATTCGAATGTCCTGAAGGTCACGCGGCTGAAGAACTGCTTCTCGTCAAACCCCAGCCGGGAAACCTCGCCCTCGAGCGCAAGCCACCCGCCGAGTGAGTCCGGGAGCGAGGCGGATACGGATTTGCCCTTCAGGTCTGAAAGGCGCTTCAGTTCGGTACGGCCTGAGAGGACCACGGCGGTGGAGCCGACCGCTTCGCCCCCATCCCGGACCTCCGGGCGCTTGCGTGTCGCGAGGGCCTGCGCTCCTGAGGATGTGATCAGGGTGAAGAAAACGTTCGACGGGCCGAGGATGAAGTCGGGGCTCGTGCGCGAAATGACGTCTGAAGCCTGATAGGCGGGAATTTCCTCAACGAGGAACCTGTAACCGGGAAGGGACGACTGGAGATGGGCGAGCGTTGGCGAGACAAGCTCGGAGCGGTATCCGGGCTCGTTTGCGGTGATTACCCCCACGATGACGTCTTCCCTCTGCGGCGCGTTCCCGGCCAGGGCGGGGAAAGAGGCGAGCAGGAGCGAGGCGAGGATCGCGGCGAAGCGCGGAAGCGGTTCCTTGGTCAGCACTTTGTTTTTTCCGAATTGGCTCCTGAGAACCTATACATAGGGAAACATCCGGACCGCTACCTTCTTTAGGAGGTAGTTTATCCGCCCTTAAGTCCGGATACTTACGCTTAGAGAAAAAAGGACCCAGGCTACGTTACTCCGGCCAGAAGGGTCCTGGAAACAAAAATGCCGCCCGTTGAAACGGGCGGCGGAGATACCGGCCTTCTTCGCAAGGACTGCTCCCGGGCAGAAAGCCTCGGGACGACAGCTTTGGGGAAGGCGCCTTAAAAGGACAAGAGATCATGCAATTCAGGATCAAAGCAGCCATCGCCGCGGCGGTTTTCGCTGCGGCTCTCGCGGCTCCGTCCGCCTTCGCTGCCGGCACCGCTCCGCACGGCTCCCACGCGAGCCTCAAGTGCGAGACCTGCCACGCCGGGCAGGCGCAGCCCGCCGCTCCCTCCCAGAAGACCTGCCTCAAGTGCCACGGCTCCTACGAGAAGCTCGCGAAGCTGACCGCCAAGCCGGGAGAGAAGTTCAATCCCCACGACTCCCACATGGGCCGCATCGAATGCACCCAGTGCCACTCCATGCACGCGAAGAGCCACTACATCTGCCGCGATTGCCACTCGATCGCTGACCGCAAGTTCAAGGGAGAATAAAAAATGACGAACGCTTCTCTCACCCGCCGTCACTTCCTCGCGGCTGCCGCCGCAACCGGCGCCGCTGCCGCTGCCACTCCGGCCCTTGCCGCTTCCAGCCAGAACGCCGCCGCTCCCGCGAAATGGGATCTCACGGTTGACGTCGTTGTCTGCGGCGCCGGCGGCGCCGGCCTGATGGCCGCCTGCCAGGTCTACGACAAGAAGGGCTCCGTCGTCGTCTTCGACAAGTCCTACAGCCCCTACGAGTCCGCCACCCGCATGTGCGGCGGCCTCTACACGGCCTACGGTTCCGCGATCCAGAAGCGCGAGAAGGCTCACGACTCCTGGCAGGAATTCGCCCACGACATCATGGACTACGGCTCCTACATGTCCCTCAAGGAACCGGTCGAGCTCTTCGCGAAGCATTCCGGCGAAGCCTTCGACTGGCTTGAGAACCACGGCCTCGCCCCGCACCACCTCGAGAAGTACGCGGGCCACAGCAACCTGCGCGCGATTCGCCAGGAAAGCTACCAGGGCAAGGACTACATCGATGTCCTCGTGAAGGAAATCAAGAACCGCAAGATCCGCATCTACGAAGGCACTCCGCTCACCCGCATCTTCTTCGACCAGAAGAAGAACACGGTGACCGGAATCGAAGCGACGAACATCGACACCGGCAAGAAGATCCGCGTCCGCGCGAAGCGCGGCGTGATCATGGCGACCGGCGGCATCACCGGCACTCCGGAGTCCCTCGACTTCTGGGTTCCGTCCGTTGCCGGGAAGGGCGTCCAGATCGGCTGCTCCGCGAACGACGGCTCGGCGCTTCGCGTCGCCTGCCGCGACGTCGGCACGCCGCTCTCCCACATGCAGTACATCGCCTCGTACCCCTGCGGCGTTGTGATCAGCGGCCGCCGCGGGCCGTACTGCCGGTTCTGGTACTTCACGAACGCGGGCGGCATCCTGATCAACAAGAACGGCAAACGGTTCGTTTCCGAGAAGGAAGGCATCTGCCACATCACCCCGCACCTCGCCGGGAACCCGGGCGGCTACCACATCGTCTTCATGGACAAGAAGATCTACGACGAGACCCGCAAGCACTACAAGGTGGGCGCCCTGATCGGCCTTCCGTCCTGGAACGACGAGCGGCTTGAAGAGGAATTCAAGCTCGGGAAGAACTTCTTCCGCGCGAACACGCTTGAGGAATTCTGCAAGCAGTCCGGCGTCGACCTGAAGGGCCTGAAGGAACAGCTCGAGAAGTGGAACAAGGACGTCGAGGCGAAGAACGACAGCCAGTTCGGCCGCACCGACATGAAGACCAAGATCGACATGAACGGCCCGTTCTACGGCATCAAGATGTATCCGTGGAACAACCTCTCCTGCGGCGGCTTCCGCGTGACGGACCACCTGCAGGTCCTCGGCTGGGACCTGAAGCCGGTGAAGGGGCTCTACGCCGCCGGCGAAACGGTTGCCGGCGTCCACGGCGCCTTCTACTGCGGCGGCAACGCCTGCGGCTTCGCCCATACCTCGGGCTACATGGCGGGCCAGATCGTCATGGGCCGCACGGACGTCTAGGCGCGCCTTGGGGGATGTTCCTCCCGTTTCCTCCTTCCGCTTTTCCCTGGGCGGAAGAGGGGATTCCGGGGAACCCTGCCGCCCTTTTCCTCCCGGAGCCTTCCGCTTCGGAAGGGAAGGGCGGTTTTTTCGTGCCTTTTCGCAGAAAAGCAACAGCAGGTTCCCGCCATGGCGCGGAAATCACCCTAAAATCCATTGCATTGCGCCTGAAAGCGGCCGGCCGTTCCCAAAAAAGGGAGAAACGGCGGGGTGCGGCGCATGCAACCGGACTGATTTTCAACAACTACTCGGACGTCCCGCGGCATTTCCACCCTGCGGCACTCGTCCGCCCCCTTGGTGGAGGAACACTGAATGCTTAAGAAAGCCCTTGCTGCCCTCTTTGTCGCAGCTGCCTGCGCGGCGTCTGCCGCCGCTGCCCCCACGCTTCGCGTCGGGCTCGAGCCGACCTTCCAGCCCTTCGAGTTCGTCGACTCCCACACGAAGCAGTACGTCGGCTACGACATCGACATGGTCCGTGCGGCCGCGAAGCACGCCGGCTACGACGTGAAGATCTCCAACATGGGCTTCGACGGCCTGATCCCCGCCCTGATGACCGGGAACATCGACGTGATCGCCTCCGGCATGACGATCACGGAGGAGCGCGCGAAGAAGGTGAGCTTCACGAAGCCCGTCTACCGTTCCTCCCAGGTGCTCCTCATCAACAAGTCGAGCGCCAAGTCGGTGAAGAGCGAGAAGGACCTGCAGGGGAAGGATGTCTGCGTGCAGATCGGCACGATCGGCGCCGACAAGGCGAAGGAGATCCCGGGCGCCAAGGTGAAGAACTTCAACACCGTGCCTGACGCCTACCTCGAGCTTCGCAACCACGGCTGCACCGCGGTCCTGCTTGATACCCCGGTGATCGAGTACTTCCTGAAGCAGAAGGCGTCCCGCGGCATGATGGAAGTGAAGACGAGCTACCCGGCCGAGGACATGGGGTTCGCCGTGAAGAAGGGCAACAAGAAGCTGCTTGACGCCCTCAACAAGGCGCTCGACCAGATGGAGAAGAGCGGCGAGGCGAAGAAGATCCACGCGAAGTGGTTCCAGTCCGCGAAATAGTTTTGTTCCACCTGGGCCGTGAGGCCCCGAAGAAGAAGGCCGGATGCTAAAGTGTGTCCGGCTTTCTTTTTTCCGATTTTTCTTTCGAGAACGACATGAAGAAGCTCACGATTGCCGCCTCCCCCGAGGCCCGGCGGGCCTTTGCGGCGGAGCGGACCGTAGTGGACATCCGCTCTTCGGACCTTACCGAGTCCTCTGTCATCGTGATGACGGCGACAGAGGCCGCCCGCGGGCTGCTCTCGCGGGTGAAGTCGCACGCCTTCGGCATTCCGATCGTCCTAGTGAAGGACGGCACCGGGCAGTTCCCCGAGGAGCTGATCGGGCAGGTGTCGCAGGTGATCGACAACAACCCGACGAACCTCGCCTACAACGGCCGCCAGATCGACGCCGCCGCGCAGCGCTACGAGGACTCGCTCCTCCCGCCGTTCTTCGGCGCCCTGGAGCGCTACGTGGAGCAGGGCAAGAGCCAGTTCGACTGCCCGGGGCACCAGGGCGGGGCGTTCTTCCGCCGCCACCCGGTCGGGCGCGAGTTCTACAACTTCTTCGGCGAGACCCTTTTCCGCTCCGACCTCTGCAACGCGGACGTCGCGATGGGGGACCTCCTGATCCACGAGGGCTACCCGTTCGAGGCGCAGCGGAACGCCGCGAAGGTCTTCAACGCGGACAACACCTATTTCGTGCTCGGGGGGACCTCTGCCGCGAACCAGGTCGTCCTCACGGCGCTCCTCGCCCCGGGCGACCTCGTGCTCTACGACAGCAACAACCACAAGTCCGTGCAGCACGGGGCGCTGATCCAGGCCGGCGCGACCGCCGTGTACCTCGAGACCGCCCGGAACGCCTACGGGTTCATCGGCGGGATCGACAACCACTGCTTCGACGAGGAGTACATCCGGAGCGTGGCGGCGGAGTCCGACCCCGTGAAGGCGCGGCAGCCAAGGCCCTTCAGGCTCGCCGTGATCCAGCTCGGAACCTACGACGGCACGATCGGCAACGCGCGCCAGATCGTCGACCGGATCGGACACCTCTGCGACTACATCCTCTTCGACTCGGCCTGGGTCGGCTACGAGCAGTTCATTCCGATGATGAAGGACTGCTCGCCCCTGCTCCTCGAGCTCGGGCCCGACGACCCCGGGATCTTCGTGACCCAGTCCGTCCACAAGCAGCAGGCAGGCTTCTCCCAGTGCTCGCAGATCCACAAGAAGGACAGCCACATCAGGGACCAGCGGCGCTATGTTTCCCACAAGCGCCTCAACTCGGCCTTCATGATGCACGGGTCGACCAGCCCCTTCTACCCGCTGTTCGCCGCGCTCGACGTGAACGCGCAGATGCATAGGGGCGAGTCCGGGAGGCTTCTCTGGGCGGACTGCGTCAGGGTGGGAATCGAGGCCCGGAAGTACCTCCTCCGGACCTGCCGCTACATAAAGCCCTTCATCCCGCCGGAAGTTGACGGAAAGCCCTGGGAGAGCTATCCGACCGAGGTGATCGCGAACGATCTCCGGTTCTTCCGCTTCGAGCCCGGGGCGAAGTGGCACGGCTTCGAGGACTACGGAAAGGACCAGTATTTCGTCGACCCCTGCAAGTTCCTCCTCACGACCCCCGGGATCAACATCGGAGAGAACCGCTACGAGGAGTTCGGCGTCCCCGCCGGGATCCTCGCCGAGTATCTCCGCGAGAACGGAATCGTCCCGGAGAAGGCGGACCTCAATTCGATCCTCTTCCTGATGACGCCTGCCGAGGACCTTGCGAAGATGGAGAACCTCGTGAACAGGATCGCGCACTTCGAGCAGCTGCTCGACCGCGACGCGCCGCTCGCCGAGGTGCTTCCCGCGCTCTACCAGCGGCATCAGGACCGGTACCGCGACTATTCGATCCGGGACCTCTGCCGCGAGCTCCACGACTATTACCGCGAGTACGACCTGAAGAAGATCCAGAAGGCGATGTTCAGGAAGGACGAGCTCCCGCATCGCGCGATGCTTCCCCAGGCCGCGAACTATGAGCTCGTGCGCGGGAACTGCGACTTCATTCCGCTTTCCGAGGCGCGCGGACGGATCGCGCTTGAAGGGGCGCTGCCCTACCCGCCCGGCGTCATCACCTGCGTCCCGGGCGAAGTCTGGGAGGGCGTCGTGCTCGACTACTTCCTCGCGCTAGAGGAGGGCGTGAACCGGCTTCCGGGCTTCACTCCCGAGCTTCAGGGCGTCTACATCCAGAAGGATCCTGACGGCCGCTACCGGATCTACGGGTACGTGCTCACCAAGGAGCGTGCGAAGGAGCTCGGCCTCAGGATGGGCTGGGGCCGGGGCGTCCCGGACTGACAGTGCAAGGGCTGCCCAAACGGAAAAAGGGGCTCCTTCGGGAGCCCCTTTTCATGGTCCTCTGCGGACCAAAAGTAAAAGCCAGAAGGTTTTCGCCTTCTGGCTTTTGGAATTCTGGCTCCCCGAGTTGGGCTCGAACCAACGACCCACGGATTAACAGTCCGTTGCTCTACCGACTGAGCTATCGGGGAATCAACGAGGATTAACTTTAATAGTTTTTCTCGCTAATGTCAACAGAATTTTTTCATCGACTGCAAACCAAGCCAAAAATACCGTATCTGCGGTACCTCTTAGTTCTTCTGCACGGCGGTGAAAGCCTTCGCGACGTATTCAACGTTGTGGTTGTTGATGCCGGCGATGCAGATGCGGCCATTGCCGACAGCGTAGATCGCGTATTCCTTCTTCAGGCGCTCGATCTGGTCAGGGGTGAAGCCGGTGAAGGAGAACATGCCGTTCTGGCGCGTGACGAAGCTGAAGTCGCGCGGGGTGCCGGCTTCTTCCATCGCCTTCACGAGCGCGAAGCGCATTTCGCGGATGCGCTTGCGCATCGCGGTGACTTCTTCCTTCCACTCGGCGCGGAGGGCCGGGTCGCCCGCGACGATCGCAACGAGGTTGCCGCCGTAGTTGGGCGGGTTCGAGTAGTTCGCGCGGGCCATCTGCTTCACCTGGCTGAGGATGCGCTTCGCTTCCTCTTCGCTCTGCGTCACGACCGTGAGGCCGCCGATGCGCTCGCCGTAGAGGCTGAAGTTCTTCGAGAAGGAGGAGGAGACGAGGAAGCTGATGCCGGCCTTCGCGAAGAGCCTGATCGCGGCTGCGTCTTCGTCCAGTCCCTGGTTGAAGCCCTGGTAGGCGATGTCGAGCACGGGAACGAGCCCGCGGTCGATCACGACCTTCAGGACTTCGCCCCACTGCTCGGCCGAGAAGTCGAGGCCGGTCGGGTTGTGGCAGCAGGCGTGCAGGATGACGACGGTGCCCGTGTCGAGCGCGCGGAGGTCGTCAAGCATGTGCTCGAACGGAATGGCACCCTGGGCCTTGTCGTAGTACTGGTAGTGGGCAAGCTCGTAGCCCGCCTGGCTGAAGATCGTGTTGTGGTTTCCCCAGGTCGGAACGGAGGTGGCGGCCTTCGTCTTCCCGACGACAACGTGGAGGAGGTCGGCGGCGAGCTTCAGCGCTCCGGTGCCGCCGAGGGACTGCACGGTGCAGGCGCGCTTCGAGCGGATCACCTCGGAGTCCTTGCCGAAGAGCAGCTCCTGGATGAAGGCGGGCAGGGCGGGATTGCCGGAGATCGGGCCGTAGGCATGGGGAATCTCGGAGTTGAAGAGCCGGGTTTCCGCCTCGCGCACGACCTTGAGGACAGGGATCTTCCCCTCTTCGGTCTGGTACATGCCGACGCTGAGGTTCACCTTCTGCGGACGGGTGTCCGCCTTGAACTGCTGGCCCACGCCGAGAATCGGGTCTTCGGGGGCTGCCTTAACGAGAGAGAAGAGACTGTCTGCCATGAGGATGTGCCTTAACCTTGGGCCGCCGGCCGGATCTTTCCCCAAACCCTTGGGAAGCAGCCGGGCGGCAGGTGAGTTGAAATAAGAAAAGTATATATACCCCCAGGCGCCCGGGAGCAGATAATGGCGCACGCCGGACATAATCGGGTGATATCTTTTTCCATTAGGCAACAATATCTAACCGGACCCCAGGCGCTGTTCCGGAAGGCTCTCCCCATGGCTGAAGAAAAAGTCCTTTCATTCCCTCACTCCCCCTTCGTGCTCCACGCTCCGTACGAGCCGAGCGGCGACCAGCCCGAGGCAATACAAAAGCTCTCCGAAGGGCTTGAGGACGGTCTCATCGGGCAGACCCTCCTCGGCGTTACGGGCTCGGGGAAGACCTTCACGATGGCGAACGTCATCGCGCGGGCCGGCGTCCCCACCCTCGTCATGGCCCCGAACAAGACGCTCGCGGCCCAGCTCTATTCCGAGTTCCGGGACTTCTTCCCGGAGAACGCCGTGGAGTACTTCGTCTCCTACTACGACTACTACCAGCCGGAAGCCTACGTTCCGTCCCGCGATCTCTATATAGAGAAGGACTCGGCGATCAACGACCACATCGAGCAGATGCGCCTCGCCGCGACGAAGTCGATCCTCGAGCGGCGGGACACCGTGATCGTCGCGACCGTGTCCGCGATCTACGGCATCGGGGCGCCGGAAAGCTATACGAAGATGCGGCTCATCCTGCGGCGCGGGGACCGGAAGGCCCGAGAGGACTTCGTGCGGCAGCTGGTCGGAATGCAGTACAAGAGAAGCGACATGGACTTCCGGCGCGGCACGTTCCGGGTGAGGGGCGACACGATCGACGTCTTTCCGTCGGAACACGCGGAGACCGCAGTCCGGATCGAACTCTTCGACGACGAGGTGGACGAGGTGAAGCTCTTCGATCCCCTCACGGGCCGGGTGCTGCAGTCGGTTCCCCGGTTCGTCGTCTACCCGGCCTCGAACTACGTGACGCCGAGGGATGACGTGCAGAGGGCGATAAGGTCGATCAAGGAGGAACTGAAGGAGCGCGTGGAGTTCTTCGAGCGCGAGGGAAAGGCGGTCGAGGCGCAGCGGCTGCGGCAGCGGACGCTCTTCGACCTCGAGATGCTGCAGGAGGTCGGCTTCTGCAAGGGGATCGAGAACTATACGCGCCACCTCTCCGGGCTGAAGCCGGGCGAACCCCCTGCCTGCCTCCTCGACTACTTCCCCGCTGACTCGATCATGTTCTTCGACGAGAGCCACGTGACGATGGGGCAGCTCGGCGGCATGTACCGCGGGAACCTCTCCCGGAAGACGACCCTTGTCGACTACGGGTTCAGGCTCCCCTCGGCGCTTGACAACAGGCCGCTCCGGTTCGACGAGTTCGAGAGGAAGATGCGCCGCTCGATCTTCGTTTCGGCGACTCCCGCGGACTGGGAGCTCGCGCATTCCTCCCAGGTGGTGGAGCAGGTGGTCCGCCCGACCGGGCTTCTCGACCCGGAGGTCGAGGTGCGTCCGGCGAAGACCCAGGTGGACGACGTGCTTTCCGAGATCTACGAGCGCGCGGGCCGGGGCGAGCGGGTCCTCGTCACGACCCTCACGAAGAAGATGGCCGAGGACCTGACGGATTTCCTCGCCGAGAACCACGTGAAAGTGCGCTACCTCCATTCCGAGATCGACACGGTCGAGCGGGTCGAGATCATCCGCGACCTCAGGGCGGGCGTCTTCGACGTGCTTGTCGGCATCAACCTGCTGCGCGAGGGGCTGGACATCCCCGAAGTGTCCCTTGTCGCGATCCTCGACGCCGACAAGGAGGGGTTCCTGCGGAGCGAGCGAAGCCTCATCCAGACGATCGGCCGTGCGGCCCGGAACCTGAAGGGAAAGGCGATCCTCTACGCGGACCAGATGACCGACTCGATGAAGGCGGCCATCACGGAAACGAACCGCCGCCGCGCGAAGCAGATGGCCTATAACGAAAGGCACCACATCACGCCGAAGGGAATCAGGAAGGAAGTCCGGGACATCATCGACGGGGTCTACAGGCCATCCGACTCGAAGGAGTCCGGGCGGCTTGAGCCGCTCCCCGATCCCTCGGACGAGAAGGCCGTTTCCCAGAGGATCCGCCAGCTCGAGAAGCAGATGGCGTCCTACGCGAAGGACCTCGAGTTCGAGAAGGCGGCGGAGTGCCGCGACAGGCTCGAGGAGCTGAGGAAGCGGGTCTTCGGCGCCTGATCCTCCTCCCGGACTGCAACAATCCGTAGCAATACTAGTAGTGTTCGCACACTAAAAAGTTGTACGATAAACCGGGTGAGATTTTGGCTCCGCGCTGAGGGGCCAGCCCTGTTATTGCCTCGGTAATATGATCAAAGTCCTTTTTGTCTGCATGGGCAACATCTGCAGGTCGCCGACCGCTGAAGCCGTGTTCCGCAAGATGGTTGAGGATGCCGGCATCGGCTCTGAAGTCGAGGTCGACTCTGCCGGAACCCACGGCTACCACGTCGGGGAGGCTCCCGACGTGCGCTCGCAGCTCGCCGGCAGGAAGCGGGGCTACGACCTTTCCGGCCACCGCGCCCGCCAGATCACGATGGATGATTTCCGGAACGCCGACTTCATCCTCGCGATGGACTGGGAAAACCTTTCCGAGCTCCAGCGCCAGTGCCCCCAGATGCTCCGCCACAAGCTCCACCTTCTCATGCGCTACGCGAGCGAGTACGACGCGGCGGTGATCCCCGACCCCTATTACGGGGGCACGAACGGCTTCAACCTTGTGCTCGACTATTGCGAGGACGCCTGCCAGGGGCTTCTCGAGATCGTGAAGCGCCGCGTCTCCATGTATGCGCCTTCCCTCGTGAAGGACGTTCCCGAGGAGCCGTAGGCCGTACAGGTCTTTTTCCCTTTTCCCTGTTTCCGGGCCGCGGTTTTGCGGCCCTTTTTCTTCCCCGGGCCTCACGCGCCAATAATTCCTGAGTTAAATTGTCGGGTATTGGTGTATGATGCGTGTCGTTCTTACATGACAGCAGGGCACGGAAAGGAGGAGCTGCAGCGATGAGATTGACGACCAAGGGCCGGTTCGCCGTAACGGCGCTTCTCGACATGGCGGTCCACGCGGGCGAGCGGCCCGTTTCGCTCGCTGAAATCGCCGAGCGCCAGTCAATTTCCGTCGCCTACCTTGAGCAGCTCTTCGGAAAGCTCCGCCGCGCGGGGCTGGTGGTGAGCGTCCGGGGACCGGGCGGCGGCTACCGGCTGGCGCGCGCCCCTTCCGAGATTTCCGCTGCCGACATCGTGAACGTGGTCGAGGAGAGCCTCGACGCGACGCAGTGCGGCGGCTCGAACAGCTGCCACCACGATGGTGCCGAATGCATGACGCACGAGCTTTGGGCGACGCTCAACCAGACGCTCGAGGGCGTCCTCGAGGACGCGACGCTCGAAAAGCTCGTGCGGCAGTACGAGGAGCGCCAGAGGCTCGCCGCCTCCGGCATCGCGCTCGTCAAGATCGACCCCGCCGCCATGCGGCGGGGCCGGAAGAATTCACTGGCCCGCGAGAGCCACGAGAAGTAAAAGAGATCCCTTCCTGTTGCTAGGAGAAAAGCTAAATGCTCAAACTGCCCGTCTATCTCGACTATTCCGCCACGACGCCCTGCGATCCCCGCGTTGTGAAGAAGATGGTTCCTTACCTGAATGAAATCTTCGGCAATCCGGCGAGTCGCAGCCACGCCTACGGCTGGGCTGCCGAGAAGGCGGTCGAAACCGCCCGCGGTCAGGTCGCCGACCTGATCGGCGCCGATCCCCGCGAAATCGTCTTCACCTCTGGCGCGACCGAGGCCGACAACCTCGCGATCAAGGGTGCGGCGCATTTCTACAAGGACAAGGGCAAGCATCTCATCACGCAGAAGACCGAGCACAAGGCTGTCCTCGACTCGATGCGTCGCCTTGAGAGCGAAGGCTACGAGGTGACCTACCTCGACGTCGACCAGTACGGCCTCGTCGACCCGAAGGCCCTCGAAGCGGCCATTCGTCCGGACACGACGCTCGTCTCCATCATGGCGGTGAACAACGAGATCGGGGCGATCCAGCCGATCCAGGAGATCGGCGAGATCTGCCACAAGCACGGCGTGCTCTTCCACGTCGACTCCACCCAGGCGATCGGGAAGCTCCACTTCGACATGAAGACCTGGCCGATCGACCTGATGAGCATGTCGAGCCACAAGGTCTACGGCCCGAAGGGCATCGGCGCGCTCTATGTCCGCCGCAAGCCCCGCGTCCGCATCGAGTGCCAGATCGACGGCGGCGGCCACGAGCGCGGCATGCGCTCCGGCACCCTCGCGACTCAGCAGATCGTCGGCATGGGCGAGGCCTACCGGATCCTGAAGGAGGAAATGGACACTGAGAACGAGCGGATCGAGAAGCTCCGCGACCGTCTCTGGGAAGGGATCCAGAAGAACATCCCCTGCATCGTTCTGAACGGCCCCACCGGCAAGGACCGCGTCGGCTTCAACCTGAACGTCTCCTTCGAGTACATCGAGGGCGAATCGCTCATGATGGCCTGCAAGAACCTCGCGGTTTCTTCGGGTTCCGCCTGCACGTCCGCGTCCCTCGAGCCGTCCTTCGTGCTGAAGGCGCTCGGCCGCCCGGACGAGCTCGCACACAGCTCGATCCGCTTTACCCTCGGCCGCTTCACGACGGAAGAGGAAATCGACTACACGGTGAAGGAACTCACGGCTGCCGTGAAGCGGCTTCGCGACATGTCCCCGCTCTGGGAAATGCACCTGAAGGGGATTGACACCGCGAAGGTCCAGTGGGCGAAGATGTAGCGCCCGGCCCCTGGGCGGTGACGCCGGCCCTTGGCCGGCCCGGCCCGGGGCTGCGGTACGACACCCGGGGCGCTCGTTGCGCCCCGATGAGGAAAACAATAACGGAGTACAGAAAGTGCCCTATAGCGAGAAACTGATTGACCACTACGAACATCCCCGCAACGTCGGCACGCTCGACGCTGATGCGAAGGACGTTGGAACCGGAATGGTCGGCGCCCCCGCCTGCGGCGACGTGATGCGCCTCCAGATCAAGGTGGACGACAAGACCGGCATCATCGAGGACGCGAAGTTCAAGACCTACGGCTGCGGCTCGGCCATCGCGTCGAGCTCGCTTGTCACCGAATGGGTGAAGGGGAAGACGCTTGACGAGGCCCAGGCCCTCAAGAATTCCCAGATCGCCGAGGAGCTCGCGCTTCCGCCGGTGAAGATCCACTGCTCGATCCTCGCCGAGGACGCGGTGAAGGCCGCGATCGCCGACTACCGCGCGAAGCAGGCGAAGAAGGCCGAGGCGAAGTAGGAAGTCCCCCCCCTTGAGGATCCTTCCGGAAACGGAAGGAGAGGAGAAGATTGAAATGGCAGTTTCTTTAACCGAAAGCGCGGCAAAGCACGTCGCACAGTACCTTACGCGACGCGGCCACGGAATCGGTCTCCGGGTTGGCGTGAAGACTTCGGGCTGCTCCGGTATGGCGTACAGCCTTGAGTTCGCGGACGCGGTCGATCCTGATGATCAGGTCTTTGAATCGAACGGGATCAAGGTGATCGTCGACCCGAAGAGCCTCGTCTACATCGACGGCACCGAGCTCGACTACGGCCGGGAAGGCCTGCAGGAGGGCTTCAAGTTCAAGAACCCGAACGAGAAGGAACACTGCGGCTGCGGCAAGTCCTTCAGCGTCTGAAGCCGGAACATTGAAAATGTCGGACAAGATGGATTACTTCGAGCTTCTCGGGCTTCCGAGGAGCTTCCGGATCGACGGGAAGGCGCTTGAGGAAGGCTACCGGCGCGTGGAGCTTCAGGTCCACCCGGACCGCTTCGCCTCCGCTTCTCCCGCGGTTCGCCGCGTTGCCGAACAGTGGGCGCAGCGGGCGAACGAAGCCCGGGCGACGCTTTCCGATCCGCTGAAGCGCGCGGTCTATCTTTGCGAAGCCGCCGGGTGCCCGGTCGAGGCCGAGAGCAACACCCGGATGCCCGTTGACTTCCTGATGCAGCAGCTCGACTGGCGCGAGCGGCTCGAATCCGGCAAGGGGGACGCCGACGCGCTTGCAAGGCTCCGAGCCGAGGTTGCCGCCGAGCGCGACAGGACCATTGCCCGGATCGGGGAGTCGATCGACGAACGGAAGTCCCCGAAGGACGCCGTTCCCGACGTGAGGCGGCTGATGTTCATCGACAAGATGTCGCGCGACATCGCCTCGGTCGAGAAGCCCTAGATCTAATTAAAGGAAACATTCCATGGCTCTGCTTCAGATCGCCGAACCCGGCATGTCTGAAATCCCCCATTCCGTCCACCTCGCGGTCGGGATCGACCTCGGGACGACGAACTCCCTTGTCGCTACCGTGAGGGACGGAAAGCCCGAGGTGCTGCCCGGCGAGGACGGATCCGACCTTCTTCCCTCCGTCGTCCGGTACCTTCCGGACGGATCGGCAGAAGTGGGCCGCAGGGCGCTTGAGGAAGCGTCGTCGGATCCCCGGAACACGATTTCAAGCGCGAAGCGCCTGATCGGGAGAACGCTTTCTGAAATCGAGGATCCCTCGCGGCTTCCGTTCAAGCTGCTTGAGAGCCCTGGAATGGTGAAGATCGAGACCGCGGCCGGCGTGAAGACCCCTGAAGAGGTGTCCTCCGAAGTGCTTAAGGTTCTCCGGGCCCGTGCCGAGAAGGCGCTGGACGGGGAGCTCGTCGGCGCCGTCATCACCTGTCCCGCTTACTTCGACGACGCGCAGCGCCAGGCGACGAAGGACGCGGGGCGGCTCGCGGGCCTGAACGTCCTCAGGCTCCTGAACGAGCCGACGGCTGCGGCGCTCGCCTACGGCCTCGACAAGGAGGCCGAGGGCACTTACATCGTCTACGACCTCGGGGGAGGCACGTTCGACGTTTCGATCCTGAAGCTTGACCGCGGCGTTTTCCAGGTCCTCGCGACGGGGGGCGACTCGGCGCTCGGAGGGGACGACTTCGACCGCAGGATCTACGGCTGGGCCGTGAGCGAGGCGAGGCTCGACGAGGCTGCCCTTACGGCCTCTGACCGCCGGAAGCTTCTCGCCGAGAGCCGTGCCGCGAAGGAAAGGCTTTCAAGCACGCTTGAAACGGACTTCTCGGTTGTGCTTGAGAGCGGGGAAATGCTTTCCCTCCGCCTCGGGCGGAAGGAGTTTGAGGAATCAACGAAGGACATCCTCGCGCGGGCCCTCGACGCCGTGCGCTCCACCATGGCGGACGCGAAGCTCGCTCCCTCCGACATCAAGGGGATCGTTCTCGTCGGCGGCGCGACCCGCATGCCTATGGTGCGTTCCCAGATCGAGTCCTTCTTCGGCCGCGAGCCGCTCGCGGGAATTGACCCGGACTGCGTGGTCGCGGTCGGCGCGGCGATCCAGGCGAACAAGCTCGCCGGGAACGAGGTCGACAAGGATTTCCTGCTTCTCGACGTCACGCCGCTCTCGCTTGGGCTTGAGACGATGGGCGGGCTTGTCGAAAAGGTGATCCCGAGGAATACGCCCATTCCGGTTGCCCGGGCCCAGGACTTCACCACGTTCCGCGATGGCCAGACCGCCATGGCGATCCACGTGGTTCAGGGCGAGCGGGAGCTTGTCGACAAGTGCCGGTCGCTCGCACGCTTTGAGCTACGGGGCATCCCGCCGATGGTGGCTGGCGCCGCGCGCATCCGCGTAACCTTTCAGGTTGATGCGGACGGCCTTCTTTCGGTGAGCGCCCGCGAGCAGGAAACGGGGGTTGAAAGTTCGGTCACCGTGAAGCCCTCCTACGGTCTTTCAGACGACGACATCGTGAGGATGCTTCGCGAAGGGAATCAGGCTGCGGCGGAGGACAAGGAAGCCCGAGATCTCCGTGAAGCCCAGGTCGAGGCGAAGCGGATCGTCGAATCGACGGTGGGAGCGCTCGCCGCGGACTCCGACCTCCTTTCCCCGGACGAGGAGAAGAAGATCCGCGATCTGGTCCGCCAGACCCTCGAATTGGCTGAGGGCAGCGACGCGAAGGCAATCAAGGACTCGATGGACGCCCTCGCCAAATCGACTGAGCATTTCGCCGAGCTCCGCATGGATCGCAGCATCCGGCAGGCACTCGCCGGACACAATGTGAATGACATCTGATCTGGAGGAGGAATCTGTCATGCCGAAGATTACCGTTCTGCCTCACCCGAAGTACTGCCCCGAAGGGGCGGAGTTTGAAATGCAGCCCGGGGAGAACCTGATCCGCGGGATGCTCGCTCACGGAGTGAAGATTGAGCACGCCTGCGAAATGTCCTGCGCCTGCGCGACCTGCCACGTGATCGTGAGGAAGGGGTTCGATTCGCTAGAAGAGCCTTCCGACCGCGAGTTCGACTGCCTTGACAGGGCCTGGGGGGTCGGGCCGCTTTCCCGCCTTTCCTGCCAGGTGAAGATCGGAACCGAGGACCTCACTATCGAGCTCCCGAAGTACACGAGGAACCAGGTTTCGGAGGACGACTAGGATGCTTACTTGGAAGAACACGCTGGAGATCGGCGAGGAGCTTTTCGACGCGAATCCAGATCTCGACCCGACGACGCTTAGGTTCACCGAGCTTCACGACATGGTCTGTTCGCTTCCGGATTTTTCCGACGACCCCGAAAAATCGTCGGAAGCGATCCTCGAGGCAATCCTCCAGGCGTGGCTCGACGAGCGGGACTGAGCGTCGCCCGCCCTCATGCGGGGATTCAGGAGAGGGGAGGTCCCGTCGGGCCTCCCCTTTTTTTTCGGAAATTTTCGAAAATTTACCCGGCGGCGGGGCGTTTTTCGGAATGTTTTCCCTAAACTTTCCCGACAGGTGTCCCTGCAGGGACTTTCAGGATGTCCCCTGGAGGTCTGCGAGGAAGAACGGAGGTTTTTCCATGACGAACCATTGTCTTTCGCGCCGCGCTTTGGTCATCGGCGCTGCGGCGCTTCTTGCCTCTGCCGCGTGGGCGGAGCCGAACTGGAACTCGGCGCCTGGACGCCATTACGACAGGAACGGCAGCTATACCGGGAAGGTGGATCCTAAGACCGGAAGGGAATATGACAGGTACGGGTCGTATGTCGGGAAAACGGATCCGAGGACAGGGAAGAAGTACGACAGGTACGGATCCTATGAGGGGAAGGAGGATCCGCGCACGGGGCGCCGCTACGACAAGTACGGGAGCTACGCCGGGAAGGTGGACCAGAAGACCGGCCGGGAGTATGACAAGTACGGTTCGTACATCGGGAAAACAGATCCGAGGACCGGCCGCCGCTACGACCGGAACGGAAGCTACGTAGGGAAGACCACTCCGAGGTAGCGGGTTCCTGCGGGCGGAAACTCCCCGGCCGGACCGCTGAGGTAAGATTTTCCAATTCAGGGGGCCCTTCCTTCGAGGGCCCGGAAAACATAAAGGATCCGTTGAAATGCCCTTTAATCTCCGTGGACGCAGCCTTCTCAGCCTCTGCCACCACACGCCTGCTGAAATCTCCTACCTAGTCGACCTCGCCGAGGACCTGAAGCGCGCGAAGCGGGCGGGCACCGAGGTGCCGAGGCTTCAGGGCAGGAATATTGCGCTTCTCTTCGAGAAGACGTCGACCCGCACCCGGAGCTCCTTCGAGGTGGCTGCGGCGGACCAGGGAGCGCACACGACGTTCTTCGGCCCGACCGACTCCCAATTCGGCCGCAAGGAGAGCGTGAAGGATTCGGCCCGCGTGTTCGGACAGATCTATGACGCGATCGAGTACCGCGGCTTCGCCCAGAAGACCGTCGAGGACCTCGCACGCTACTCCGGGGTGCCGGTCTTCAACGGCCTTACGGACGAGTGGCATCCGACCCAGATGCTCTGCGACCTCCTCACAATGCGCGAGCATTCCGGGAAGCCCTTCAACAGGATCAGCTTCGCCTACATGGGAGACGCCCGATTCAATACTGGGAATTCCCTCCTCATGATCGGGGCGAAGATGGGAATGGACGTCAGGATCGGTGCTCCGAAGGCCTACTGGCCTGCTCCCGAGATCCTGAAGATGTGCGAAAGATTCGCGAAGGCGTCCGGCGCCCGGATCACGCTCACCGAGGACCCTGAGGAAGCCGTCCGGGGTGTCGACTTCATCCATACCGACATCTGGGTTTCGATGGGAGAGCCCGCCGACGTCTGGGACAAGCGCATCGCGGACCTCAGGCCCTACCAGGTGAACTCCGCCCTCATGAAGGCGTCCGGCAATCCGCACGTGAAGTTCATGCACTGCCTCCCCGCCTACCATAACGACGAAACCGAAGTGGGCCGCGCGGTGATCAAGGCGCATCCCGAGCTCGCGTCCGGGGTCGAGGTGACGGAAGAGGTGTTCGAGTCTCCCTCCTCGATCGTGTTCGAGCAGGCCGGGAACCGTCTCCATACGATCAAGGCGGTGATGGTCGCGGCCCTCGCCTGAGCGTTCCCCTTCATGTTTCCGGCGCCGGCCGGAAAGGGAAAAGCCCTGCAGTTCATTCACTGCAGGGCTTTCTTCATGCCTGAGGCGTGGCAGGAGCCTATGGCCTGAAAGGCTTGTAGAAGCCTTCGGGGAGGATCTTCCCGGTTCTCTCAGCGAGCCATGCGAGAACCGCAAGGCTCGCTTCGGCGGTCACCTTGCCGCGCGCGACGAGCTCCGCCATCTGGTCCGGGTCTAGGAGCTCCGTCGCCTGGACTTCCCCGTCGAGGTTCCGGGGAATGACGCCGTCCCGGAGCGATGCGTTGTAGCAGAGTGTGCGCTCGAGCATCCAGCCCGTGGTCGTCGGCCGGCTGCTGAAGAACGTGACGTAGGGCGCAAGCTCGTAGTCGGATTCGGAGAGCCCCGCTTCCTCGTGGGCTTCGCGTCGCATCGCCTCCTCGGGCGTCTCGCCCGCGGAGACCATGCCGGCCGCGAGGTTGTCCCACTTGCCCGGGTTGATTGCCTTCGAGTCCGAACGCTGCGAGGTCCATATGCGGCCGTCCGAAGCCACCCCGTTCATGTGGACCGCTACGGTGACAAGCCCGAGGAGCCGGAATGCGCTTCGCTCCATCACGGCAAGGCGCGAGCCGCCCGCGATCGGGCGGACATCAAGGAGCTCGTCCCGCCAGGCGGTGATCCGGCCTTCATCCCGGAGAAGTGAAGCGGCGGCGGCAAGGGCCGCGGCCCGCGCTTCTTCGGTCATCCCCTCGTCCACGAGCGTCAGCCGATTCCCGTCGAACACGAATCCCTTCACGCGGGACGCGATCAGCCGGGCGTCATCCTCAAGCACGGAGCCTGTTTCGACCGTGCCGATATAGAAGCCCTTCCGCTTCCTGTCGAAGGGCGTCGCCGCCTGCTTCGAATACTTCGCGAAGGACTTCCCGATCCGCCACTTTGTGTCAGTCATCGGTCGCGCGTCCCGCTACTTGATCGAAAGCCCGGTTTCCCGGCGCATCTGCGGGAAGAGCAGCACGTCGCGGATGCTCGGCGCATCGGTGAGGAGCATCACGAGGCGGTCGATGCCGATGCCGCAGCCGGAAGTCGGGGCGAGGCCGTACTCGAGCGCGCGGATGTAGTCCGCGTCGTAGTACATCGCCTCGTCGTCGCCCTTGCTCTTCGCGTCGGCCTGCGCCTTGAAGCGGCGGGCCTGGTCGTCAGGGTCGTTCAGCTCGGAGAAGCCGTTCGCGTGCTCGCGGCCGACGATGTATAGCTCGAAGCGCTCGCAGACGCTCGGGTCGGAGTCGGAGGCACGGGCGAGCGGCGACACCTCGGTCGGGAAGTCGATGAGGAAGGTCGGGCGGATGAGCTTCTCCTCGGCGACGAGGTCGAACATCGCCATGAGGAGGGTGCCCTTGCCGACGAAGTCCTTCTGGGGCTCGCCGCGGCGGGCGAGCTCTGAGCGCATGAACGCTTCGTCGTCAAGCTGCTCCGAGGTGTAGTCGGAGTACTTCATGATCGCCTGCTTCGGGGTGAGGCGGTCGAAGGGCTTCGAGAGGTCGACTGTCGTGCCCTGGTACTGGACCACGGCGGATCCGGTCGCCTTGATGGCAGCGTAGCGGATCAGCTCCTCGGTGAAGTCCATCTGGATCTTGTAGTCCCAGTAGGTCGCGTACCACTCGATCGTCGTGAACTCGGGATTGTGGCGCACGTCCATCCCCTCGTTCCGGAAGCAGCGGTTCATGTCGTAGACGCGCTCGAACCCGCCGACCACGAGCCTCTTCAGGTAGAGCTCGGGGGCGATCCTGAGGTAGAGGTCCTCATCAAGCGCGTTGTGGTGCGTGATGAAGGGCTTCGCGTTGGCGCCGCCCGGGATCGGGTGCAGCATCGGAGTCTCCACTTCCATGAAGCGGTTCTTCGCCATGAACTCGCGGATCGCGGCGAGCACCTTGGAGCGCGTGACGAAGCGGTTGCGCGAGGCCTCGTTCGTCATGAGGTCGACGTAGCGCTGGCGGTAGATAAGCTCGGGGTCGGTGATGCCCTTGTGCTTGTCAGGGAGCGGACGGATCGACTTCGTGAGGAGGCGAAGCGCTTCGACGTGGATCGAGAGCTCTCCGGTCCGGGTCTTGAAGAGGTAGCCGGTCGTCCCGACGATGTCCCCGACGTCCCAGGTCTTGACGGCCTTGTACTTCTCTTCCCCGAGCGCGTCGCGCTGGACGAAGAACTGGATCGAGCCGGTCATGTCGCGGACCGTGAGGAACATCACCTTGCCCATCACGCGCTTCAGCATGATGCGGCCGGCGGCCTGCACCTCGATCCTTTCGCCCGCCTCGAGCTCCTCGCGGGTCTTTTCGCCGTAGGTCGCGCGGAGGTCCCCGAAGTAGTCTTTCCTCCGGAAGTCGTTCGGATACGCGACGCCCGAGTCGCGGAGCGCCTGCAGCTTCGCGCGGCGCTCGGCGATGATGTGGTTCTCGTCCTCTGCCGCGGGAGCGGCGGCGGCCTTGTCCTTTTGTTCGGTCATTCTTGGTTCCTGTTTCCTGAAAGTTCTTTTCCCGGAAGCCCAGGGAGGGCCTCCGCTAGACGCCCTGCTTAAGGCTCGCCTCGATGAAGGGATCGAGGTCTCCGTTCAGCACGGCGCTGGTGTTCGTGTTCTCGACATTCGTGCGGAGGTCCTTCACGCGGCTCTGGTCAAGCACGTAGGAGCGGATCTGGTGGCCCCAGCCGATGTCGTCCTTCGCGTCCTCGAGCTTCTGCTGCTCGGCGCGGCGCTTGTTCATCTCGTACTCGTAGAGCTTTGCGCGGAGTTGCTGCATCGCGCGGTCCTTGTTCTGGTGCTGGCTTCGCTCGTCCTGGCACTCGGTCACGATGCCGGTGGGCAGGTGGGTGATTCGGACGGCGGACTCGGTCTTCTGGATGTGCTGGCCGCCTGCGCCCGAGGAGCGGTAGACGTCGATCCGGAGGTCTGCCGGGTTGATCTCGATCTCGATCGAGTCGTCGACCTCGGGGTAGACGTAGACCGAGGCGAAGGAAGTGTGGCGCCTCGCGTTCGAGTCGAACGGGCTCTTCCGCACGAGCCGGTGGATGCCGGTTTCGGTCCGCAGCGTGCCGTAGGCCCACTCGCCCTGCACGTAGATCGAGCAGTTCTTGATGCCGGCGACGTCGCCTTCCGTCTCGCTGTTCAGCTTTACGGTGAAGCCCTTGTTCTCCGTGTATTTGAGGTACATGCGCTCGAGCATCGACGCCCAGTCCTGCGCTTCGGTGCCGCCGGCGCCGGCCTGGATTTCGAGGTAGCAGTTCGCGGAGTCCATCGGCTGGTTGAACATGCGCTTGAACTCGAGCTTCTCAACCTGCTTCTCGATCGCGCGGACGTCATCCCCGACGCTCTCGACCGCTTCCCAGTCCTCCTCGGCGCGGGAAAGCTCGAAGAGCTCGTCCGCGTCCCGGATCCCGGTGTCGAGGCTCCTGTAGGAGCCGACGGTGTCCTCGAGGAGCTTCTTTTCCTTCGTCACCTGCTCGGCGTGTTTCGGGTCGTTCCAAAGGTCCGGATTCTCGATTTCCCGGCTCAGTTCCTCGAGCCGCCGCGCCTTGCGGTCGATGTCAAAGATACCCCCTGAGGCCTTTCAGTCGGTCTCCAAGATCGCGGATCGTGTTCGCGATCTGATTAAGCTGCTCAGCTTCCATGTGTGTCTCTGCTGAAAAATCAGTAAAAACAAAAATTATAAGGGAGGCGGCGAAAGGCTATTCCTCAGCATGCTCGATCGTGAGCTGCAGGGTCCGCCGTCCCATCCATTCGTTCACGTCCGGGTGGTATGCGAGCCGGACCCTTCCGGGAAGGGGAGAGGTGCGGCGGAAGAAGACGGCCTCGTAGGTTTCGCCCCCGGTCGAAACCCGCGCCCTGAGGTGCTCTCCCCCCTTCAGGGGCTGCTGCCGGACGACTTCGAACTCGTTCGCGAAGAGCGGGGCCTCGAACGACTGCCCCCAGACAACCGAATCGATTTCCCGGATGAGGCTGAAGCTGATCTCCTCCGGGGACAGGGCTCCGTCCACGAGGATGTCCTCGGTCAGGGCGTCGGGCGAAAGCCTTTCGCGCACGACCGCTTCGAATGACTTCCTGAAGTCGTCGAGCCGGTCCTCCCGGATCGTGAGGCCGGCGGCGAGCGCGTGGCCTCCGAACTTCACGATGATCCCCGGCTCGGACTGCGCGATGAAGTCGAGCGCATCCCTCAGGTGGAGCCCTTCGATCGAGCGGCCGGATCCCCTGAGGAGGCCGCGGCCGATTGGGGCGAAGGCGAGCACCGGACGATGGACCTTCTCCTTCACGCGGCTCGCGATGAGGCCGACAAGGCCCTGGTGCCAGTTCGGGCTGAAGAGGACGAGTCCGGGGCGGGAAGTGAGGTCGGAAGACCTGAGGATCCGCCCGGCCTCTTCCTGCATGTCCCGCTCGATCGCCTTCCGTTCAGTGTTGATTTCCTCGAGGTTCCGTGCGAGTTCCTCGGCCCTGTCGCGGCCCGCGAGCAGGCATTCGAGCCCGATGTCCATCGTGGCGATCCTGCCTGCCGCGTTGATCCGCGGGGCGAGCGTGAACCCGAGGTCCCTCACGCTCAGCTGCGAAATGTCCTTCCTGCCCTGGGTCGCGAGCGAGAAGAGCGCGGCGAGCCCCGGCGACCCGGCGCCTTCCCGGAGCCGCTTAAGGCCCTGGGCGACGAGGATCCGGTTGTTCCTGTCGAGGGGCACCACGTCCGCCACGGTTCCCAGCGCGACGAGGTCGAGGAGTTGCGCGAGCTTCGGCTGCGCGCTCCTGTCGAACCGCCCCCTCTTGCGGAGCTCCGACCTGAGGGCAATCAGGACGTAGAAGATCACCCCCACCCCGGCGAGGTTCCTCGGGGCGCCCGCGCTGTCCGGTCCGTTCGGGTTCACGATGCAGAGCGCGTCCGGAAGCGTTTCCCCCGTGAGGTGGTGGTCCGTGACGATCACCCCGATTCCGAGTTCCTTCGCCCGGGCGACGCCTTCGAAGCTCCCGGCGCCGTTGTCCACCGTGAGGATCAGGTCGGGGCGGCCGAACTTCCCGCACACCGCGTCGACCACGGCGGGAGAAAGCCCGTAGCCCATTTCCATGCGGTCCGGAATGAAGCACGCGAGTTTCGAGGCGGGGAAGCCGAGCATGCCGAGCCCCCGGTAGGCGACGGTGCTTGCGGTCGCGCCGTCGCAGTCGTAGTCGCCGACGATTGCGATGCTTTTCCCCTCTTCGAGCGCGTCGGCGAGGACGGTGGCCGCCTCGAGCGCGTGCGGAAGGCTTGACGGCGGCGCGAGGGTCGCGAGCCCGGTGCTCATTTCCTCGCGCCCGAGCACTTTCCGTCCGGCGAGCACCTGGGAGAGCGGACGGGAAAATCCTTCCGACTGGAGGCGCTGGGAGGTCGCGGGGTCGTAGGCCCGGGTGATGAAGCGGGTATTCATTGCCGGCCTTCCTTGTCGATCAGCCAGTCGAGCCCAGGCGCGGCCTTTTTCCCGAACCGGCCGAGGAACCGGCGCCTGAGGCCCCCGGTCCTGCGCGTGAGGGTGGCGGAGTTCCCCCGTCCGAAGCAGACCACGACCGCTTCGCCGGATTCACGCTCTTCGGCGCCCTTCCGGAGCCGCTCGACCTTTTCCGCCGCACCGGGAAGGGCGTGAAGCCATGCTTCCCAGTCTCTTCTGAGCCAGGGCTTCCACAGGTCGCTCACGACGGCGATCACGTCCCCCGGGGGCGCCTCGCGGGGCCACGTCCCGTCGGAAGTCCTTCCGACATACTGGCAGAGTATCCCGGACTCCTTCGCCCAGCCGCGGATCACCGGTTCGTCGGAAAGCACGGCGCGGATGAGGGTAGGGGGATAGAACCGGATCTGCCGCCCGCCGCCCGAGATCCAGACCGTGTCCGGGGCAGGGCGGCCTGATGCCCGGCGCTCCGCGACCGGAGGCGCGGCTCGGAGCGCTTCCCCCGCCTCCTTCATCACGCGCTCCGCAGTGGCCCGGTCGCCCGCGAGCGCCTCTTCGTCCAGCCCGCGGCCTTCCTCGCATTCCCACGGCCTCGCGACGACCGGCCAGTCCTTCATCCGCGTCGCGTACCAGCGGTTGTCCCACTGCTGCAGCACGAAGCCATTTCGGGCGAGCGCCTTCCGCAGGAAGGGCGAGCACGCGTCGACCTCGCTGTTCGTGAGGGGATCCTCCCCGAGCCCGAGGAACTTCCCGCCTGAAACGCGGCAGGGTGTGACCTCCCAGATCTCGGTCCCGAGGGTCGGGCCGTTGTCCTCAAGCCACGAGTACGCGGCATGGGCGGGCGTCGTCTTCCCGCGTGGAACGATGTCCCAGAACCAGAGATGGTGGGGACAGAGCGCGAACGGCGCCGTGATTCCCGAGGCGAGTTGCTCGACCGAGACGTTCTCGAGGCCGGAGGCGATGCGCTCGAGCGCATTCCGTCCGGCCCCCCCGATGACCTCGCGCGCAACGGCCTCCGGGAGGCGCGCTCCGGGAAGCAGGTAGTAGGCAGTTGACATGGTGCCTAATTCTAACGGGTGCGAACCCGCAGGCTCCGGTCCCTTCCCGCTTAGAATGACAGCTCCTTCCCGGTTCGCGGCTTTCTGGCGGGGCCGGAGGGGCCCTCTTTAGTTAACTGCCGGGACAATTGGGAAAAGTGTCACTTCCTTTTGAGCTTCTTATCGGTCTTCGCTACACGCGCTCCGGGCGGAGGGCCGCCCGCAAGGACCGGTTCGTCTCGTTCATTTCGGCGACGAGCGTCGTTTCGATCGCGCTCGGCGTCATGGCGCTCATCATCGTGCTCTCCGTCATGAACGGCTTCCAGACCCAGGTCCGGGACCGGATGCTTTCCGTCATCCCCCACATACAGATCACGAGTCGCTCGGGACCGGTCGAGGACTGGCGGACGCTCGCCGCCGAGGCCCGCAGGAACCCCGAAGTGGTCGGCGCCGCGCCGTACGTCGCCGGACAGGGCCTCGTTTCGACCGGGAGCCGGGTGACGGGCGTTCTCGTTGAGGGCGTGGATCCCGCCGAGGAAGGCAAGGCGAGCGAGGTGGCGTCCACGATGCCCCCCGGCACGCTCTCCTCCCTCGCTCCCGGAAGTTTCAACGCCGTGATCGGCTCGGTCCTCGCCGCCCGCCTCGGCGTGATGCCCGGAGACCGGATCGCGCTCGTCGTTCCGCAGGGCACGATGACGCCCGCTGGAATGATCCCGAGGGCGCGCACGCTCACCGTGAGCGGGGTGTTCAGCGCGGGCCACTACGAGTACGACTCCTCGATGGTGTTCATGAACATCGAGGACGGCGCCGCGCTTTTCAGGACCGGGGGGCCCATGGGGGTGCGCGTGCGGATCTCTGACATGCAGAACGCCCCGAAGGTGGCGAGGAGCCTCCGGGCGTCGCTTCCTCCCGAGTTCACGGCCCGGGACTGGTCCGAGGAGAACCGCACGTGGTTCGCCGCGGTGCAGGTGGAGAAGCGCATGATGTCGATCATCCTCTTCCTCATCGTCTTGGTCGGCGCCTTCGGGCTTGTCTCGACCCTTGTGATGACGGTGACCGAGAAGCAGTCCGACATCGCGATTCTCCGGACGCTCGGCGCGTCGCCCGCGTCCATCATGAAGGTGTTCATGGTCCAGGGTGCCGTGATCGGCGTCACGGGGGTCGCGGCGGGAGTCGCCTTCGGCCTTCTCATCGCCTGCAACCTGAGCTCGATCGTCTCCGGGATCGAGTCGCTCTTCCACGTGGAATTCCTTCCCCAGTCGATCTACCTTATTTCCACCATGCCGTCTGAGCCGAGGGCCTCGGACATCATCCCGATCGCGGTGTTCTCGCTTCTGCTCTCGCTTGCGGCAACCATTTACCCGAGCTGGAGAGCGTCCCGCATCCGGCCGGCGGAGGCGCTTCGCTATGAGTGACGAAAGGCTTGCTGTGGAGGTCGAGGGGCTTTGCAAGTCCTACCGCGAGGGGAGCCGGGTGACGCCGGTGCTGAAGGGCGTGGACCTTCGGGTGAGGCGGGGCGAGACCGTCGCTATCGTCGGCGCATCCGGGGCCGGCAAGTCGACACTGCTGCACTGCATCGGGGGGCTTGACGACTCGGACAGCGGCAAGGTGGTCGTGGACGGCGTGGCGATCGCCGGGATGAGCGAGGCGGCGCGCGGCGAGCTCCGCAACCGCAGGCTCGGCTTCGTCTACCAGTTTCACCACCTGCTGCCCGAGTTCACGGCCGAGGAAAACGTCGCGATGCCGCTCCTCATCCGGAGGATGGAACGCGGGGAGGCGCTGAAGCTCGCCCGCGCGGTGCTTGAGGCGGTCGGGCTCGGAAGCCGCCTCGACCATCTTCCCTCCCAGCTCTCCGGGGGCGAGCGGCAGCGCACCGCGATCGCCCGCGCGATCGTGACCTCACCCGCCTGCGTCCTCGCGGACGAACCGACCGGAAACCTCGACCAGGAAACGGCGCTCGCGGTCTGGGACCGGTTCCTCGGGCTTGCCCGGGCAAAGGGCTCCGCGATCGTGATCGTGACCCACGACCCGAACCTCGCCGCGAAGTGCGACAGGATCCTGAAGCTCCAGGGCGGAAGAATCGTGCCGGAGGCCGCGGCATGAGCCCGGAGCTCTGCCTTCCCCTGATCGACACCCATAACCACCTCCAGGTGGAATCCTTCGACCGGGACAGGGAGGCCGTGGTGCGGAGGGCCGGGGACGCCGGAGTCGCCTGCGCGCTTGTCGCGGGCGGAAGCCCGCTCGACTGGGAGAAATGCGTGAGCGTCGCGCGGGGCGCCCGCTGGTGCGCGGGGCTCGGCGTCCATCCGCTCGCGACCGCGAGCGCGGAGGTTACCCCGGAGTCTGGGGAAATTCTCCGGGACGCGCTCCGGAAGGCGCTTTCGGAACCTGGAAGTCCTGTCGTCGCGGTGGCGGAGATCGGGCTCGACGGTTACGTGGCGGGACTCGACTGGAAGAAGCAGGAGGAAGTGTTTGCTTCGCAGCTGAAGGTCGCCCGCGACTTCGGACTCCCGGTGTCGCTTCACGTGAGGCGCTCCGTGGACCAGGTTGCGAAGTGGCTTCGGAGGATTCCGGTCCCGGGAGGCGTCGCCCACGCGTTCAACGGTTCGGAGGAGCAGGCGCGCGTCTTCATCGGGCTAGGCCTGAAGCTCGGGTTCGGCGGCGCGATGACCTATTCCGGAAGTCGGAGGATCCGGCATCTCGCCGCGACGCTCCCGCTCGGGAGCATCGTGCTTGAGACCGACTCCCCCGACATGCCGTCCTCTTCGCGCCGTGACGCGGGGGCTCTCCGCACGGAGCCCTCCGACATCGCGTCCTACCTCGGGATCCTTTCAGAACTGCGCCGGGTTCCCGCTTCGGACCTCGCGCCTGTGATCTACGAAAATTCTCTTAATGCCTTTCCCCTGATGCGCCGGATTCTCGGGGCTCGGACACAAGCGGAAGGCCCCGAGCGCTAAAATGCCGCGTTAATTCGCGAATATCTTTCGTCTTGCAAAAATGAGCCAGTTTACGAAAAACAACAGCGTCCTCGTTGCCCTGATCGGACTTGACCAGCCGGGAATCGTCGCCACCGTCGCTTCGGCGTTCACGCGGCTGGGCTGCAACATCGAGGAAATGACCCAGTCGATTCTCCACGGCCAGTTCTCCAGCATTTTCCTTGTGAACAAGCCTGAGGGGCTCGCGAACGAAGCGCTCGAGAAGGAAGTCGGCGGGGCCCTCAAGGCGAAGCGCTTCCGCCTCACACTGGTGATCCGCGACTTCGAGGCCCTTCCCGAGGAACTTCCGTCCTCCCAGCCCTTTGTGGTTTCGATCTGGGGCCGCGACGCGAACGACATCGTCGCGACGTTCTCCCGCATCATGAGCGAGCAGCGGGTGAACATCCGCGACCTTCGCGCGAAGCCGCTCGGCCAGGGCGAGTCGGTGCAGATCTTCGAGGTTGATGTCCCGGACACTGTTGACACCCGCGCGCTGCACCGCGTGATGAGCGAGCGCGCGAAGTCGATGGGCCTCACGCTCACGATGCAGCACCACCGCATCTTCGACGCGATGCACAGCGTGGAGCTCTAGGAGCCTCCGGTCGCTTCCCGGGACTCGCCGGCCGCGATGCCGGCGACCCTGCCGCAAACAATTTTTCTGTAGGTCATTCTTCAAATGATTTCTGAGAGCGAGATCCTTTCCACCATCAACATGACCCGCTCCGAGCATCTCGATGTCCGCACCGTGACGCTCGGCGTGAGCCTCTTCGACTGCGCGAGCAACGACCTCGACACCTTCATCTACCGGATGCGTTCGAAGATCTCGAAGTACGCGAAGCGCCTCGTCGAGACCTGCAACATGGTCGGCGACAGGTACGGCATCCCGGTCGTGAACAAGCGCATCTCGGTGTCCCCGATCGGCACGGTCTGCTCGTCCTTCAGCCCGAAGGAGCTCGCCGTGGTCTGCCGCGAGCTCGACGCTGCGGCGAAGGAGGTCGGCGTTGACTTCGTGGGCGGGTTCGGCGCCCTGGTCGAGAAGGGCATCACGCCCGGGGAGCGCAACCTCATCGATTCGCTTCCGGAAGCGCTCGCCACTTCCGACCGCGTCTGCTCCTCGATCAACGTGGGCTCGACCAAGGCCGGCATCAACATGGACGCCGTCGCCCTGATGGGCCAGAGGATCAAGGACGTCGCCGAGGCGACCGCCGACCGCGACGGGCTCGGAGCCGCGAAGCTCGTGGTCTTCTGCAACATCCCGCAGGACGTTCCCTTCATGGCGGGCGCCTATCTCGGAGTCGGAGAGCCTGACGTCGTGATCGACGTCGGCGTTTCGGGCCCGGGCGTCGTGAAGAAGGCCCTCGACCGTCTGATCGAGGAACGCCGGAACGGCCGCAACGTGACTGTCGACAACGTGGCCGAAACGATCAAGTTCACGGCGTTCAAGGTAACCCGCGTGGGCGAGATCATCGGGCGGGACGTCGCGAAGGAGCTCGGGATCCCGTTCGGCGTCGCGGACCTTTCGCTCGCCCCGACCCCGGCGGTCGGCGACTCGGTGGGCGAGATCTTCCAGGCGCTCGGCCTCTCCTCGATCGGCGCCCCCGGCACCACCGCGATCCTCGCGATGCTGAATGACGCGGTGAAGAAGGGCGGGGTCTTCGCGTCCTCCCATGTCGGCGGCCTTTCCGGCGCCTTCATCCCGGTTTCCGAGGACCACGCGATCGCGGCCGCCGCTGCGAGCGGCGCGCTTTCCTTCGAGAAGCTCGAGGCGATGACCTCGGTCTGCTCGGTAGGCCTCGACATGATCGCGATCCCGGGAGACACCACCGCCGCGACCATTTCCGGCATGATCGCGGACGAGGCCGCGATCGGGATGATCAACAACAAGGCGACCGCCTGCCGCCTGATCCCGGTTCCCGGGAAGGGCGTCGGCGAGAAGGCGGTCTTCGGCGGGCTCCTTGGCGAAGCCCAGGTGATGCGGGTCCCGGGCGGGAAGTCCGAGGGCTTCGTCGCGCTCGGCGGCCGGATTCCGGCCCCGATCCACAGCCTGAAGAACTAGGGCGGGGGCTCCTCCTGCCGGAGTTTCTCCGGCTGACCGGGAAGCTCCGGTCCGTGCCTCTGAAGCAACCCGTTACGAAGTGCGAATCCCCGGGCCGGGAAAGCCCGGGGATTGTGCATACAATGGGGAATGCTTTCAGCCGTGGCCCTACCAGGCCGCTTTCGAGCGCCGGCTGCGTGAAGCTTTGATTCGCTAACGGAAATTTTCTCATGGCTACTCTTGACCCGAAGGCCGCCGCCCCCGCGAGGGCGAGCTGGCAGCTCGCACGCTCCGCTGTGGAGCCGCTTTTCGCCGGGCAGCGCCTCGAGACAGGCGAGTCCCGCCTCGCCCACGCTGACGGCATGGCGAGCATCCTGCGGGGCATCAGGGATGACGACGAGCTCATCGCCGCCGCCTACCTCTTCTCGGTTTACGACGACCTGAAGAATCCCGAGGAGTGGATCGAAAAGAGCTTCGGCGGCAAGGTCCTCGAGCTTTGCGCGGACCTGCGCAAGCTGATGAAGCTCTCGGCCCGGGCCCGTTCCGACAACAAGGAGGCGAACGCCGCCTCGCAGCCCGAGAAGCTCCGCAAGATGCTCCTCGCGATGTGCGGGGACCTCCGGGTCGTGCTCCTGCGGCTCGCGAGCCGCCTGCAGACCCTCCGCTGGTTCGTCCAGAACCCGAGCCCGGAAGCCGCGGTTTACGGCGCGGAGACCCTTCAGCTCTATTCGCCGCTCGCCAACCGTCTCGGCATTTGGCAGATGAAGTGGGAGCTCGAGGACCTCTCGCTCCGGTTCACGAAGCCCGATGTCTACCGCGCGATCGTGAAGGACCTCGACGCGACGCGCGCCCAGCGCCTCGCCTTCGTGCAGGCGGCGGTCTCGAAGATCCGCAGCCTTCTCGCCGAGCACCACATCAGGGGAGAGGTCTCCGGCCGTTCGAAGCACATCTACTCGATCTGGCTCAAGATGGAGCGGAAGCACCTCACGTTCAACCGGCTCTTCGACCTGCGGGCGCTCCGCGTGATCGTGGACACGGTCGGGCAGTGCTACGAGGTCCTTTCGATTCTGAACGAGAACTTCACCCCGATCCAGTCCGAGTACGACGACTACATCGCTCACCCGAAGCCGAACGGGTACCGGTCGCTCCACACCGTGATCAAGGCCTCCGACGGCCTCCCGGTCGAGATCCAGATCCGCACGAAGGCGATGCACGAGTTCGCGGAGCTCGGCTTCGCCGCGCACTGGCGCTACAAGGAGGCGGGGAATTCGCTCGGAGTGAACTCCGCCGAGGAGCAGAAGGTCGTGTGGCTGAGGCAGCTGCTCGCCTGGCACTCCGACGTCGAGCCCCCGAAGGCGCCCGGGTTCGAGGACGAGATGATCTACGCCCTCACGCCGATGGGCCGCGTGGTGGAACTCGGCGCCGGGAGCACCCCGGTCGACTTCGCCTACATGGTCCACACGCAGCTCGGGCACCGCTGCCGCGGCGCGAAGGTGAACGGGGCGATGGTGCCGCTCACCCACGTGCTGAAGACCGGGGACACGGTCGAGGTGATCGCCGCGAAGACCGGCGGCCCGTCCCGCGACTGGATGAACCCAGAGCTCGGGTACGCGGCGATGGCCCGCACGCGGGGCAAGGTCCGCACCTGGTTCAACCAGCAGCACATCAGGGAGCAGACGGAGAAGGGCCGGAACGAGCTCGACCGCGAGCTCGCCCGCCTCGGGAAGTCCACGTTCAGCCTGGAGGCCCTCGCGAAGGCGCTCGGGTTCGAGTCGGTGGACGAGCTCTGCCTCACGATCGCGAGGGACGAGATCTCGTCGCGCGCGATTGAGGCGGTCGTGAATCCCCAGGCGCCGAAGAAGCAGGAGGAAGCCGTTCCCCCGATTCCGCTCAAGTCCTCCCAGCAGAAGCAGGGCGGCGGGAAGAGCAAGGTGCTCGTGGTCGGGGTCGACTCGCTCCTCACGCAGCTCGCGAAATGCTGCCATCCGGTTCCCCCTGACGAGATCATCGGATTCGTGTCGCGGGGCAGGGGGGTCGTCGTGCACCGCGCCGACTGCCCGAACGTGAGGAACCTGATGGAGCGCTCGAGGGAGCGCCTGATAGAGGTTTCCTGGGGCAAGGTCCCGGACGACGCCGTGTACCCGATGGAGATCCTCGTCCTCGCGCGAGACCGCATCGGGCTGCTGAAGGACGTGACGGACGTCTTCATCCGGCTGAAGATCAACATCACGAAGGTGAACACTCAGAGCTCGCCCGACGGCATCGCCCGGCTTCGCTTCGGCATCGAGGTGCGGGGCGCGGACCTTCTCGGGCAGGCGGTGAAGGAAGTCCTCGGGGTGAAGGGGGTCATTTCGGCCCGGAGAAGCTGATTTTCTCAGTGCAAACCCTGAAAAAGGGAAAATTTCGCGGGAAAATTTGCTTTTTTAATTTTTATTCGTACAATAAGAAGCCTCTCAGGCACGTAGCTCAGCTGGTTAGAGCATCACCTTGACATGGTGGGGGTCGTTGGTTCGAGTCCAATCGTGCCTACCAAATTTTCTGGGAGCGCTGTGTTGTCGTCGGGCTCGTTTCTATTGAATCGAACTACGGTGACCACCATTCGATGATGGCGAGTCACACGGCGTTTTCGTAGTATAAAAAAGAGTGCGGCTTCGTCCGCACTTTTTTTTTGACCCGAAAAACTTTTGTCGATCCCCGGGCTCAAGGTTCGGAAAAGGGAGAAAAAATGTTGGAAATCACACTGCCGGATGGCTCGAAGCGTGAATTTGAAGGACCGGTTACGGTCGCCCAGATCGCAGCCTCCATCGGCGCCGGGCTAGCCCGTGCAGCGGTCGCCGGCCGCGTCGACGGGAAGCTCGTCGACCTCTCCACTCCTGTCGAGAAGGACGCTTCCGTCGCCATTGTGACCGCGAAGGACGAGGACGGCCTTGCCGTCATCCGCCATTCCACCGCCCACCTCATGGCCCAGGCCGTGAAGCAGCTCTTCCCCGAGGTCCAGGTGACGATCGGGCCGTCGATCGAGAACGGCTTCTACTATGACTTCTCCTCGAAGAAGCCCTTCACCGAGGATGACCTCGCGAAGATCGAGAAGCGCATGGACGAGCTCGCGAAGGAGAACCTCCCGATCACCCGCCGCCTCGTCACCCGCGCTGAGGCGATCGAGTTCTTCGAGAAGCTCGGCGAGCACTACAAGGTCGAGCTCGTGAAGGCGATTCCCGAGGGCGACGAGATCTCGCTCTACACGCAGGGCGACTTCACCGACCTCTGCCGCGGGCCCCACGTCCCGAGCACGGGCTGCCTCAAGGTCCACAAGCTCCTCAAGGTCGCCGGGGCCTACTGGCGCGGCGACTCGAAGAACGAGATGCTGCAGCGCATCTACGGCACGGCCTTCGCCTCGAAGGACGACCTCAAGGCCTACCTGCACATGCTTGAGGAGGCGAGCCGCCGCGACCACCGCAAGCTCGGCAAGGATATGGACCTCTTCCATCTTCAGGACGAGGCTCCGGGCATGATCTTCTGGCACGCGAAGGGCTGGGCGCTCTGGCAGGTGATCGAGCAGTACATGCGCCAGGTCTACCGCGACAACGGCTACCAGGAAGTGAAGGCTCCGCAGCTGCTTGACCGTTCCCTCTGGGAGAAGTCCGGCCACTGGGCGAAGTACCGCTCCAACATGTTCACGACGGAGTCCGAGAACCGCTTCTACGCCCTGAAGCCGATGAACTGCCCGGGCCACATCCAGATCTTCAAGAACGCGCTCCGCTCCTACCGCGATCTTCCGATCCGCTACGGCGAGTTCGGCCAGTGCCACCGCAACGAGCCCTCGGGCTCGCTCCACGGCCTGATGCGCGTCCGCGGCTTCACGCAGGACGATGGCCACATCTTCTGCACCGAGGACCAGATCCTTCCGGAGTGCGTGCACTTCACCTCGCTCGTGAAGCGCGTCTACAAGGACTTCGGGTTCGGCGAGATCGAGTACTTCATCGCGACCCGTCCTGAGATGAGGATCGGCGACGACGCCACCTGGGACAAGGCCGAGAAGGCCCTGATGGTCGCGCTCGACAGCGCCGGGGTGAAGTACAAGATCCTCCCGGGCGAAGGCGCGTTCTACGGTCCGAAGGTCGAGTACCACCTCCGCGACTGCCTCGGCCGCTCCTGGCAGTGCGGCACGGTCCAGGTCGACTTCCAGATGCCGGGGCGGCTTGGCGCCGAGTACGTCGACGCCGACGACAAGCGCCGCGTCCCCGTCATGCTCCACCGCGCGATCCTCGGCTCGCTCGAGCGCTGGATCGGCATCCTGCTCGAGCACTACGCCGGTGCCCTCCCGCCGTGGCTCGCCCCGGTGCAGGTCGCGGTCGCCTCGATCACCGACTCGCAGGCCGACTACGCCCACGAGGTGTACCAGAAGCTGTTCAATGCGGGTTATCGAGTAGTCGAAGATTTGCGCAGCGAGAAGATCAACTATAAAATTCGCGAACTTAGTTTGTCGAAAGTTCCGTACATTCTTGTCGTCGGCGACAAGGAGAAGCAGTCGGGTACTGTGGCCGTGCGCCTGCGCGGTGGCCGCAATCTCGGCGCCGTGAGCCTTGAGGACTTCACCGCAAGGCTCGCCGCACGCGTTGCCGACCATTCCAACATTGAGGTTGCCAATAATTGATGTTTAACAGCAGGGAAGACTCCAGGGAAGAACGCACGCATCGCATCAACCGCGAGATCCGGATTCCGGAGGTCCGGGTGACGATGCCTGACGGAACGAGTCTTGTCATGCCTACGTTCGAAGCCCTCCGCAAGGCCGAGGAGCTCGGCGTGGACCTGGTCGAAGTTGCTCCGAAGGCCCGTCCCCCGGTCTGCAAGCTGATCGACTACGGCAAGTTCAAGTACCAGGAGCAGAAGCGCGCCCAGGAAGCGAAGGCGAAGCAGAAGGTGACGCAGGTGAAGGAAGTGAAGTTCCGCCCCGCCACCGATGACAACGACTTCCAGACGAAGATCCGCTCCGTCCGCCGCTTCATCGAGGGCGGGGACAAGGCGAAGATCACGCTTCGTTACCGCGGCCGCGAAATGGCGCACCAGGAGTTCGGAGCCGACCTCCTCGAACGGGTGAAGACGGAACTCGCCGACATCGCCCAGGTGGAGCAGAAGCCGAAGCTCGAAGGCCGCCAGATGATCATGGTCCTCGGGCCGAAGCGCAAGAAGTAGTCTGCTTCCCCTTCCGCGCGAACCAAGTGTTTTGCAGTACCTCCGGAGATCCCCTCCCGGGACTTCCGGAGTTTTAGAAGAAGTGATTCAGGGGCTTTTCAAGACCGACCGGCCTTTTTTCGGAAGGCGCCCCTGCGTCAGTCAATAAAAGAGGAAACGGCAAATGCCGAAGATGAAAACCAAGCGGGCTGCCGCGAAGCGCTTCAAGCTGCGTTCCGGCGGTTCCATCAAGTTTGGCCACTCGACCAAGCGTCACATCCTGTCCCATCGCACGACCAAGAACAAGCGCCACCTGCGCGGCATGGTGACGGTTGCCAAGTGCAATGAGCTCAACGTCAAGCGCATGCTTGCCATCGCTTCCTGATCTGGATAGGAGAATAAGAAGATGCCTCGAGTTAAGCGTGGTGTAACCGCTCGTGCCCGTCATAAGAAGCTGCTCGCCCTTGCCAAGGGCTACAGCCTCCGTGCCAACAATGTGTTCCGTGTGGCCAAGGAAGCCGTCATGCGCGGCGCCCAGTACGCCTACCGTGACCGCCGTGCGAAGAAGCGCGTCTTCCGCCGCCTCTGGATCGCCCGTATCAACGCCGCGACCCGTGCGAACGGAATGACCTACAGCGCCTTCATCAACGGCCTTCACAAGGCGAACATCGGCCTTGACCGCAAGGTTCTTGCCGACATGGCCGTGTTTGACAAGGAAGGCTTTGCAGCTCTGGTCGAGAAGGCCAAGGCCGCTCGCGCCTGATAGGTTCTCGAACCTGTCGCAGTAGCAGAGGGGCGCACCTCCCCGGGGCCCCGTGGCACGGGGAAGCGTTCCTCGACTTAAAAGGGGCGGGCCGGCAGTTTCGGGCCGCCCCTTTTTTCGTTTCTCTCTTTCTTGTCTTCTGCTAGAAGCGGGCAGGCCCCCGGGCGTCGTCCCTTTCGCCCTCCCGTCCCGTTTTCCGTCTCGGAATCAAAAAAATGGAAGATTTGTCCAAACTGATTGAATCCGCCAGGCAGGCGTTCGCTGAGGCGACCCAGCCCGCAGCGCTTGAGGATGCCAAGGCGAAGTTCCTTGGCAAGTCCGGTTCCCTCACCGCGATGATGAAGAATCTCAGGGAACTCGCTGCGGACCAGCGGAAAGCGGCCGGTGCGCAGATCAACGCCGCGAAGCGCGCGGTCGAGGAGGCCCTGAACGACCGCCGGAACGCCCTCGCCGAGGAAGCGCTCCAGAAGAAGCTCTCCGAAGAGTCGATCGACGTGACGCTGCCGGGGCGGGAGAGCCCCGCGGGCGGCATCCACCCCGTGATCCGCACCTGGATCCGGATCGAGGAGATCTTCCGCTCGATCGGCTTCGATGTCGCGAGCGGCCCCGAGATCGAGAACGACTGGTACACGTTCACGGCGCTCAACAACCCGCTGAACCACCCGGCCCGCTCGATGCAGGACACGTTCTATGTCGACATGAAGGACGAGAAGGGACTTCCCCTCCCGCTCCGTCCGCACACCTCCCCGATGCAGGTCCGGTACTCCCGGACCCACACGCCCCCGATCAAGGTGATCGCCCCCGGGCGGACCTACCGCGTCGACTCTGACGCGACGCACTCCCCGATGTTCCATCAGGTGGAGGGGCTCTGGATCGGCGACGACATCAGCTTCGCGGACCTGAAGGGCGTCTACTCGCTCTTCCTGCGCCGGTTCTTCGAGACCGACGACCTCATCGTCCGGTTCCGTCCGAGCTACTTCCCGTTCACCGAGCCGTCGGTCGAGATCGACATGATGTTCACGACCGGCTCCCGCAAGGGCAAGTGGCTCGAGATCTCGGGTGCGGGCGAAGTCCACCCGAACGTGGTCCGCAACTACAAGCTCGACCCCGAGAAGTACTGCGGCTTCGCCTTCGGCTCCGGTCTCGAAAGGCTCACTATGCTGCGCTACGGGATCGACGACCTGCGGCTCTTCTTCGAAGGCGACCTGCGGTTCCTTCGCCAGTTCAACGAGTAATGGGGTAGAAGAAAAATGCTGTTTTCAGAAAGCTGGCTTCGCAACTACGCGAACCCCGCCATTTCGAGCGAGGAACTCCAGGACGCCCTCACGATGCACGGGCTTGAGGTTGACTCGGCGCACAAGGCGGCGCCCGACTTCACCGGCGTCGTGGTGGCGAAGGTTGTCGAGTGCGTTCCGCACGAGAATTCCGACCACCTGCACGTCTGCAAGGTGGACGCGGGCACGGGCGAGCTGCTGCAGATCGTCTGCGGCGCCCCGAACGTCCGCACCGGCGTGAAGACGCCCTGCGCCCTCGTCGGCGCCGAGCTTCCCGGCGGCTTCAAGATCAAGAAGGCGAAGCTTCGCGGCGTCGCCTCGGCTGGAATGCTCTGCTCGGCCCGCGAGCTCGGGATCTCCGAGGACCACACCGGGATCTGGCTCCTGCCCGACGACGCCCCGGTGGGCGAGGACATCCGCAAGTACGCGAACCTTGACGACGTGGTGGTCGACCTCAACGTGACCCCGAACCGCGGCGACGCGCTTTCGCTTGCCGGCATCGCCCGCGAGATCCACGCGGTGACCGGGGCCGAGCTCCGGCTTCCGGAGTGCACGCCCGTTCCCGCGACGAGCTCTGACACGTTCCCGGTGAAGATCGAGTCGCCCGACCTCTGCGGCCGATACACGAGCCGCGTGATCACGGGGCTCAACCCGAGCGCCCCGACTCCGGGCTGGATGCGCGAGCGGCTCGAACGCTGCGGCATGCGCTCCATCTCGGCACTCGTCGACATTTCAAACTACGTGATGCTCGAGCTCGGCCGCCCGACCCACTTCTTCGACCTCTCGAAGCTCTCTGGCGGGATCACCGTCCGCTGGGCGAAGGAGGGCGAGAAGGTGACGCTTCTCAACGGGAACACGGTCGACCTCACGCCCTGGTACGGCGTGATCGCTGACGAGCGCGGCCCCCAGGCAATCGCCGGCATCATGGGCGGCGACGCCGACTCGATCGCCGACAACACCTCCTCGATCCTTGTCGAGTCCGCCTTCTTCCAGCCGACGGCCATCCAGGGCCGCGCGAGGAAGCTGAACTTCTCGACCGAAAGCTCCTTCCGGTTCGAGCGCGGCGTCGACTACGGCACGACCGCGGACCACATCGAGTACATCACCCGGATGGTCCTCTCGATCTGCGGAACGCCGGAAACGAAGGTGGGCCCGGTCTCCGACCTCGTTTCCGAGCTTCCCGCGAAGCGCGTCGTGAAGATGCGCGCCGCGCGCTGCCGCAAGCTTGTCGGCGTCGACATTCCGACCGACTTCATGGCCCAGGCCTTCACCCGCCTCGGGTTCGAGTTCACGCGGGATGGCGAGGACTTCACGGTCACGTCTCCCTCCTACCGGTTCGACATCGAGATCGAGGAAGACCTCGTCGAGGAAGTGGCGCGGCTCTGGGGCTACGACAAGCTCCCCGAGAACCCGCCGCTCGAGCGCGTCACGATGCTTCCCGCCCCCGAGGGGCACCGTTCCCAGCACGAGCTTCGCGCGAAGCTTGCCGAGCGCGGCTATCAGGAGCTCGTGAACTTCTCGTTCGTCGAGGAGAAGTGGGAGCATGATTTCTCGGGCAGCACGAACCCGATCCGGCTCCTGAACCCGATCGCGTCCCAGCTTTCCGTGATGCGCACCCAGCTGATCGGCGGCCTCGTCGACATCCTGCGCTACAACCTGAACCGCAAGGAGGACCGCGTGCGCGTGTTCGAGCTCGGCCGCGTGTTCTTCCGCGATCCTTCGGTCGAGCCTTCCGACATCTCGGTGAAGGGCGTCCGCCAGCCTGAGCACGTCGCGGGGCTCGCCTACGGGACGGCCGACGCTTCCCAGTGGGGCGTAAAGGCCCGCAAGGTCGACTTCTACGACGTGAAGGGCGATGTCGAACGGCTCGCCTACCCGCTCAGGCTTGATTTCGTTCCGGAAGTCTTCCCCGCCCTTCATCCGGGCCGCAGCGCCGGCATCTATCTCGACGGCCGCAGGATCGGCATGATCGGGGAATTGCATCCGAAGCTCCAGCAGGCGTATGATCTCCCACTTTGTCCGGTCGTGTTCGAACTCGACGTGGCCCCGTTGCTCGAAATTCCGGTCCCCGAACACCGTGCTGTTTCGAAGTTCCAGAAGGCTCTCCGCGATCTTTCGCTCGTGGTGCCGGCCTCTGTCAACGCGAAGCAGATTTTCGACACGGTCGAGGCGGCCCGCAGGACCGATCCCCGGCTGTCCGTCCTCACGGACTTCCAGCTTTTCGACGTCTATCGCCCGAAGGACCAGCCGTCCGCGGACAAGTCCATGGCGTTCCGTCTTGTGATGGAGTCCTTCGGTGAAGAGGCCGTGAGCGAGGCCCAGATCGAGGGCGCGGTCCAGTCCGTTGTCTCGAACCTGGACAGGCTCGGCGTGCGGCTTCGTGCTTAAGAGGTAAATTTTTCAAATGGCTATAGAAGAAACTGATTTCTCCCCTGCCGTCGGCACCACGATGACGAAGGCTGACCTCGTCGACGTGCTTTTCGACCGGATGGGCCTTTCCAAGCGCGAGTCGAAGCTTCTCGTCGACGTCTTCTTCGACGAGATCCGGGCGAGGCTGGAGGAAGGCTGCACGGTGAAGCTTTCCGGGTTCGGCAACTTCCAGCTGCGCGACAAGCCCCAGCGTCCCGGGCGAAACCCGAAGACCGGCGAGGAGATCGCCATCACCGCGCGCCGCGTGGTGACTTTCCACGCTTCCGCAAAGCTGCGCGAGGCGGTCCTCGCGGGGTTCCCCGCGAAGTCCGCGTCCTGACCGCTCAGGGCGTCTTCGCTTATCCTTTCCCCCTGGGGACAGGATGGGCTGGAGGAGAACCTGGGGCGTGCGGGGACTGCGTTCTGCGGGCCCTTCCCCGGTTCTTCTGCATTCCGGGCCGCTTTTTGCGGCCCGGGGTATCTTTGAGCAGGCGGCATGGAAGATAAGGTTGGCGACGCGCTTCCGCCGATTCCCGGCAAGCGCTACTACACGATCAGCGAGGCGGCTGCCCTTGTGGGCGTCGCCCCGTCGGTTCTGCGGTTCTGGGAGAGCGAGTTCAAGCAGCTCTCCCCGCGTCGCCACGGCTCAAGGCGCCGCTACGAGGAGAAGGACATACTCCAGGCCCGCGAGATCCGCTCGCTCCTCTACGACGAGGGCTACACGCTCGCCGGTGCGAAGCAGATCCTCAGGAAGAAGGGCGTGAAGAAGAGGAAAAAGGCTCTCCTCACGCCGGACTTTCCGCGCGACGCGGTCGTGCGGGAGCTGGAGGAAATCCGGGATTCCATCAAGGATTTCCTTTTTTAGAATTCCGTGCTATACTCCGTAGCTCATCGGGGTGTGGCGCAGCCTGGTAGCGCACTTGCATGGGGTGCAAGGGGTCGTGAGTTCGAGTCCCACCACCCCGACCAAAATCCAGGAAGGGATCCGGCTAAGGCCGGATCCCTTTCTTTTTGGGCGGAAAATCCGGGATCCGGGCGGCAAAAAAGCCATTCCGGACGAAATCCGGAATGGCTTCCTCACGGGGCCTGGGCTTCCTTCGCCCTAGAAGACAATCTCTTCCTCGTCCGCCTCCGGCTTTTCCTCCCTTCCGAGGTCCTCTCCCTTTTCCCTCATGTAGGCGATGACCGCCTTCGCCTTTGCGGAAGAGCCCTTCTTGCCGTAAAGCCTCGCACAGTACATGTCGAGGATTTCCTCAAGCGACTCCTCGTCGTCCTTCGTGGAAAAGCGGTCGTCGAGCGTAATGATCCGTCGGCTGTCGGACTGGAGCGCGAGGTCGAGGTAGCCGATCCCGGAGGGCGAGATGCGGTCAGGGGTTTCGACGACGATCGTCCTGATCTGGCGGTTCTTGAGGAGCTTCTGGAGCCCGCGGCGGTTCTCGTTCGTGACGCTCGCGATTTCGGCCGCCTTGTCGACCACGCTCCAGCCCATGCTGGCCGCGTAGACCTCGAGCCGACGCATCTGCCTGTCGAGCCTGTCCTTCTCGGCAACGGTCGAGACCCGCGCGTAGAGCCCGACCCCGCCGGCCGCCGGCACGTCATCGACGACGATCGTTCCCGACGGGAGCTGGCAGGCGGGAACCGGGAGCTTTCCCGTTTTCCACATTCTCCAGGCGGTCTGGTAGCAAATGCCCCTCTGATGGGCCCATACGGATAGCTTCATGGAATTGCTTCGGCTGTCGAGGCGGTGAAATGGACGCCCGAAAGTATATACTTTCCGGATTCATCCTGCTCGCCCGGCGGGGCCCCGCATCTGCGGCAGGAGCCCGGGAGCAAGGACCAACGTGCCGTGTTCCGTTATCATGACAGGATAACTGCCAGTTCCTGCGCGGACCCCCCGGCGCGGAGAGGAAGGCTAGCGGAAAGAAGATGCACATCCTGATTTCTAACGACGACGGGTACTCTGCCCGCGGCATCCGGATGCTCGCCGAGGCGATGAAGGGCTTCGGGCGGGTGACCGTGTGCGCCCCGGAACACAACCAGTCGGGCGCGAGCAACTCGCTCACGCTCCAGATGCCGCTCCGGGCAACGGAGGTGACCCCCGGGGTCTACGCCGTGAGCGGAACGCCTTCCGACTGCGTGCACCTCGCGTTCACGGCCCTGCTCACGGAACCCCCGGACCTCGTTGTCTCGGGGATCAACTCCGGGGCGAACATGGGCGACGACACCATGTATTCGGGCACGGTCGCCGCGGCGATCGAGGGGTTCCAGTTCGGGGTCGACTCCATTGCGTTTTCCCAGATAGACCGCGGGTGGATGGAGCTCGAGTCTGCGGCGCGGGTCGCCCGCGAGGTGGTGGAGCAGTTCGTGGAGCGCAAGAGCCGCTCGGAAGGCCCTGTGCTGCTCAACGTCAACATTCCGAACATGCCCTACGACGTCCTCGGAGGCATCCGGGTCACGAGGCTCGGACGTCGCCACAGCGCGGACCGCGCTGTTTCCGAGATCGACCCGCGGGGCGAGCGGGTGTACTGGCTCGGGCCCGCGGGGAAGCCCCGCGACCAGGGCCCTGGCACGGATTTCTACGCGGCGCAGCACGGATTCGTTTCCGTGTCTCCGCTCCAGATCGATTTGACTCATTACGGGGAGCTTTCCGTTGCTTCCTCCTGGTTCCAGGGGGAGCTGCCCGGGAAGTCTCGCCCGTAGCCGGTTCTTTGGGGAGTTTCAAAATGCAGTCAGCAGGGAAGATCCTTTTAGCCTCGGCGCTCTGCGCGGTGTTCGCCGCGGGGTGCTCGACCACGGAAATCGCGCCGGTGAGCGACGCGAGCTCGCAGGGCGCCCAGAAGCCCGGCGTGAGCTCGGTCCCGACGGCGCCCGCGGCGCAGCCCGTCGCGGAGTCCGTGCCGCTCTCGGGCGGCAGCGGCTTCAGCGCTCCGACCCCCGCTCCGGCCGCCGCTTCTGGCGCTGCGGCTTCGGGTGCCGGAACCTACACGGTCCAGCGCGGCGAAACGCTCTACCGCATCGCGAAGAACCACGGCGTGAGCGTGAGCGAGCTGATGCGCGCGAACGGCATCACGGACCCGAGGAAGCTTGAGGCGGGCCGCGTTCTGACGATCCCGGGCGCGAAGGGCGCCGCTCCGGCCGCAGCTTCGGGCGTCGCCGCGGCTCCTGCCACGGCCCCTGCCGCGCACCAGGTCACGCCCGCGAAGCCCGCGCAGCCTGAGGAGAAGCCCGCCGCCGAGGCGAAGCCCGCTTCGGGCGCGCTCGCAACCATTCCCGGAACCCATGAGACCCTCGTCTGGCCGGTGAAGGGAAATGTCGTCACGCATTTCAGCCAGCAGACCCGCGGCATCGACATCTCCGCTCCGAAGGGCACCGCGGTGAAGGCCGCGGCGAACGGCGAAGTCCTCCTCATCACCTCGGCCTACAAGAGCTACGGCAACCTCGTGATCCTGAGGCATGGCGACGGGACTTTCGTCACGACCTACGGCCAGCTCGACACGATCTCCGTGAAGAAGGGCCAGCGCGTCCAGTCCGGCCAGAAGATCGGCACGGTTGGAGGGCTTGACCCCTCGAAGCCCATGCTCCACTTCGAGGTGCGACTTTCCGGCAAGCCCGCCGATCCCGCGCAGTACCTCCGCTGATTCCTGGAAGAATCGGCTAGAATGCGGCGCCCCGCTCTGCCTCGGAACGTTTGCCGGGGCAGGATCGGGCGCCGGCTTTTTCACGAGGGCGGCTCTTGGCAGATCGCGGAGCCCCGCCGCGTGACGACGCGCCCCCGGAAGGTTTAGAAGAGGAATCAGATGGCCCGTTCATTTCACAAAACCAAGAAGCCCCGTGACCGCTTCACGGTCACGATCGAAAGCCTCGACCAGGACGGGAGGGGAGTCGCCCACCGCGAGGGAAAGGCGGTTTTCGTCGAGGGAGCGCTCCCTCACGAAACCGTGGTCTATGAGCGGATCCGCAACAAGACCTCGTTCGAAGTCGGGCAAATGGTGCAGCTCGTGAAGGGCGGAAGCCTCAGGGTGACGCCACGGTGTCCGAACTTCGGGCTCGGCCCCGGCTGCTGCGGCGGGTGCGCGATGCAGCACCTCGACCCGTACGCCCAGGTCGCGATGAAGCAGCGCGTCCTCACCGACGCCTTCTGGCACATCGGCCGGGTGAAGCCTGAAACGCTTCTTCCACCGATCTACGGCCCGTTCTGGGGCTATCGCCACCGGGCCCGCCTCACGGTCCGCGACGTGGCGAAGAAAGGCGGGGTTCTGGTCGGGTTCCACGAGCGTTCCTCCTCCTATGTGGCCGACATGCACAGCTGCGAGATCCTTCCGCCGCACGTCTCGGCGATGATCGATCCGCTCCGGGAGCTCATCCCGACCCTCACCATCCGGCAGAGGCTTCCGCAGGTTGAGGTCGCGGTGGACGGAGACGGGCGCACGGCGCTCGTCTTCCGGCACCTCGTGCCGCTCGGCCCTGGGGATCTCGACAAGCTCCTCGCCTTCGGGAAGGAGCACGGCGCCGACATCTGGCTCCAGCCGAAGGGCCCCGAATCCGCGGCTCCGGTCGATCCGGCCCTTTCCGAGTCGCTCGGGCTCAGGCTTCCGGAATTCAACGTGAGGATCGCCTTCAAGCCGACCGACTTCACGCAGGTGAACCACGCGCTGAACGAGACGATGGTGAGCCGCGCGGTGCGGCTCCTGCGGACCGGACCTGAGAAACGCGTCATCGACTTCTTCTGCGGGCTTGGGAACTTCACCCTCCCGCTCGCCCGGAGGAGCGGCCGCGTGGTGGGGATCGAGGGAAGCGAGGGGCTGGTAGAGCGCGCCCGCGCGGGCGCCGCGGCGAACGGGCTCGAACCGAAGACGGAATTCATCGCGCGGAACCTCTTCACCTGGTCCGAGTCCGACTGGGACGCGCTTTGGGGAAAGCTCGGCGGAATCGACCGCGTGCTCCTCGATCCCCCGCGCGAAGGCGCCCAGGCAGTCTGCCAGGTGCTCGCGAAGACTGACCGGAGGCCGGAACGCGTGGTGTACGTTTCCTGCAACCCGGCGACGCTCGCCCGGGACTGCGCGATTCTCCTCCACCAGGGGGGCTGGAGGCTCCTGCAGGCAGGCGTGATGAACATGTTCCCGCATACCGGCCATGTTGAAAGCATGGCGGTGCTGGTTCCGGGACCGAAGCCCGCCCAGGGCGCGGATGACGGCGCGGCGGAAGGCGGGGACTCGCCGGATGCTGTTCCGGGGACCGCGCCCTTGGCAGCCTAGCCGGGAGCGGATCCCGGGCGGAACGGATTTTCCTTCCCGGAGAACGGAAGGGGCCGCTTCCGGTGCATGCTAAAATATCCTCCTTTGCATCCACGGGAGGATTACGGACGGGCGACCGAGAAACGGCCGCCCCTCTCCCGGCCGGACGCCCCGATGCAGGCCGGACTTCCGGCCAGGTCCGGAAGCACCCGGTTTTCTTTAGTTAAATTTACTGGAAACAACATGACTGTTCAGCGTACCCTTTCCATCGTCAAGCCCGATGCCGTCAAGAAGAACGTGATCGGCAAGATCTACACTCGCTTCGAAGACGCGGGCCTCAAGATCGTTGCGGCCCAGATGCGCCAGCTCTCCAAGGCTGAGGCCGAGGGCTTCTACGAAGTCCACAAGGACCGCCCCTTCTTCAAGGACCTGGTCGCCTTCATGACTTCCGGCCCCGTGATGATCCAGGTGCTCGAGGGCGAGGACGCGATCAAGAAGAACCGTGAGCTGATGGGCGCCACCGACCCGAAGAAGGCCGCTCCCGGCACGATCCGCCACGACTTCGCCGAATCGATCGACGCGAACGCCGTCCACGGCTCCGATGCTCCCGAAACCGCTGCCCGTGAAATCGCCTACTTCTTCCCGGCGCTTGCGATTCACTCCCGCTAATCTCCGGGTGCCCTCCTCCGAGGGCATTCCTCTAGCAGGGTAAGCCTTCCCCCTTCCGGCATGAAATGCCGGGGGAGGAGGGCGATTTTGATTTATAACAGGTTGAAAATTAAAGCCTTCACGCAACCCCATCCGGAGACTGGACCAATGGCGCAGGAGCGGGTCAACCTTCTCGGCTTCGATCGGGAAGCCCTTACCAAGTGGTGCGACAGCCTGGGAGAGAAGCCCTTCAGGGCCGTGCAGCTCACCCGGTGGATGCACCGCAACCTCGAAACCGACTTCGGCAAGATGACGAACCTCGCCAAGACCTTTCGCGAGAAGCTGGAGAAGCTTGCCGAGGTGAGGCCGCCCGAACCGATCCGCGAGCAGATTTCCTCCGACGGCACGCGCAAGTGGGCGTTCGACGTCGGGAACGGGAACGCCGTGGAAGCGGTCTACATACCAGAGGACGACCGGGGAACGCTCTGCATCTCCACGCAGGCGGGATGCGCGATGGGCTGCCTCTTCTGCTCCACCGGCAAGCAGGGCTTCGCGCGGAACCTTGGCACGGCCGAGATCGTGGGCCAGCTTTTCTGGGCTGAGCGCGAGCTCCGGCGGGAAGCGGGCACGTCTAACCCGAACGACCGGGTGATCAGCAACGTGGTCCTGATGGGGATGGGCGAGCCGCTCCAGAACCTTGACGCCGTTGTGCCGGCGATCAGGCTGTTCCTTGATGACCACGCCTACGGGCTCTCCCGCCGCCGTGTGACGGTTTCGACCTGCGGCCTCGTGAACCAGATGGACAAGCTCGCGCAGCTCGCGCCGGTGGCGCTCGCCGTGTCGCTGCACGCGCCGACAGACGAGCTCCGCGACAAGGTGATGCCGATCAACAGGAAGCACAGCCTCGAGGACCTGATGGAAGCCTGCCGCCGCTACCTCAGGTACGCGCCGCGCGACTACATTACGTTCGAGTACCTGATGCTGCATGGCGTCAACGACTCGCTTGAGCAGGCCGACCAGCTGATCCGGCTCGTCCGCCGGGTCCCCTGCAAGGTGAACCTCATTCCCTTCAACCCCTTCCCGGGCTCCGGGCTCGCGAAGTCGGACCGCGACCAGGTGCTCGCGTTCGAGCGCCGGATGAACGACGCGGGAATCGTCACCACGATCCGCAAGACCCGGGGTGACGACATTGACGCGGCCTGCGGGCAGCTTGCCGGACAGGTGAAGGACCGGACGAACCGGGCCGTGCGCCTCGTGAGGCAGCGTGCCGAGGCGGCTTCGATTCTCAACAAGTCCGAGGAGTAAGTGATGGAACAGAATTCCGAAAAGGCAGCGGCTCCCGAGCTCCAGGGCGCGGAGCGGCGCGGAGGATTCGGCGCGCTCCTGCGGGCGGGCCGGGAAAAGGCGGGGCTCTCGCTCGACGACGTCTCGAGCCGCACGAAGATCAGCTACAACCAGCTCGAAGCCCTTGAGGCCGAAGACCTGCGGCACCTGCCGGAGCCCGTGTACATCCGGGCGTTCATCCGCGACATCTGCCGCGTGACCGGGGAGGATTCGACCCCGATCCTCTCCGCCTACGCGCGCGTCGCGGCGCCGGAGGATTCGAGCGCCGTTCCTGACTTCACTGGCGACCCCGCCGTGCCGAAGCGTGCCATGACGAAGGACGTCGAGTTCCACGCGAGCCCGAGGAAGAAGGGCTTCCGGGTCTTCCTCGCCTTCGCGGCGGTGGTCGTCCTGATCGTCGTCGTGTGGGCCGGGTGGCGACAGGGCGTCTTTTCGAAGCTCGGAGGCGACAGCACGGAGGCCGGCGTGGTCTCGATGCAGGAGGCGTCCGGCCGCACTGCCGCCCTCCAGCGGCCCCGTTCCCCTTCGAACGCGATGCCTGCGAACGCGCCGCTCGACGCGAAGCCTGGCGTTGCGGCTTCTTCGTCCGCCCAGGCCTCTTCTCCGGCCGCCGCCGCTCCTGACGCTGCGCGGCAGCCGGAAGCCGCCGCGGGGGACGCCACTGTCACGGTCCGCACGATCGGCGGCTCCTGGGTGAAGCTCGTGAGTTCGAACGGCAAGGTCCTTTTCCAGGGCTCGCTCAAGGCGGGCGAGGAGAAGAGCTTCACGGGCAAGCTCCCCATTCGCGCGACGGTCGGCAACTCGACCCAGTGCGCGGTTGAGCTGAACGGCACCCCGGTCGACCTCTCGGGCTACACGAAGGGATCGGTCGCGCGCTTTGTCCTCAAGTAGCGGTTGAATGAAGGCCCTTCAGATGGAAAGCGTTTCCACGATCGCGCTTCCGAAGCGCAGGAGAACCCCGGTGGTCCACGTGAAGTGGGCCGGGACGGACGTCCGGATGGGCGGGGGATGCCCTGTCGTCGTGCAGTCGATGACGAACACGCCGACTGACGACGTCGACGCCACCACGTCGCAGGCCCTCGAGCTCGCCCGCGCGGGGTCCGAGATCGTGCGCCTCACGGTGAACACTCCCGAGGCGGCCCGCGCTGTTGCCCGGATTCGCGATCGGCTGGACCGCGAGGGCTGCAGCGTGCCGCTCGTCGGCGACTTCCACTACAACGGCCACAAGCTCCTGAAGGAAGTCCCCGAATGCGCCCGGGCCCTTTCGAAGTACCGGATCAACCCGGGCAACGTCGGAAAGGGCGGAGCCCGCGACACCCGCTTCTGCGAAATGGTCGAGGTGGCTTGCCGGGAAGAAAAGCCCGTGCGGATCGGCGTCAACTGGGGGTCGCTCGATCAGGAGCTCTTCGCCTCGATGATGGACAGCAACGCGAAGCTCGAGTCGCCCCTTCCTCCGCAGGCGGTCCTGAGGAACGCGCTCGTTGAAAGCGCGGTCGGCTCCGCGCGTCGGGCCGAGGAGGTCGGGCTTCCCGCGGACAGGATCGTCCTCTCCGCGAAGGTTTCCGGCGTCCCCGACCTCATCCGGGTCTACGAGGACCTCGCTGCGCGTTCTTCCTATTGCCTGCACCTCGGACTCACCGAGGCGGGGATGGGCATGAAGGGGATCGTCTCCACGACCGCAGCTCTCGCCGTGCTCCTCGAGCGCGGGATCGGGGACACCATCCGCGTGTCCCTCACGCCCCGGGCTGGCGAGTCCCGGGCCGAGGAAGTGCGCGTCGCGCGGCAGATCCTGCAGTCGCTCGAATTCCGGACGTTCGTTCCGGAGGTGACTTCCTGCCCGGGATGCGGCCGCACTTCGAGCGACCTCTTCCAGCGGCTCGCAAAGAGCACCGAGGACTACATCCGCAGCCGCATGCCCGACTGGAGCCGCGACTGCCCCGGGGTCGAGCGGATGAAGGTCGCCGTGATGGGCTGCGTCGTGAACGGGCCTGGCGAATCGGCCCACGCCGACATCGGGATCTCGCTCCCCGGAAGCGGCGAGAATCCGGTCGCTCCCGTCTTCATCGACGGGAAGCGCTGGGGCGTGCTGAAGGGACCGGCGCTCGACGCCGAATTCCACCGGATCCTCGAGGAGTACGTCCGCCGCAAGTACGGGCGGGCGCAGGATTCGCGCACAACAGATTAAAGACTAGAGAAAGCAAGGAACCAACAGGATGGCTTCAAAGGCAAAAATCCGCGCCGTCACCGGCATGAACGACATGCTCCCGACGGACAGCGCTAGGTGGGAATTCTTCGAGGACACGGCCCGCGACATCGCGACCGAGTACGGCTACCGCCAGATGCGGACCCCGATCCTCGAGTCGACCGACCTCTTCACGCACGGGATCGGCGAGGCGACCGACGTCGTCGAGAAGGAGATGTACTCGTTCGAGGACTCCCTCAACGGCGAACGGCTGTCGCTTCGGCCCGAGAACACCGCGGGCATCGTCCGCTCCGCGATCGAGAACAGCCTCCTTCACGACGCGCCCCGCCGTGTCTGGTACTTCGGGCCGATGTTCCGGCACGAGCGCCCGCAGCGCGGCCGCTACCGCCAGTTCCACCAGTTCGGGTGCGAGGCACTCGGGTTCTCAGGACCCGACGTCGACGCCGAGCTGATCCTGATGACCGCGCGGCTCTGGAAGGCGCTCGGCATCCGGGACGTGAAGCTCGAGCTCAACTCGCTTGGCGAGCCCTCGGAACGTGCCGCCCATCGCGCAGCCCTTCTCGAATACTTCGAGGCGCACCTCGACCAGCTGAACGAGACCGCGAAGCACCGCCTGTACCTCAATCCGCTCCGGATCCTCGACACGAAGGACCCGGACATGCAGGATCTGGTCGAGAAGGCCCCGAAGCTGATCAGCTACCTCGGCGAAGGATCCCTCAGGTTCCTCTCCAGCCTCGAGCACCAGCTCGAGCGCGCTGGGATCGACTACGTCATCAACGCGCGTCTCGTCCGCGGCCTCGACTACTACAGCCACACGGTCTTCGAGTGGACAACGGACAGGCTCGGCTCTCAGGCTACAATCTGCGGCGGCGGCCGCTATGACGGCCTGATGGAGATCCTCGGCGGGAAGCCCGCGCCCTGCGTCGGCTTTGCGATGGGGGCCGAGCGCGTTCTCGAGCTGATGGGAGAGTTCGGGGTGAAGCCCGAGGCGCCTGACTGCGCGGTCTACGTGATCCACGCGGGCGAAGGCACCCTCGACCCGGCCGTTGCCGTTGCCGAGGAACTCCGCGACCTTGACGTGAGCACGATCGTCCACGGGGGCGAGTCGAGCATGAAGAGCCAGATGAAGAAGGCTGACGCGTCAGGCGCCGAATTTGCACTGATCATCGGGGAGAACGAGGCCGCTTCCGGAACGGTTTCCGTGAAGCGCCTCCGCGACCGCGGCGAAGGCGCCAGGTTCGCGAAGCAGGAAACGCTCCCCGCGGCAGAAGCCGCCGAGCAGGTCTTCAGCGAGCTTCTCGACATCGAAACTAAGGATCTCTAAGCATGGCTTACAACCTCGAGGAACAAGAGTCAATCGACAACCTCAAGAACTGGTGGGACAAGTGGGGCACCCCGGTGCTCTGCGTCGTCACCGCGGGATGCCTTGCCGTCGCCGGCTGGAACGGCTGGAAGTGGTGGAACCACCGCCAGACCGCGAAGGCTTCCTTCGCGTACGCCGAGCTTCAGAACGCGGTGGGGCGCGATGACGCGAAGAACGTCAAGTCCCTTTCCGACGGCCTCACCGACAAGTACGGGTCGACTGTCTTCGGCCCCCTTGCGGCGTTTTCGGCCGCCCGCTACGCTGAGGACCACGGCGATGCCGCAACGGCCCGCGCGAAGCTGCAGTGGATCGTCGACCACGGCGGCCGCGAGGAGTTCGAGGCGATCGCCCGCGTGAGGCTCGCGGGACTGCTGCTTGACAACAAGGAGAACGACAAGGCGCTCGCCGCCCTTTCCTCCTTCAAGCCGAAGTCCGACGCCGAGCGGGTGATCGTGTCTGACCGCCTCGGGGATGTCTATGAGGCGATGGGAAAGCCCGACGAGGCCCGCAAGGCCTGGAAGGAGGCGTTCGAGACCGCCCGCCCGGGCGATCCCCTGAGGAACCTCCTCCAGATCAAGATGGACTCGCTTCCCGAGGCGGCTGCCAGCGCTTCCCCGAAGGCGTCCGCCGCGGCGGGCTAGCCTTCTTCGCGGATCCTGAAAACTACTTGGAGTCTTAGGGTTTATGGCAAGAAAAATTGTTTGCGCCGCGGCTGCCGCGTGCCTAGTGCTTGCGACGAGCGGCTGCTCCATCTTTTCCTCGGACAACCCGCGGGATCCCGTGAAGCTCGCGAAGATTCAGGAGACGGCCGGCGTGTCGACCGTCTGGTCCGACCGGCTCGGCGGCTCCAGGCTCTCCTTCCTCACCCCGGCGATCGCTCCGAACGGCATCTACGCCGCAGGCGGAAAGAGCCTCTACCGGATCGATCCGGCCTCGGGCGCCAAGGTCTGGACCTTCAGCCTGAAGGAGGAGATCACATCAGGCGTTGGTTCGGACGGCTATTTCGCTGCCGTCGGCACGACGGGAGGACAGGTGGTCGTTGCGGATTCCGAAGGCAAGGAAGTCTGGCGCGCGAAGCTTCCTTCGGAGGTCGACCGCCCGCCGCTCGTCGGCCACGACCTCGTGATCGTGCATACGGCGGACACCCGCATCACGGCCTTCAACGCGAAGACCGGAAGCCAGGTCTGGCACTACCAGGGGCAGATCCCGGCCCTTTCGCTCAGGACGCCCCGTGAAATGGCGTTCTTCGCAGACGGCATTTTGGTCGGCCAGGCGAACGGCAAGCTCGCCGGGCTCTCGCTCGCCGGCAAGCCCGCTTTTGAAGCCGCGATTTCGCTTCCCTCCGGCATCACGGAAGTCGAGCGGCTGAACGACGTGGTCGGCGCGCCGCTCATCGCCTCGGGGCTGCTCTGCGCCTCAACCTACCAGGGGCGGCTCACCTGCATGAGCGCCCAGAACGGGACGACCCGCTGGTCGGTGAAGGTGGACGCGGTGACCGGGCCGACTTCGGACGGCCGTGCCGCCTTCGTGGTCGACGCGAAGGGCGTGATTCACGCCTACTCCCTCACGAACGGGGCCGAGCTCTGGAAGAACGACACGATGCGCTACCGCGCGAACACGGCGCCTGTCGCCCTCGGCGGGTATCTCGCGTGCGGAGACTATGACGGCTACATCCACCTGCTCGATCCCGCGACCGGGCGCGAGACGGGGCGCGGGAGGATCTCTGGCGCCGTGCGCGTCACGCCGCAGCAGCTTGGCGACGGAGCCCTCTTCCAGACCGAGGACGGGACGCTCGCCCTCCTGAGGGCATCCGGCCGCTAACCCGGGGACCGCCCGCTCCTTGGAAAACATTTTTAGGAACGTTTTATCTCATGCTTCCCGTAATCGCTCTCGTCGGACGTCCGAATGTCGGAAAGTCGACGCTTTACAACCGGCTTACGAGGACCCGTGACGCCATTGTCGCCGACTACGCCGGCCTCACCCGGGACCGCCACTACGGCGACGGCAAGGTGGGACCGAGGCCGTACATCGTGATCGACACGGGCGGGTTCGAGCCCGTCCGCCCCGAGGGCATCGTGGGCCAGATGGCCTCGCAGGCCGAGCTCGCGATCGAGGAGTCGGATGCCGTGATCTTCGTGGTCGACGCCCGGACGGGCGTCACGCCCCAGGACCACCGCATCGCGCAGACCCTGCGCGAGTCGGGCCGCAAGGTGTACCTCGCGGTGAACAAGGCCGAGGGACTCAGTCCGGTTGCGGCGAGCGAGTTCTACGAGCTTGGCCTCGGGGTCGAGCCCTATCTCGTCTCCGCAGCGCACGGCCAGGGCATCGCGACCCTGATGGATGACGTCCTCAGCCCCTTCCCCGAGGAGGAGCCGAAGACCGGGGACGAAAAGGAGGCGGAGGAGGGCGGAGAGCACCGCATCCGCGTCGCGATCGCCGGTCGCCCGAACGTCGGCAAGTCCACCCTCGTGAACGCGCTCCTCGGCGAGGACCGCGTCGTCGCCTTCGACCTGCCGGGAACGACCCGGGACGCGATCAACGTGGACTTCGACTACGACGGACATCCCTACACGCTCGTCGACACGGCGGGCCTCCGCAAGAAGGGGAAGGTGTTCGAGGCGATCGAGAAGTTCTCGGTCGTGAAGACCCTGCAGGCAATTGCAGACTCGAACGTCGTCGTCCTCGTGATCGACGCCCGGAGCGGAGTCGCCGAGCACGACGCCCATATCGCCGAGTACGCGCTTGACGCGGGCAGAGCTCTCGTTGTCGCCGTGAACAAGTGGGACGGGCTCTCAGCCTACGAGCGCACCCAGCGCGACCAGCAGCTCGAGATGAAGCTCCGGTTCCTGCACTGGGCACGGTTCGTCCACATTTCCGCGCTGAAGAGGAACGGTCTCAACCACCTGATGAAGGCGGTGTCCGACGCCTACACCGCGTCGATGGCAAGGCTCCCGACCCCGAAGCTCACCCGGTCCCTGATCGAGGCCGTGAACCGCCAGCAGCCGCCCCGCGCTGGCAAGGTCCGCCCGAAGATGCGCTACGCTCATCAGGGCGGGTCGAATCCCCCGGTGATCGTGATCCACGGGAATTCGCTCCAGTCGATCGGGGACAGCTACCGGCGCTATCTCGAAAGCTGGTTCCGCGACCAGTTCGGGCTCGCAGGAACGCCGCTCAAGATCGAATTCAAGACCGGCCGCAACCCGTACGCCGACCCGAAGGCTGCGGGAGACCGCAAAAAGTAAAAGAAGGCCCTTATGGCTAGGAAAAACAGAAGCGCGGCCTGGGGCATCACCGCCATCGTTTTTGCTTTGTCGTTCGGCGTGCTCTGGTGGCTTTGGGATCCCCTCGGGGAGCCTGACTCCCATGTCCTGCTCGCGGTCGAGCTGGTGTTCGCTGTCGCGCTCGCGATGCTCGTGAACGCGGTCGCCCGTCCGCAGAGCCGGATCGGCGACCAGACGGGGCTCGGAGCCCCGTCCGTCTCAATCTCAGTCGCGCTGGTGACACTCGCGGTCGCAGGCGTCGCGCTCGCTTCGGTCGGCCTCAGGCATCCCGTGGTCGGCGGAGTCCTCGCCGCGCTCGCCGCGGCGTCGCTCGTCCTCCGCACGGTGATCACCCGGTTCCTCACCCGGCTTTTCTGGGGCGTGCCGCTTGACCGGCACCCCGAGGCCGTCACGTTCTGGAAGGCGGAATTCGCGGCGATCGCCGGGCACGTGAAGAACGAGCCGTTCCTCGAGCGTCTTTCGGAAGTGCAGGCGCTATGCGCCGCGCAGCCCTCCTGCAGGAAGAAGGTTCCCGAGGCCGCCCGGGCCCTCGATCCGGGCATTACCGCGGAGGTGAAGCGGCTCCGCGAGCAGGCCGAGGCGGGCGATCTCGGCAAGGCGGTGGCTTCGCTCGACCTGATCCGGGACAAGCTGAAGACGAGGCTCGAAGCCTGCAGAGGCCCGCAGAAGACCCCGTAAAGCCGTATCATGGTGGGCACGGGCGGCAAGCGGCTCCTCGGTCCGTCCGCCCCTTGGTCCGCGCCTCTACCGATTCGGGGAGCCGAAACACAAAAAAACAAGCGCATAAGCGCTGGGAATAACAATATGGCAAACAACAATAAGGGACAGCTTCTTCAGGATCCTTTCCTCAACGCGCTCCGCAAGGAGCACATTCCGGTCAACATTTATCTGATCAACGGCATCAAGCTCCAGGGTCAGGTCGAATCCTTCGACCAGTACGTCGTGCTGCTCCGCAACACGGTGACTCAGATGGTTTACAAGCACGCGATCAGCACCGTCGTTCCGACGCGCGCCGTGAACATGCCGAACAACGGCACCCCTTCCCCGGAGTCCTGAACTGACAGTCTTTCAGGTAGACCAGGCGCGGGATGACCGGCCTGGCAAGGCGTGGCTCGTCTGCGTGAGCATCGGGCGGTTTTCCCGCCCCGACGCGGCGGACGAGCTGTCGCTTCTTGTTTCCTCTGACGGGCTCGATCCCGTGGGGCTCACCGAGGCCCGCCGCGAGAAGCCGGACCCGGCGACCTTCCTCGGAAGCGGGAAGATCGCGGAGATCGGCGAGGCGGCGAGGGCGGCCGGGGCGGACGTGCTCATTTTCGACACGCCGCTCTCCGCGGCCCAGGAGCGGAACATCGAGCGCGCAGCGCACCTCGCAGTGCTCGACCGCACGGAGCTGATCCTCGAGATTTTCCAGCGCAGGGCAAAGAGCCGCGAGGGGCGCCTGCAGGTGGAGCTTGCTAAGCTCGAGCACCTCTCGACGCGGCTCGTCCGCGGCTGGACGCACCTTGAGAGACAGCGGGGCGGCCTTTCGAAGACCGGGGGTCCGGGCGAGAAGCAGATCGAGCTCGACCGCCGGATGATCGGCGAGCGAGTGAAGCAGCTGAGGGCCCAGCTGAAGAAGCTCGAGCGCCAGCGAAGCACGCAGCGCCGCTCGCGGAACCGGGGCGAGCTCCTCACCGTTTCCCTCGTCGGCTACACGAACGCCGGGAAGAGCACGCTCTTCAACCGGCTCACCCGGGCGGAGTCCTATGTCGCGAACCAGCTTTTCGCGACGCTTGACACCACGGCGAGGCGCTGCTGGGTGGGCGGAACCGACATGGTCGTGCTTTCCGACACGGTCGGCTTCATCCGGGACCTTCCGACGCAGCTCGTCGAGGCGTTCAAGTCGACGCTTGACGAGACGGTCCATGCCGACCTCCTCCTCCACGTCGTGGACGCTTCGAGCGAGGTCCGCGAGGACCAGATCGATTCGGTGAACGCAGTGCTCGAGCAGATCGAAGCGGAGTCGATCCCGACGATCCTCGTCTACAACAAGGCCGACAAGGCCCCTGCCGTCCTCGGGGTGAGACGCGAGGGGGGCGCCGTGAAGTCGGTAGGTGTGAGCGCCCTCACGGGCGAAGGCCTTGACGATCTCCGGGCGGCGGTCCGGGAATTCGCGGCGGCCTGGCGCGAACGGCATCCCGCGGAGCCCCGGGAGCTCGAGCCCTGGGAGAAGGCGAAGCTCGAGGCCGAGGCGAGGCGCGCGGGCAAGCCCGGTTCCTGATGGGTGCTAGACTCAAAAGCCGCGCCCCGGCTCCTCCCGCAGGGGATCCCGGGGCGCCCGATGCGCCTGCTTTCAGGCTAGGAAATTCCTCTGGATTTTTGTATGTCGCTCAATGATTACCGATGGGGCAGGCGGCCCGGGCCGGAAGAAGGAAAGTCCGGCGGAACGCCCCCGGAAGGCGCTCCCCGAGGGGAGGGCCCCGGCAATCAGAAGCCCGAGGCGCCGAGGCGCCCCGAGGGAGGCCGCCCCGCAGGCCCGGATCACGGCGGCGAGCAGCGTCCCGGGAACGGGGGCGAGGGCGACGATACCGACTCGAAGCGGAGTGCGAGGGACCTAGACGCCGAGTGGAAGTCCTTCAACGACATGCTCCAGACGATCTGGGGGAAGGGCGGGCAGCAGCCCGGGGGCGGCAGCGAGCCGCCTGAAGGCGGGAACCCCGGCGGCGACGCGCCGAAGGTCGACCGGAGGCGCCGCGCGAGCCGCGTTGCGGGGCTCATGGCCCTCATCGCTGTCTTCGCGGTCGGCGCGTGGCTCGGCGCCGGTTTCTACTCGGTGCCCTCCGGACAGAAGGCCGCGCTCTACGCCGCGGGCAAGTTCAAGCGGCTTGTGCCTCCCGGAACCCACTGGCACGTGCCGTGGCCGTTCGAGCGCGTGAGGCTTGTCGACATGCGTCTCGTCCATAAGCAGCAGGTGAGCTTCTCGGGCAGGGCGGGCGAAGGCTACCTGATGACTTCTGACGGCGGGTTTGTCCGTGCGGACGCCGCCGTGCAGTGGAAGGTCGCCCAGGACGGCGTCTGCAGCTACCTCGAGCACATGGCGAACCCGGGGGCGCTGGTCGAATCGGCGCTCCGGCGCGCGATGCGGCAGGAGTTCGCCGACATGACCGTGCGGGATGTCCTCGGGGGGCGCGCGGCGCTTCTCCAGACGGAGCTCGCGAAGCAGGTCCAGGCCGAGGCCGACGGGCTTGAGCTCGGGGTGCGGGTCGAGTCCGTCACCGTGACCGGGGCTTCGCTCCCCGACGAGGTGGCGCGGGCTTCCCGGGGCGCGATCGAGCAGCAGAGCGCTGAAGAGAATTCGTTTGACAGCGTGAGGCGCTGGGCCGAGCTCGCGGACGCGGTCTCGGTGAGCACGGCGCGCGCGATCCTTGAGGCCGGGGAGTCCTACCGGGAGCGCGTGACGCATGTTTCCGAAATGGACAGCCGCTTCATTTCCTACCTCTACCGCGAGGGGGCGACAGAGGAGGCGAAGCGCGCGGCGCTGAGCAGGGCTTGGACCGCGGGGCTCTCGGCCGCGCTCCCCGACCGGAACTCCGCCGTCGGGGCACCGACCTCTGACATCATGGCGGCGATCCGGGCCCTGAAGCCCCCGAAGGGGGAGGATGAGAAGGAAGTGCCCCCGGTGACCTCGAAGGACATTGCGAGCGCGAAGGAGGCCCTTGAAAGGGCCGCGGCCGCGAGGGATGCCGCGGGAGCCGCCGGAAACGGAGAGGCCGCCTCGGTACAGGGAGCCGGCAGCCCGGCGCCGGGCGAAACCCGTGAGAACACCCGTGACCGGAGGGAATACCTCCGGAACAGGGGCCGCTAGAAGGGAGCGCAAGGAATGAAAAAGCAGCTGATTGCCGTACTGGTCGCGGCAGCCGCCGCAGTGCTCGGCGCCCGGCTCTCCTTCTTCACGGTCGAGGAAGGGCGTTGCGCCGTGGTGCTCAGCTCCCGGGGCGAGGTTTCTTCCGTTGCAAGCGCCCCGGGGGTCCACGTGAAGCTCCCGGATCCCTTCCAGCGATACGTGATCATCGACGCGAGGGGGCAGACTCTCAACGTTCCGGCCCCTGACCCCAAGGCGGGGAGCGGAGCGCCTTCCCTCGGGTTCGACGTGGTGTGGCGGATCGTGAATCCGGGGGCCTGGTGGCGGAGCTACAGGGGGAGCGAAACCCAGGCCGCCCGCGACCTGGTCCGGGACGTGCAGGCCGCTTCCGTGAAGGAGGTCGCGCGGATCACCGATCCCTCGATCGTCCTCCGGGGCGACAGCTGGATCGCCTCCCGGGTGCTTTCGGAAATCGCGCCCGCCTACGAGGCGAAGGGCATAAAGCTCGAGTTCGTCCGGGTCGCCGAGGTGCGGCTCTCAGGCGAGGGAGCCCGCGAGGCGATCGGCCGGACGGGCCGGATCCTCGGCGGTCAGATGGCGGCGACGGGCGAGATCGTGCGGGAAAGCGCTTCCGTGCTTCGTGCTGCCGCCGAAGCGAAGGCCGAGCGGACCATCGGGACCGCGAAGAGCCGGGCCGGGCTGCTGATCGAGCGCGGAAACGCGGCCGCTGACGAGAACTACAGGAAAATCGAAGCCGTGACAGGGGCGCGGGGCTTCGCCTCCGAAATGCGGAAGGCGCGCGCCGCGGTCGCCTCCGACGGAAAGATCGTGCCGATGCCTGAATTCCCCGGTACCGGCAAAGGGAGCAGGGAACCGTGATGGGACTGAGGGAGCTGCTTTGCGCAGTCGGTTTTGCGGTGATCTTCGAATGCCTCACGCCGATGATCGCCCCGAGGCGCTGGAAGGAAATGCTCGCCTTCCTGCAGACCGTTCCCGAGCACGTGATCCAGAGGATCGGGATCGCTGGCGTCGTGATCGGCCTCGCGATCGTCTGGCTGCTTCAGTCCGACCTGATCCCCCTATAGGAAGAAGGAAAAGAGAAGATGAAAAACTGGGTGCTTCCCGACCATATCGCGGACATGCTGCCGCGCCAGACCCGGGAGCTTGAGACGATGAGAACCAAGACCCTCGGGCTCATGCGGACCCACGGGTTCGAAGTGATCCGCCCGCCGATGTTCGAGTTCCTCGACTCGCTCCTCACGGGCTCCGGCCACAGGCTCGAGCGCACGACGATCAAGTTTGTCGATGAGGCGAGCGGGAAGCTCGCCGGGTTCCGTGCGGACATCACCCCGCAGGTAGCCCGGATCGACGCCCACATCCTCAGCCGTACCGGGATCACGCGGCTCTGCTACGCGGGCTCCGTGCTCCACTCGCGCCCGAGGCACCCGCTCGCCACCCGCCAGCCCTACGTGGTCGGCGCTGAAATGTTCGGCGCGACGGGACGGGAAGCGGACCTCGAGATGATCCGTCTCGCCGCAGAGGCCGAGCGCGAGGTCGGCATCCGCACCGTCCACATTGCCCTCGGGCACACGGGAGTCGTCCGCTCGATCCTAAGGGCCGACCCCGCCGTCACGGACGAATCGCTGCACGGCATCGTGGACGCGCTGGGAGACAAGGACCCCGAGGAGCTTTCGAAGGCTTCCGAGAAGCTTTCGGACGGGACCCGGAAGGCGCTTTCGGAGCTCTGCCTCATCTACGGGGGCGACGACGCGATTTCCCGGATGCGCGGGATCTGCTCCGGGAACCCCGACGCCCTCCGGGCCGTGGACGAGCTCGAGTGGGTCGCGGGCCGGTGCGGAGCGGATTCCGTTACGATAGACGGCGCGTCCGTCGCGGGATTCGACTACTACACGGGGATTTCCTTCGAGGGGCTTGTCGAGGGGCTCCCGGAACCGGTGCTCCGCGGAGGCCGCTATGACGGGATCGGACTCGCCTTCGGACGTTTCAGGCCCGCAGTTGGATTTACACTCTATCTTCGTGAGCTCGCCGTCATGAGGGAACCTGAACTTCCCTTCGCCACTGTGGCGCCGGCGGCCGAGGACCGGAAGCTTGACCAGCTCGTGAAGAAGATCCGCAACGAGGGGCAGATCGTGGTCCAGCTTCTGCCGGGCGAAGACCCGAAGGGGCTTGAGGAAAGCTTCCGGGTGACGAAACGCATAGTTTTTGAAAAGGGCGAGTGGCAGGTGAAGCCTGCTTCTGGCAGTTCCATTTAGGAGAACAAGATGGCTAAGAACGTGGTTGTCGTAGGTGCCCAGTGGGGTGACGAAGGCAAGGGAAAGATTGTCGACTGGCTCACCTCGCGGGTTGACGGCGTCGTGCGCTTCAACGGCGGCAACAATGCGGGCCACACCCTCGTGATCAACGGGAACAAGACGGTTCTCCGCCTGATCCCCTCGGGCGTCATGCATGAAGGCATGCAGTGCTACCTCGGCAACGGCGTGGTCTTCTCCCCGTCCGCCTTCTTCTCCGAGCTCGACGAGCTGAAGCGCCACGGGATGGATGCCGAGAGCCGCATCCACGTGTCCGGCAACTGCGCGCTCCTCATGCCCTACCATGTCGCGCTCGACCACGCCCGCGAGAACAGCCTCGGCAAGAAGAAGATCGGCACGACCGGCCGCGGGATCGGTCCTGCCTACGAGGACAAGGTCGCCCGCCGCACCGTCCGCGTCGCCGACCTCTATAACGAGGACTTCTTCTCCGAGCGTGTCCGCGCGGTCCTTGACCTCCACAATTTCGAGCTGAAGAACTACCTGCACGCCGAGCCGCTCGACCCCCAGAAGGTGATCGACGAGGTGCTCGCCTACGCGCCGCGCCTGAAGCCGATGGTGATGGACGTGTCCCACACCCTGAACACCCTGATGGCGCAGGGCAAGCAGTTCCTCTTCGAGGGGGCGCAGGGCTCGATGCTTGACATCGACCACGGCACCTATCCGTTCGTCACGTCCTCCAACACGGTCGCAGGCTCCGTCACTTCCGGCGCCGGCGTCGGCCCCCACCTCCTCAGCTACGTGCTCGGCATCACGAAGGCCTACTGCACCCGCGTGGGCTCGGGCCCCTTCCCGACCGAGCTTTTCGGCGAGGACGGCGAGAAGATCCGCCAGCGCGGGAACGAGTTCGGCGCCGTCACCGGGCGCCCGCGCCGCTGCGGCTGGTTTGACGGCGCGGCGCTTCGCCGCGCGGTCGAGATCAACGGCCTCACCGGCCTTGCCGTGATGAAGCTCGACGTTCTTGACGAGTGCGACGTCGTGAAGCTTGGCGTCGGATACCGCAAGAACGGCGAGACGCTCGACGTGATGCCCTACGGCGCCGAGGAAGTCGCGTCGTGCGAACCGGTGTACGAGGAGTTCCCCGGCTGGAAGACGAGCACCTTCGGGATCACCGAGTGGGACAAGCTCCCCGAGGCCGCGCAGCGCTACCTCACGAGGCTTTCCGAAGTGGCCGGATGCCCGATCGCCGCGGTTTCGACCGGTCCTGACCGCAAGCAGACGATCCTGCTCCACGACCCGTTCGAAGCCTAGCAGGAAGGAAGCGCTTTCCCTTCAGCCCGGAAGGCGCCGGGGGAAGGCGCATTTTCGGCGAAGGGCCTGCCCGCCAGCCGTCTTTCCTCAGCGAGGGAAGGCGATGGGGGAGAGGCCCCTTCTCTTTTTTAGCAACAACGCAATCCTATGTCTGACCTCTTTATTTCCTGGCGGGACTACATCGACCTCAGCGAGCAGCTTGTGCTGAAGGTCGCGGACAGCGGCTGGAAGTTCGACTCGCTGCTCTGCCTCGCGCGCGGCGGCATGCGCCCCGGCGACCTCTTCTCCCGGATCTACTCGAAGCCGCTCTCAGTGCTGTCAACAAGCTCCTACCGCGCGTCGGCCGGAACGGTTCAGGGAGAGCTGAACATCAGCAGCTGCATCACGGGAAACGAGGCCCTGAAGGGGAAGCTCCTCCTCGTGGACGACATGGTGGACTCCGGGATCACGATTGAGAAGGTCGTCGCGCACCTGAGGAAGGACCTGCCGGAAGTGACCGAGATCCGGGTTGCCGTCCTCTGGTGGAAGGAGCGGTCGGTGTTCCAGCCCGACTACTTCGTCTCCTACCTGACGGGGAACCCCTGGATCCACCAGCCCTTCGAGGCGTACGACGACATCGGGATCGAGCGCCTGCGCGAGAAGCGGGCCCTCGCCGGGAAGTGATCCTTCGCCCAGCCGGATCCTGAAAGGACTAGCCGTCCCCCTGCCCGCATGGCCTCCTACTCCGAATACCCCGCGCTCGTCAGCCTCGGGCGGGACGGGCGCTACCGCATCACCTTCCGCGACCTCGGGGGCGCAGGGGCCGAGGGGCTGACGCTTGAGGAGGCGATGCGCGGGGTCCGCACGTCGATCATCGGCGCGATGAAGGGGTACCTCGCGCGGGGCTCCCTCGTTCCCGCCCCGAGCCCGAGGCTTCCCGGCGAGGAAATGGTCCGCCTTCCGGTGTCGTTAGAGGCGAAGGTGATCCTTGCGAACCACATGCTTGAGGAAGGAGTCTCCCCCTCGGAGCTCGCTCGCGAGATGGGCGTTCGTCCCCAGGAGGTCACTCGTCTCCTCGACCTCAGGCATGCCACTAAAATTGATATCCTCGAAAGAGCCATGGAGTCCCTCGGGATGAAGTACGTGCTTCGTGCCGCGCCCCTTGGGGAAGGAGGCACGCGGTGAGGGCAGGCCGGCAGAAGCGGCCTTGTGCCGCAGCCTTTTCTTCGGGCATAAAAAAAGCCCCCGGACGGGAGCTCATTTCATGCTTGAGGAGAAGTGGTGCCCGGGACTGGACTCGAACCAGCATGCCGGTGAAGGCGCTAGCACCTGAAGCTAGTGCGTCTACCAATTTCGCCACCCGGGCACTTGTCTCAAACGAGAAACAAATCTTATCTTAAGAGAAAAATTTTGTCAACATCAAAGCGTAAAAAAAACCGGAGAACCGGAACCGCTCCCCGGAGGGGCCGCAATCGGCGGGACGACGGCGGGCTCGGAGCCTTCCGCGCGGGGACTTCCGCTTCCGAGCTCGAGGCCGCCCTCGGGCGGGCTGGGGCGGCGCTCACTTTCGACGAGCTCTACGCCCTGGTGCACGGTCAGTCGAGGAGCCTCACGAAGGCCGAGGCGTTCGAGGGGCTTGAGCGTCTGATCGAGGAAGGGACGGCGACGGAGGACGAAACCGGCCGCTACAGCCTTTCGAGGGCTTCGGGCTGGATGACCGGCACGGCGGCGGGAACCCGTTCGGGACTCCTTTTCTTCGACCCGGACGAGGGATGCGGGGACGCTGACGCGTCCTACCTCTTCCCCTCGGAACAGGCCGAGGCGATTTTCCCCGGGGACCGGGTCCGCGTCGCGCGGCTCGGCACCGACGGCAGGGGGCGCGAGCTCGTCGCGCTGAAGGAAGTGCTTGAAAGGAACACGAAGACCATCGTCGGCTCCGTCCGGAAGTACGGCACGGACGTCTTCCTGCAGCCCGCCGACTCCCGGATCCACGTGACGATCAAGCTCACCGGCGCGTCGGCGTTCGCGGGGCAGGGCGTGGTGGCGGAGATCGTCACCCAGCCGACCCTCGACGCCCCGGCGCGGGCCCAGGTGAAGGAGGTGCTCGGAAGCGAGGAGGACGCCTCCGTCGAGATCGAGATGGCAGCGCGGCGATTCGGGCTGCCGTCCGTTTTCGCGGACGACGTGATGGCGGAGGCGAAGGCGCTTCCCGACCACGTCGTGAAGCGCGCGGCGGGGCGCCGCGTCGACCTGCGGGACATCCCCTTCGTCACGATCGACGGCGAGGACGCGAGGGACTTCGACGACGCCGTCTGGTGCGCGCCGCTTGAGTCGGGCGGCTGGCGGCTCCTCGTCGCGATCGCGGACGTCTCCTGGTACGTGAAGCCGGGGACGGCGCTGGACCGCAGCGCCCAGGAGCGGCTCACGTCGGTCTACTTCCCGCGTCGCGTGATCCCGATGCTCCCGGTCGAGCTGTCGAACGGCCTCTGCTCCCTCAACCCGAACGTGGACCGCTGCACGATGGTGTGCGACGCCGTGGTCGGGGAGGACGGCCTCGTGAAGGCCTACCAGTTCTATCCCGGGCTCATCCGCTCGCACGCGCGCCTCACCTACACGCAGGTCTGGAAGGCGCTCACGGGCGACGAGGCTTCGAGGGATGAAATCGCCCGCGTGCTCCCCGACGTGGAGAACATGTATTCGCTCTACAAGTCGCTTGCCGAGGCGAGGAAGAAGCGCGGCGCGATCAACTTCGAGACGCGGGAAACCTATGTCGAGACGGACGAGTCCGGACGGATTACGGCGATCCTTCCGCGCGAGCACAACGACGCCCACAGGCTGATCGAGGAGGCGATGCTGGTCGCGAACACCTGCGCTGCCGACTTCCTCGTCCGGAGGAAGGCCGAGTGCCTCTTCCGAATCCACGAGGGCCCGAGCGAGGACCGGCTTGAGACGCTCCGGACGACGCTTTCAGGGTTTGGCCTGAAGCTCGGAGGCGGCACGAGTCCGACTCCCGCGGACTATGAGGCCGTGATGGCGCAGGTCCGCGGCACCCCGAACGAAGAAGCGGTCCAGACCGCGCTTCTCCGGAGCATGCAGCGCGCGGTCTATTCCCCTGATCTTCACGGACACTTCGGGCTCGCCTACAGCGCCTACACGCACTTCACGAGCCCGATCCGGCGCTACCCGGACCTTCTCGTCCACAGGGCGATCCGTGGTATCCTCACGCGCCGCCGCTACAGGCCCGAGGTGGCAGTGCGGCCGGATGATCTCCTCAACTCCGAATTCGCCCTGAAGGGGCGGTCGGACAGAAAGCCCTCCGGGCACGCCGAAGAGCCGAAGTCCTCGGGCCGGCCGCACGAGGCGTGGGCGACGCTCGGCAGAATGTGCTCCGCCGCGGAGCGCCGCGCCGACGAGGCGAGCTACGACGTGACCGCGTGGCTCAAGTGCATGTACATGCAGGACTACGTCGGGAAGAGCTTCAAGGGCAAGGTGACGGGTGTCACGCCGTCCGGCGTCTACGTGACGCTTGACGACCTTTTCGTCGAGGGCTACGTCCACGTCTCCAACCTCGGGTGGGACTACTACACCTACGACAGCAGCTGCGGGGTGCTTGAGGGAAGCGCCTCCGGCGAACGGGTGAAGCTCGGGACGCCGATCGAAGTGACGGTCTCGGGCGTTGACATCGAGGGCCGCAGGATCGAGTTCGAGCGCCGGGACATCAGAAGGAAGAAGGGCCCGAGGCGCTGGTAGGGCAGGCCCCGGGCGGAGCCCTCCGCCCGACGCGGAAACGAAGGAAAGGAAGAGAGATGAAGGGAAAGCAGCAGAAGACAGTGCTCGCGGGGTTCCATGCCGTTACCGCGCGCCTCAACCTCAACCCGAAGACGATCGACGAGGTGTACGTGGACCGCTCCCGGCACGACCGCCGGATGCACGAGATGTGCGAAAAGCTCCGCGCGGTGGGAATCCGCCCGATCGGGGCCGACCCCGATCGCCTCGCGAGGCTCGCTGGCGACGTTCCGCACCAGGGGATCGTCGCGGTCGGCAGCGCGCTCGAGCGGACGATGAGCTTCGACGAGCTCCTCGACTCGATCACGGAGAAAACCCTCCTCCTCATCCTCGACGGGGTGACGGACCCGCGGAACTTCGGCGCGTGCCTTCGCGTCGCCGACGCGGCCGGAGTCCAGGCGGTGATCGCCCCCCTGAACCGCTCCTCGCACGTCACCCCCGCCGCCGCGAAGGCCGCGGCAGGCGCCGAGGAATCCGTGCCCGTGATCTACGTGGTGAACCTCGCCTCGGCGATTGCCGAGCTGCGGGACGCCGGCGTCATGGTGGTGGGGACCGCGGGCGAAACGGACCGCTCGATCTACGACTTCGACCAGAAGCGCGCCTTCGCCTGGGTGCTCGGAGCGGAGGGCGACGGACTGCGCCAGCTCACGCGGAAGCGCTGCGACGCGCTTGCCGCCATCCCGATGATGGGCAGCGTCGAGTCGCTCAACGTGTCCGTCGCGGCGGGCGTCTGCCTCTTCGAGTCCGTCCGGCAGCGCGTGGGATCGGCCGAGAGGAAGGTCGACAATCCGTCTCGAGCAAAGTTCTGAAATTCTGATATAATGACCGTCTTTCTCATGTAATCCTTGCCGCACCGGGAGACGCCCTGGGCGGTTTTTTCCGCAAGGAGGATAAATGCGTCATTACGAAATCTGCATCCTCGTGCATCCGGATCAGTCCGAACAGGTCCCCGCGATGATCGAGCGCTACAAGAACCTTGTTGTTGAACAGGGTGGAAAGATCGAACGCATCGAGGACTGGGGCCGTCGCCAGCTTGCCTACCCCATCCAGAAGCTCGTCAAGGCCCACTACGTTCTCATGAACATCGAGTGCTCTGACGCGACGCTTGCCGACATCGAAAACAATTTCCGTTTCAACGACGCCATCCTTCGCCACCTCGTGGTGAAGACGAAGCACGCCGAGACCGCTCCCTCCCCGATGATGAAGGTCGTCGAGAAGGAAGAGGCGAAGAAGGCTGCCGTGGCTGCCCGTGCGACCACCCGCGCCCGCAAGGACGAGGAAGCCGCCCAGGCCGACGCTTCCGCCGAGTAATTTCGGCAGGCGCCTCAGGCGGGGAGCTCCGGGAAGGGGAAGCAGGAAATCGTGGACTGCCTTGAGCTGGACGGTGAAATCATCCGCTCGGAAGAGCCGAGGTTCACTCCCTCAGGGCTTCAGGTCTACGAGGGTGTTCTCCACCATATGGGGGAAGTGAGGGAAGCCGGCGGAATCCGCAGGCTCGACTTCGAAACCCTCGTGGTGGCATTCGGAAGGACGGCTGAGCGCCTCCAGGCGCTCGCCCTTCCGGCGAGGATCACCCTGAAGGGATACATTTCCCCCCGCTCGCACCGCACGCAGCGCCTCATTGTTTACATAACGGAATTCAGTTAGGAGTTTCAAAATGGCTTTTGGATCCAAGGGTCGTACCGGCAACCGCCGTCCCTCCCAGGGCAACGCGCTTTTCAAGCGCAAGAAGTTCTGCCGCTTCACCGCGGCCCACGTCGAGCAGATTGACTACAAGGACATCGACACGCTGCGCGACTTCATCCAGGACAACGGCAAGATCATGCCGGCGCGCCTCACCGGCACGCGCTCCATCTACCAGCGCCAGCTCGACACGGCGATCAAGCGCGCCCGCTTCCTCGCTCTCCTTCCCTACACCGACAACCAGTAATACCGGGGAGTCAATAGAACATGCAAGTCATTCTGCTTGAAAACATTCATCACCTCGGCAACCTCGGCGACGTGGTCAAGGTGAAGGACGGCTACGGCCGCAACTACCTGATCCCTCAGGGTCACGCGAAGCGCGCCACGAAGGCCGCGATCGCTGAGTTCGAGACCCGCCGCGCCGAGCTCGAGAAGGCCCAGGCCGAGCGTCTCGCGAACGCTCAGGCCCTGAAGGAGAAGCTTGACGGCCAGTCCGTCACGATCTCCTCCAAGGCTGGCGTCGACGGCCGCCTCTTCGGCTCCGTCACGAACTCCGACATCGCCGAAGCCGTGGACAAGCTCGGCTTCACGATCAAGAAGAGCCAGGTCCGCACCCCGCTCGGCATGATCAAGGCGGTCGGCGAATACCCGATCACGATTGCCCTGCTTGCCGACATCACTGCCGACATCCTCGTGAAGGTCGTCGCCGAGGAGTAATTCCCGGCCGGCAGCCTTCACTGCCCCTTGGGCAGCGAACGGGGCGGAGCCATCGCGCTGCCGCCCCGGAAGAAAAAACGGAAAGCTGAGAGGCTTTCCGTTTTTTTTCAGCTTCGCGGCAGGTTCCCCCGGCTGTTATAGTGACGGGTGCCTGTCTTTCCCCGCTTTTTTCCCGCCGCGGCCAGGCGCCGCGGCCCTGGAGGCTTCCTCAACATGGCTGAACCCTTTGCGGCGCCGGCAGTCCCGGCGGATTCCGTCCGCGTGCCCCCGCATTCGATTGAGAGCGAGCAGACGATCCTCGGCGGCCTGATGGTGAACACCCAGGCGTTCGACCAGATATCGGACGTCATCGTTTCCGATGACTTCTACCGCGCTGACCACCGGGCGATCTTCGACGCGATCACCGCGCTTCACATGCGGGGCGAGCCCGCCGACGTGATCACGGTCTACAACGAGCTCGACCGCACGGGGAAGGCCGAGGCGGCAGGCGGCCGTCCGTACCTCAATTCGCTCACGAGCAGCACGCTCGGCGTCGGGAACATCCGCTCGTACGCCGAAATCGTCCGCGACTGCTCGATGCTTCGGCAGCTGGTGGGAGCCGCGGACACGATCGCCGCCTCGGCGCTTTCCCCGGGCGGACGGGCGACGACCGAAATCATCGACGACGCCGAGAAGCTCGTCCTCCAGATCAACGAGAACGCGGACCGCGGCAACAAGGGCTTCGTGCGGCTGAACAAGCTCGCCGCGAGCGTTTCCGAGATCGTCTCGGACCGCTACCGGTCCAGGACCTCGAACGACGTCACGGGGATCCCCACCGGGTTCGTCGACCTCGACCGGCAGACCGCGGGAATGCAGCCCGGGGACCTGATCATCATCGCCGGGCGTCCCTCGATGGGCAAGACCGCGCTCGCGATGAACATCGCAGAGCACGTGGCGATGGCCGGGGACAACAGCTGGCCGGTCGCCGTCTTTTCGATGGAAATGAGCGGCGAGCAGCTCGCGATGCGCCTCATCTGCTCGCACGGAAGGCTGGACGCCCAGAAGGTGAGGAAGGGGCGGCTTGACGACGACGGCGACTGGGACAGGTTCACGAACGCCGTCGCCGACATGGAGAAGGCGCCGCTCTTCATCGACGACACGCCGGCCCTCAGCGTCACGTCGCTTCGGAGCCGCGCGCGGCGCCTCATGGCCCAGCAGGGCCAGCTCGGGCTGATCGTCGTCGACTACCTGCAGCTGATGGCAGGCTCCAGCCGTGGCCGGGAAGAGAACCGGGCGACCGAGATCTCTGAAATCTCCCGGGGCCTGAAGAGCCTCGCGAAGGAACTCCGGGTTCCGGTGATCGCGCTTTCGCAGCTGAACCGCTCGGTCGACAGCAGGCCTGACAAGCGCCCCGTCATGTCGGACCTCCGGGAGTCGGGTGCAATCGAACAGGACGCCGACGTGATCATGTTCATTTACCGGGACTGGGTCTACAACAAGGACTCCGACCAGAGCCTTGCCGAGGTGATCATCGGCAAGCAGCGCAACGGTCCGATCGGAACCGTGAAGCTCAGCTTCATCGGCGCGAGCACTTCGTTCGAGAACAGGGCGCGCGCGGAGGACAACATCGTGCCCGAGGACATCCAGGGATAGGGAAGAGAAAGAGATGGAATACCTTCTATACCTCGGGGCGGTTGCCCTGATTGCAGTCGGCCTCGTCGGAATCGTTGTTCCGATGATCCCCGGCATCCCCCTCATCTTCCTCGGCGGCTGGCTCATCGGCTGGGCGAGCGACTACCAGGTGATCGGCGTCACGGGGATCGTGGTGCTCGCGCTCCTCACCGCGGTCGGCCTCGGGATCGACTTCCTTGGCCAGGTGCTCGGCGCGAAGGCCGCCGGGGCAAGCAAGGCGGGCATCTGGGGCGCGGTGATCGGCCTCGTGATCGGGCTCGCGACCGGGATCTGGGGGATCGTGTTCTTTCCCCTGGTTGGCGCGATGGCGGGCGAGATCTATGCCGGGTCCTCATTCCTCAAGGCCGGAGCGGTCGGCCTCAGCACCTGGGTCGCCATGGTGGTCGGGGCGGCCCTCAAGATCGCGATCGCCTTCGTGATGATCGGGATCATCGCTTCCGGTGCGATCGCCGAAGCGGTTTCCGAGTTCGCTTCGAGCGAAGCGGCCTCGGTCGCTGCGGTCGTCCCGCAGGCACCGAACGGCGCTGCACCCCTTGAAGGGCATCCGGGAACGGCGGCTGAGAAGGGCCGCATCGTCCTCGTTCCGCAGTCCCGCTACGCGAAGCCGAAGCCTTCCCCCGAGGCTTCCGGTGGAGCGGTCGAGGCGGCGCCTACGGACGCGGCTCCCGTGAAGGCGGAGCCTGACACCGGCGCGGAGCCGGAGAAGAAGGCAGCGGCCGAACCCGCTCCCGAGGCGAAGCCCGCCCCGGAGCCGAAGTTCGCCCCGGAATCGAAGCCCGTGGAAGGCGTGAAGATCTAGCGGCGCGCTGCCCAGGGCTGAAGGCCCCGCGACAGGAAAACCGCCCTGGAGCGTGTTCCGGAACGATGGTCCCGGAAAGCCCTCCAGGGCGGATTCTTTTCCAGTGGCCTTTCCCCGGCCGCCGGGAACCGCGGCCTTCTAGAGCACCGAAGACGCGAAGTCCGCGAGGCGGCTTCGCTCGCCGCGCTGCAGCGTGATGTGGCCCGCGTGCGGCCAGCCCTTGAACTTGTCCACCACGTAGGTGAGCCCCGAGCTCCCTTCCGTGAGGTAAGGGGTGTCGATCTGGGCGATGTTCCCCATGCAGACGATCTTCGTGCCGGGGCCTGCCCGGGTGATGAGGGTCTTCATCTGCTTCGGGGAGAGGTTCTGCGCCTCGTCGATCACTAGGAACCGGTTGAGGAAGGTGCGGCCCCGCATGAAGCTCATCGACTTCACGCGGATCTTCGCGCGGATGATGTCAGCCGCCGCGTCGCGCCCCCAGGCGCCCGCGGCGCTGTCCGCGTGGTTGAGGACTTCGAGATTGTCCTCGAGCGCCCCCATCCACGGGATCATCTTCTCCTCCTCGGTTCCGGGGAGGAATCCGATCTCTTCTCCCACGGAGACGGTGGCCCGGGTGAAGATGATCTCGGAGTAGCGCCTCTCGTCAAGCGTCTGCGCGAGCGCCGCGGCGAGCGTGAGAAGGGTCTTTCCGGTGCCGGCCTGCCCGAGCAGCGTGACGAAGTCGATCTCGGGATTCATGAGGAGGTTGAGGGCGAAGTTCTGCTCGCTGTTCCTCGCCGTGATTCCCCAGACGCTGTTCTTCTGCGCGGAATAGTTCCTTAGCGTCCTGAAGACCGCCTCGTCGTGGTCCACCGAGCTCACGATTCCTTCGAACCCGCCCTCCGCCGCGTTCTCCATGTAGACGAACTCGTTCACGTACATCTGCGGCACGAGCGGGCCCTTCACCCGGTACCAGGTGAAGCCGTCCTTCTGCCAGGTCTTCAGGTTCTTGCCGTGGGACTCCCAGAAGCTCCCCGGAAGGGCGAACTTGCCCGTGTAGAGGAGGTCCGTGTCGTCGATCGTCTTGTCGTTGAAGTAGTCTTCGGCGGGGATTCCGAGGGTCGCCGCCTTGATCCTCATGTTGATGTCCTTCGTCACGAGGATCACGACGTGGTCCTTCATGAGGGAGGTGAGGCCGAGGACAGAGGAGAGGATCGCGTTGTCGCCCTTCGAGCCGTCGAGCGCCGGGGGAAGGGGCTTCGCGGGCTTCAGCTCGCCGGTTTGGAAGTAGAGCTTCCCGGTCGCCTCGCGGTTTCCGAGCGCGTTGAGCGGGATCCCCTCGGAGAGCTCGGGGTTTCCCGCCGCCTCCATCAGCTGGTCGAGGATGCGGGAGACCTGGCGCGCGTTCCGGGCGACGTCGCTCATCCCGGTCTTGTGGCGGTCGAGCTCCTCGAGCGACATGAGCGGGATGAAGACGTCGTGCTCCTGGAACCGGAAGACGCATGTCGGGTCGTGGAGAAGCACGTTCGTGTCGAGGGCGAAGATTCGGGGCATCTTCGGGTTCGCGAGCGCCCTTCCGCGGCGAAGAGAAAGGGGCGCCCTTGAAAGCGCCGGGGCCGCGGGCTTCGCGAGCGGCTCGAATCCTCCGGGGGCCTTGCCGGCTGCGGGCTTCTCCGCGGGCTTTTCGGGAACCTTCACAGGTTCCGCGGCCTTCGGGGCCGCCTTGCTCTTCCGGCCCGGCCGGGAGGGCTTCGCGGCCTTCGGCTTCGGGGCGGGCGCCGCAGGTTTTGCAGCAGGAACGGCGGCGGTCACAGTTTCCCCGGATTCCTTCGCGGGAAGCGGCTTCATCAGTGCCGCGGGTCCTGCCTTCCTCGCCTTCCGTTTCAGACGGGCCGGAGGCTCCCCGGCGGGCGATTCCGCGCCGGCTTCGGGAGCCTTGGCGCGGGATTTCATTGGAAGGTCGTTTTCGCTCTGATAGTCGGCGAGGATGTCGCCGAGCGCTTTCGGTGAGGAGGGAAGGGGCATGGTCTTTGTGTTCTCCGGCGCTTCGGCCGCTTGCTTTCAGGTTGCCCCCAATATAGCGCGGCACGTAAATCGATGGTGCTCCCTGATGGAAGGTTCCCTGAACCTGAAGTCCTGCCAATTTGGTAGGATTTTCAGGCAGTAGGCGGGTGAAGAAGAACAATTCCAGAAGAAGCTGCCCGCCCGATCATTGAACCGCATTCAAGGGAGCCTCGGAGACCCTATGGAATCAGTGAAAATCGGCCTAGCCGGCGCCGGAACGGTCGGCGGCGGCGTCTGCCGCGTCCTTAACCGCAACCAGGAGCAGATCAGCGCCCGCGCAGGGCGGCGAATCGAAGTGAAGTACGTGGTCTGCCGACATCCAGAAAACCGCTCGGACCTCGTGCCGCTCGTCGGCTCGATCGGACTCGACTGGAAAGAGATCGTGGAGGATCCGGAGATCGCGATCGCGGTCGAGGCGATGGGCGGGATTGAGCCCGCGAAGTCCTTCATCCTCGCCGCGATCGAGGCCGGGAAGCACGTCGTCACCGCGAACAAGGCTCTCCTCGCGCTCCACGGGGACGAGATCTTCGACGCGGCGGCGAAGAAGGGCGTGATCGTCGCGTTCGAAGCCTCGGTCGCGGGCGGCATCCCGATCATCAAGGCGATGCGCGAGTCCCTCGTCGCGAACCGCATCCAGTCGGTGGTCGGCATCATCAACGGCACGTCTAACTTCATCCTCACCTCGATGAGGAAGGAGCACATCACCTTCGAGCAGGCGCTCGCGAAGGCGCAGGAACTCGGCTACGCCGAGGCGGACCCGTCCTTCGACGTGGACGGGATCGACGCGGCGCACAAGATCTCCATCCTTTCCTCGATCGCCTTCGGCGGGCCGATTTCCTTCGACAAGGCCTACATCGAGGGCATCCGCGGACTCCAGCCCCAGGACATCGAGTTCGCGGACCAGCTCGGGTACCGTGTGAAGCTCCTCGGCATCACGAAGCGGCGCGGCACCGGGATCGAGCTCCGGGTCCATCCCGCGCTCGTCCCCGAGCGGCGGCTGCTCGCGCACGTGGGCGGCGTCACGAACGCCGTCAACGTGAAGGGCGACGCGGTCGGCTCGACCCTCTACTACGGGCCGGGCGCCGGATCCGAGCCGACGGCTTCCGCGATGATCGCCGACATCGTCGACGTCGTCCGCATGATCGGCGTCTCCTCGACCCACCAGGTGCCGGTGCTCGGCTACAAGCGCCAGGTCTCCTCGGTCGACATCCTTCCGATGGGCGAGACCGTCTGCTCCTACTACCTCAGGATCGGCGTTACGGACAGCCCGGGGACGCTCGCCGAGGTGAGCCGCGTGTTCGCCGACATGGGCATCAGCATCGAGTCCCTGATCCAGAAGGAAGCGGGGCTGGGCTCCAGCTCCACCTCGATCGTCCTCATGACGCACACGGCGCGCGAAGCGGCCGTCCAGGAGGCGATCAAGCGGATCGAGGCGCTTGACTGCGTGACGGGGAAGATCGTCCTGCTCAGGAAGGAAGAGCTCAACTAGCCTCTTCGGAAACGAGGGAAAAGAAAGGAAAATGACCAGCAACATCCGCTATGTGTCCACCCGCGGCGCAGACCGCGGGTCGTCCTACGACTCGATCGTGCTCTCCGGACTCGCGTCCGACGGCGGCCTCTATGTGCCTGAGAGCTACCCGCAGGTTTCCCGGTCCACGCTCGAATCCTGGCGCGGCCTCAGCTACGCGCAGCTCGCCTTCGAAGTGCTCCGGCTCTTCGCGAGCGGAATCGACGAGGAGGCCCTTCGCTCGATCTGCACCCGCACCTACACGAAGGAGACGTACTGCAACGCGCGGGACGGCGAGGACACGGAGGCGATCACCCCGGTGCGCTGGCTCGGGGACGGGCTCGGACTCCTCGAGCTCTCGAACGGGCCGACCCTCGCCTTCAAGGACATGGCGATGCAGTACCTCGGGGCGCTCTTCGAGCACCTTCTCGCCCGCGAGGGCCGGGAGCTGAACATCCTCGGCGCGACCTCGGGCGACACCGGGTCCGCGGCCGAGTACGCCATGCGGGGCAGGAAGGGGATCCGGGTCTTCATGCTCTCCCCGCACGGACGCATGAGCGCCTTCCAGCGCGCGCAGATGTATTCGCTCTCCGACCCGAACATCTTCAACATCGCGGTCCGCGGCACGTTCGACCAGGCCCAGGACATCGTGAAGGCGGTTTCAAACGACCACGCGTTCAAGAGCGCCCACTCGATCGGAACCGTGAACTCGATCAACTGGGCCCGCGTCGCGGCCCAGGTCGTCTACTACATCAGGGGATGGCTCGCCGCGTCGGACTCCCCGGACGAGAAGGTTTCGTTCGCTGTGCCGACCGGGAACTTCGGCGACGTCCTCGCCGGATGGATCGCGAAGAGGATGGGGCTTCCGGTCGCGAGCCTTATCGTCGCGACGAACGAGAACGACGTGCTCGCGGAGTTCTTCGAGACCGGAACGTACCGCCCGCGCGACCCCGCCCACACCTACGTCACCTCGTCCCCCTCGATGGACATCAGCCGCGCGTCGAACTTTGAGCGGTTCGTCTACGACATGGTCGGAGGGGATCCCGAGCGGCTCGCTTCGCTCTGGAAGGAGCTCGGAGAGCGCGGCTCCTTCAGCCTCGGGGGCGAGGAGTGGAGCAGGGTGCGCGAGTCCGGGTTCACCGCGGGACGGAGCACCCACGCAGACCGCCTCGCGACGATCGGCGGGCTCTGGCGCGAGAAGGGGATCCTGATCGACCCCCACACCGCTGACGGCCTCAAGGTCGCGCGCGAGAAGAGGATCCCGGGCGTCAAGTGCCTGTGCCTCGAAACCGCGCAGCCCGCGAAATTCTCGGCTACCATCCGGGAAGCCGCCGGCGTCACCCCTCCTGTTCCCGCTTCCTGCCGCGGGCTCGAAGACCGACCCCAGAGGGTCGAGGTGATGGATCCTGACGTGGCGGCAGTGAAGCGCTTCATCGAGGCGCGGATTGAAGGATAGGGTTGGAAATTGTTCCTGATTGGCTTTACGGGATATTCGGGAAGCGGGAAGACAACGCTTGCCGAACGGGTGGTCGCGTTCCTCGCGGGGCGCGGCTACAGCGTTTCCTGCGTGAAGGACGCGCATCACAGGATTGACCTCGACACGCCGGGGAAGGATACTTTTCGCTTCAGGACTGCGGGCGCGAGGCAGGTCGTCCTCCGGACCCCGGAGCGCTGGGCGCTACTTGAGGAGACCCCGGGCGGGCGCGAGCCCCTCGGCTCGATCCTCGGGGCGATGGAGCGGGTGGACATCGTGGTGCTTGAGGGCTTCAAGCGCCATGGCGGGTTCCCCCAGATCGAAGTGAGGCGCGGAACCGGCGAGCCTCCGCTCTGGGAAGAGGATCCGGAGATCGTTGCGGTCGCTTCCGAACGCCCCGACGGGATCCCGAAGCGCCTCGTGTGGCTTGACATCAACCGGCCGGAAGTCGTGGCGGACTATGTGGCGGAGCTTTTCGAAGCGTCGCCCGCGGGGCTCGCCCGGTCAGGAAAAGGAAAGAACCAGGAAGACGAAGACGATGACGACGATGATTCCCTTTAGCGAAGCGCTCGAGAAGCTGCTTTCGCACGCAGCCCCGATCGAACGCACGAAGACCATTCCGACGCTTTACGCCGAAGGCCGGGTCCTTGCCGAGGACATCGTTTCCCCGGTGAACGTCCCGCCGGCCGACAATTCCCAGATGGACGGATACGCGCTCCGGGCCGAGGACATCCGCGGGGCGACCCCCGAGTCCCCCGTGGTCCTTCCCGTGAGCCAGCGGATTCCGGCGGGCTCTGCCGGGAAGCAGCTTGAGCCCGGAACCTGCGCAAGGATTTTCACCGGTGCCCCGATTCCTCCGGGAGCGGACTCCGTCGTGCAGCAGGAGATTGTGCAGGCGGGGGACGCCACCGCAGGGTTCTCCTCTCCCGTGAAGCCGGGGAACTTCGTGCGCCGCGCGGGCTGCGACGTTCCGGTCGGCTCCCTCGTGCTCCGGAAGGGAGACAGGCTCACTCCGGCGAACCTCGGACTTGCCGCCTCGGCGGGCCGCGCCTACCTGAGCGTTTACGAGCCCGTGCGCGTCTCGATGTTCTGCTCCGGGAACGAGCTTGTCTGGCCGGGCGAACCCCTTCGCGAGGGCGCGATCTACAACTCGAACCGCTACCAGCTCCGGGCGCTCCTGCACGCGTTCGGCTGCGAGGTGACCGATGTCGGCGTCGTGCGCGACACGCTTGAGGAAACGGTTGAGGCGTTCAGTCGCGCCGCCCGCTCGACCGATGTCATCATCACGACCGGCGGCATGAGCGTCGGAGAGGAGGACCACGTGAAGGCCGCGGTGTCGCAGCTTGGGCGGATCGACATGTGGCGCCTCGCCGTGAAGCCCGGCAAGCCCTTCGCGTACGGCGAAGTGAAGGGAGTCCCCTTCCTCGGGCTCCCCGGGAATCCGGTCGCCGTGTTCGTCGAGACGCTCATGATGGTGCGCCCGTTCCTCAGGATCCTCCAGGGCATGCCCCCGGCGCCGAACCGCCCGATCGCGGTCCGTGCGGACTTCGACTGGAAGGCCGGGGACCGGGAGGAGTTCATTCGCGTGCACAGGAACAACGCGGGTGGGCTCGACCTGCTGCCGAACCAGAATTCCCAGGTGCTCTCCTCCTGCGCCCGGGCAGACGGCATCGTTGACGTGCCCCTCGGGAAGGACATCCGGCGGGGCGAATTCGTGGATTACTATCCGCTTGCGGAGTTCCTCGCCTGACTTTCCCTGTGATGGAAAGGGTCGGGAGCTTCGCCTTCCTTATATAAAGAGGTTGAATGACATGAAGGTCAAGGTTCTTTACTTCGCGTTCCTTCGCGACGCCATGGGACGGACTTCGGACGAGGTCGAGGCGCCGGATTCCGTGGCAACGGTCGGCGCCCTCCGGGAGCACCTTACCAGCCTTGGCGACCCCTGGGCCCGGGCGTTCGCGAGCGTGAAGCGCATCCGGGCGTCCGTGAACCAACAGATGGCTTCCGACTCTGACCCCGTGAAGGACGGGGACGAGGTGGCGTTCTTCCCGCCTGTCACCGGGGGCTAGCGGCATGGGGATCACTAAGGTAGTGGTGCGGCACGAGGACTTCGACCTCTCGGCCGAGGAGGATGCGCTGAGGCGCGCCTCGACTTCCGCCGGCGCCATGGTTGCTTTCACCGGCGTCGTCCGCGACAGGAACCAGGGCGACAGGATCCTTTCCCTCACGCTCGAGCATTATCCGGGGATGACCGAGTCCGCAATCCGCGCGATCGCCGAGAAGGCACGGAAGCGCTGGGGGCTTGACGACATCGTCGTGATCCACCGCGTCGGACGGCTTGAGGTCGGGGACCAGATCGTGCTCTGCCTTGTCACCTCGTCCCACCGGGGCGAAGCGTTCGAGGCGTGCGAGTACATCATGGACTGGCTGAAGACCGAGGCGCCCTTCTGGAAGAAGGAGGAAACGCCCTCCGGAAGCCGCTGGGTCGACGCCCGGGAGAGCGACGAGCGGGCCCGCGACCGCTGGAGAGAAGCCGGGGCCTGATGCCATGGGGCTTCCTAACAGTCGGCGCCTGAAGGGGAATTTCCTTTTCGGGCGCTGATTTTTTCTGCGCCCTGCCCATTGAAAATCGCGATTCTGTCCCCATATAGGAAGTACGAACGGCGGGAGCGTAATCCCGTCGCAAGCCATGAGGACAGACATATGCGTCAAGACAAACTCACCACGAAGTTCCAGGAGGCGCTGGGCGATGCCCAGAGCCTCGCGGTTGCCCACGACAACCAGTTCCTAGAGCCCGTGCACCTTCTTGCTGCAGTGCTCCACGACAAGGACGGTTCTGCCGTCAGCCTGCTTGAGCGTGCCGGGGTCCGCGTGCCCGCCCTGACCAGTGCCGTCGACCGCGCGGTCGAGGCGCTACCGAAGGTGTCCGGGACCGGTGGCCAGATCGAAGTGAGCCGCGACCTCGCAAACGCGCTCAACCTCACCGAGCGCGAGGCGATCAAGCACGGGGACGAATTCATCGCGACCGAGATGTTCCTCCTCGCCCTTGCGGACGAGAAGAGCGACGCGGGGCGGCTCGCGCGCGAGAACGGGCTCTCCCGCTCCGCGATGGAAGCGGCGATCAGCTCGGTGCGGGGCGGCAGCAGCGCGGACAATCCCGATGCCGAGCAGTCCCGCGGCGCCCTGAAGAAGTACACGACGAATCTCACCGAGCTCGCGCGCCAGGGCAAGCTCGACCCCGTGATCGGCCGTGACGACGAAATCCGCCGCACGATGCAGATCCTGCAGCGCCGCACGAAGAACAACCCGGTGCTGATCGGCGAGCCGGGCGTCGGCAAGACCGCCGTGGTCGAGGGGCTCGCGCAGCGGATCGTGAACGGAGAGGTTCCCTCCACCCTGAAGAACAAGGTGATCCTTTCGCTCGACATGGCGGGGCTCATCGCGGGCGCCAAGTACCGCGGCGAGTTCGAGGAACGGCTGAAGGCGCTCCTCAAGGAGGTGACCGCGCAGAGCGGCCGCATCATCCTCTTCATCGACGAGCTGCACACGGTGGTCGGCGCCGGGAAGACCGAGGGGTCCATGGACGCGGGCAACATGCTGAAGCCCGCGCTCGCCCGGGGCGAGCTGCACGTGATCGGGGCGACCACCCTGAACGAGTACCGGCAGTATGTCGAGAAGGATGCGGCGCTCGAACGGCGCTTCCAGAAGGTGCTGATCGGGGAGCCTTCGGTCGAGGACACGATCGCGATCCTGCGCGGCCTGCAGGAGAAGTACGAGGCGCACCACGGCGTCCAGATCACGGACCCCGCGATCGTCGCAGCGGCCGAGCTCTCGAACCGCTACATCACTGACCGCTTCCTCCCGGACAAGGCGATCGACCTTATCGACGAGGCGGCGGCCCGCGTGAAGATGGAGATCGACTCGAAGCCCGAGGCGCTCGACAAGATCGACCGCCGGCTGATCCAGCTGAAGATCGAGCGCGAGGCGATGAAGAAGGAGACGGACGACGCTTCGAAGAAGCGCCTCGCCGCGATCGAGGAAGAAATCGGGACGCTCTCCCGCAGGTACTCCGACCTTGAGGAGATCTGGAAGCGCGACAAGGCGGACGCGCTCGGTGAAAAGGAAACCCGCGACAGGATCGACCAGGTCCGCCGCGAGATGGAGGAGTGCCGCCGGAGCGCGAAGTATGAGCGCCTCGCGGAACTCCAGTACTCGGTGCTGCCCGAGCTTGAGAAGAAGCTTGCGCGGGCCGCTGACCGGGTGAAGAGCGACGACGCGAACCCCGACCAGCCGCACCTTCTCCGCACGAGCGTCGGCGCGGAGGAGATCGCGGAAGTCGTGTCCCGCGCGACCGGCATCCCGGTTTCTAAGATGATGCAGGGCGAACGCGAGAAGCTCCTCCACATGAAGGAAGAGCTTTCGAAGCGCGTCGTCGGCCAGGACGAGGCGGTCCGCCGGGTCGCCGAGACGATCCAGCGCAGCCGCGCCGGACTCGCCGATCCGAACAGGCCCTACGGCTCGTTCCTCTTCCTCGGGCCGACCGGGGTCGGCAAGACCGAGCTCACGAAGGCGCTCGCCGCGTTCCTCTTCGACAGCGAGAAGGCGATGATCCGGATCGACATGTCGGAGTACATGGAGAAGCACAGCGTGTCCCGCCTGATTGGCGCGCCGCCCGGGTACGTCGGCTACGATCAGGGCGGCTACCTCACGGAAGCCGTCAGGCGCCGTCCCTACAGCGTGATCCTCTTTGACGAGGTGGAGAAGGCGCATCCCGATGTGTTCAATGTCCTCCTGCAGGTGCTCGACGACGGCCGCATGACTGACGGCCAGGGCCGCACGGTGGACTTCAAGAACACGGTGATCGTGATGACCTCGAACCTCGGCTCGCAGGAGATCATGGAGATGGCCGGCCGCCCGCACGAGGAGGTGAAGGACGCCGTGATGAGGGAAGTGAAGGCGCACTTCAGGCCCGAGTTCGTGAACCGGATCGACGAGATCGTGGTCTTCAATTCCCTGAACGAGGACGCGATCCAGAAGATCGCGAGGCTGCAGATCGGGAAGCTCGCGGAGCGTGTCGCCGAGCAGGGCATCGCGCTGAAGGTCTCGGACGCCGCGACCGCCCAGGTCGCGAAGGCCGGGTTCGACCCGGTGTTCGGAGCCCGGCCGCTGCGCCGCGAGGTCCAGGACGCGATCGAGACGCCTCTCGCCCAGTTCCTCCTTGAGGGGAAGGCGGCAGAGGGAGACACCGTGAACGTCGGCCTGAACGGCACCGGGCTCGCGTTCAGTGTCGAGAAGGCGAAGGAGAAGCCGGGGGAATGATCCCGGAATAGTTCCTTCACGGCTGCGGTTCTTTCCCGGGCTTCCCGGGAAAGGGCGGCAAAGAGAAAGGAGCTGCGCGGAACGCTTCCGCCGCAGCTCCTTTTCTTAGTGCGCTCGGCACGAGCGCGTTCTAACGGGTGAAAGTCCTGAGTGCAGGAGGTAGCACCAAGCACACAGCCGGAGGCAAGGGTG
>CADBTW010000089.1 GCA_902797695.1 uncultured Sutterellaceae bacterium
CACCCTTGCCTCCGGCTGTGTGCTTGGTGCTACCTCCTGCACTCAGGACTTTCACCCGTTAGAACGCGCTCGTGCCGAGCGCACTAAAAAACCGGACCGCCCTCCTTCGGCGGAGGACAGCCCGGGGACTTTTTCAGAATAACAGCGGGGAACTAGATCTTCTCGTCCTCGATCGCCTGGAGCGCGGCGTGGCGGCCGGACCAGGAGGAGAAGCCGAACCCGTTCCCGGAGAACCAGACGGGGTATGTGTCGCCGTACATGCCGGCCGCGTCCATGCCGGTGCAGTAGAGGCCCTTCACCGGCTTGTCATTCTTGTCGAGCGCCCGGAGGTACGGGTCAACCTTGATGCCGCCGATCGACGTGAAGGAGAAGGCACCGATCTTCACGGCGTAGAAGGGGCCCGTCTCGACCGGGGTGAGCCACTCGCGCTCCTTATAAAAGTCGCGGTCATAGCCGAAGTGGGCGTTCTCGTTGTAGCGCTTCATCGTCTGCACAAACGTGTCGGCGGGGACCCCGATCTGCTTCGCGAGGTCGGCGAACGTGGCGCCGGTCTTCACGCCGTCGGACCCTTGCGCGATCGCGTCATTCAGTTCCTTCTGGAGCTCGGTCATCTTCGCCCCGACCGGGATCAGGACGCCGATCCCGAGGTCGATCCCTTCGTTCGCGAAGTAGTCGACCATCTTCTTATCGAAGATCGCCCAGGCGTAGCCGTTATGCTGGTGCCCGAGGACGTTGCCTGCGTCAGAGAACTCATGCACCACGGTTTCTCGGATGAAGCGCCGGCCGGCGTCGTTCACCCACACGGGGCGCGGAGCCCAGGAAATCGGCCAGATGTTCCCGAGCATCTTCACCTTGGAAGCCTTGATGCCGGGGTGGACCATGAGGGCCATTTCGCCCGTGACGGCGCCCGCTTCCATCGACATCGCGATGCCGTCGCCCGTCTTGTTGATCGGGGCGAGGCCCGGGTAGTACTCGGGGTTGTAGTGGCCCCAGTCGCGGACGCGCTCAGGGCTGTTGTTGAAGCCGCCGGAAGCGATGATCACGGCCTTCGCGCGGATCGTGTAGGTGTTGCCCTTGCTGTCAGCCGCCTTCACGCCGACAACCTTCCCGCCTTCCTTGATGAGGGACTTCGCGGGCGTGCTGAGCATGATCTTCCCGCCCTTCGAGGTCGCCCAGTCGGAGAGCGCCTGGATGTAGGCGGAACCGTGCTCGACCCCCTTGTACTTGTCGACCACGTGCCACGTGATGCACTCGGTCGGGGACATCTGGGTGAGCTTGAACTTGAGGTTATGCTTCGAGAGCCAGTCGATGTTCTCGCCCGAGCCCTCGACGAAGCGGCGCACGAGGGCGCCGTTCGCCTTGTAGTGCGAGAAGTTCATCAGCCTGTTGTAGGCGTCCTCGATCGAAAGCGAATAGGCGGCGTTCTTCTGCCACTTCGACTGCACGGCGCCGAGGCCCTCCGCCATCGCGGTCGTGCCGCCGACGAAGGCGTTCTTTTCAAGAAGGATCGCCTTCTTCCCGGAGTCCACCGCCTGGGTGAGCGCCGCCATGCCGGCGGCGCCCCCGCCGACGACCACGATGTCAGTCGTGAGCTGGGTTTCCGCCGCTCCCGAAACGCCTGCGACGGCAGCGACTGCCGCTGCGACCGCGGTGCGGGCAAGGATCTTCGCGAATTTCATCTTTTTCTCTCCAAACGTGCGCAGGGCCTGCCTTCCGGCAAGGGAACAGGCAGTCCCATTGCGAAATGAGCTAGTAGCAGACTAATGCATTCCCCTCACCCGGACTGTTGCCCAATTGACACTTGGGGAAAGCGGCAGTGCGGCCTCGGAACTCCGGGGGGATCGCCTTCTAGGGTTCCGGGTTCTTCAGCCAGTCGTACTCGCGGGCGAAGAGCTTCCCGTGCAGGTGCAGCCATCGGCCGTCCCGCCGCGCGAGCCCCTCGCTGATCCAGTGGTTCACGATGGTGCTGATCGTGGAGCGGTTCGAGCCCACGATGTCCGCGATTTCGAAGGTCGTGAGCTTGAAGGGGACCGGGTTCCAGTCGTCCCGCTTCAGGGGGTAGTAGGAGCCGATGATGGAGGAATAAAGGGCGATCAGGCGCTTTTCAAGCGGCAGCGTGAAGATCGCCATCATGCCTTCGAGGTGCGTCTCCTCCTTCGTGATCGAGGACATCGCGTAGCATCGCATGAGCGCCGGATCCGAGTCGAGCGCCTTGCAGTAGGCTTCGCCGGAAACGACAAGCGCTTCGGTCGGGCGCATGGTGACCGCGAAGATGTTCAGCCGGTAGCGGGTCAGCGCGTCGAGGTCCCCGACCACGCGGTTCGGGGGAAGGATCGCGAAAATGCGGTTCTTGCTCTCGTTGTCGACGAAGTAGAAGAAGACGAGGCCCTTCTGGATCAGGGCGACGCCGCCGTCCTGATCCGCGCCATGGGGAAAGAAATGGCCCTTCGGGAACTTCTGCAGTTTCCCGTATTTTTGGAAAACCGCCCTCAGTTCCTCCGGTTCCTCGGCATGTACCCACGGGGCTGTCAGAAAAACCTGTCGCATTTCGCCTCTCCTCTGCTACTTGCCTGCCTGAAAACGCCCGTGCCTGTCCTGCGGGAGCAGTTGCTTTCGTGCAACACGAAGCCGATGCGGGAACAAGCCTGGCCCGCTCCTGTTGTTTTCTTTTATTTCAATTGCTTACGCGGTAAAACCGTAGGTAGAACTGCTTAGCGGCTTACCTAATATAAGGCAAAAGTGTCGGCTGGACAACGACACGCTTCTTTTGGGAAATATAGCTTTGGGCTTAGTCACTTGTACCGAGTCCGCTAAAACCAGAAACGGACCCGCGGAAAAAATCATAGGAGAGACTTACCATGAAGAAGACCCTGCTTGCGGCGGCCCTTGGTTCCGCCCTCGCCTTCGGTGCGTCTGCTGCCCTCGCGGCTCCTAGCGTCACCCTCTACGGTGCGATCGACACCTACATCGCCGTGAACAACGACAGCGGCAACGTCCAGTCCGGCATGCAGTCCGGCGGCTCGATGGGCTCCCACTGGGGCATGAAGGGCGAAGAGGACCTCGACATCCTCGGCGGCACGAAGGCCGTCTTCAAGCTCGAATCCGGCTTCCTCTCTGACGACGGCACCTACGCCCAGTCCTACGCCGGCAACACGAACCGCCTCTTCCACCGTGAAGCGTGGGTCGGCCTCCAGAACAAGAACTTCGGCCAGATCTCCTTCGGCCGCCAGTACACCCCCCACTTCCTCACCTGGGCGATGACTGACGTGAACGGCCTCTCGCTTGGCACCGCCGCTTCCCCGTTCTTCTACCCGAGCGCCGGCGCCACGATGGGCGGCGACGATCCGAGGACGGACGACCTCGTCCGCAACAACAACTCCATCTTCTGGGGCTCCCCGCGCTGGGCCGGCCTCCAGCTGATGGCCTACGCGAGCCTTGGCGAGCATCAGCGCGCCGACGGCCGGCAGTCCAGCACCCAGAACAACGTCTACAACATCGCCGCAAATTACGCGAACGGCCCGCTCTTCGTGATGGGCAGCGTCCTCTACCAGAACCTCGGCTACTCGGCGGGGAATGCGTTCCGTCCTGAGAAGGGCCACAACGTCTACTACGAACTCGCCGCTTCCTACGACTTCGGCGTCACGAAGCCCGCGATCCAGCTCGAGTACAAGGATGGCGAGGACACCCTCTGGAGCAATGACTTCTTCATCGCCCAGATCGGCACGACCACTCCGATGTTCGGCGGGCGCCTCAACGCCACTGCCGCGTACTACAAGAACCAGACCCTGGATGATGCCGATGCATACAGCTTCGGCCTCCGCTTCGACTACAACCTCTCCAAGCGCACGATGGTCTACGCGGGCGTCGAAGCCCTGATCCAGGAAGACAAGTCGGCTCTCGCGATCGAAGCCGGCCCGGACAGCGGTGAGCACTTCCACACCTCTGCCGCCGGCAACGACCAGCAGCAGATCTTCTTCGGCATCCGCCACACCTTCTAATCTCTTCGTGATCGGCTGAAAAAGCCTTTCAGGAAAGAAGATCCGCGAAGCTCCCCCGGGTTCCATGCCCGGGGGAGCTTTTTCGTGCGCCGGAAGCCAGCCCTTCATCCGGCTCCGGGTGAACATCTTTCCTCGCTTCAGGAGCGCTTCCTCAGGGATTCCTGTCCCATGCCGCAGCGGCATCCGTAGTCGCGGCGGCCGTCCAATGGCCTTGCTTCGGGTCGGCGCGGGCGCAGGAGCCCTGCGTGAGGCGAAAGAAAACCTCCCGAAAGGAAACCCCTTCGGGAGGCAATCACGTGAATGAACGGCGGGTGATTACTTCTCGCTCGCGTTCACCGTGTCGATCGTCGCGCGGACCGCGGCGAGGTCCGGATTGTCCTCCGGAAGCTCGAGGAGGCTCCGGCCCTTGCGGTCGAACTCCTCGACCGTCGCGTCAAGCGGAATCACGCCGTAGACCGGGAGATTGAAGGCGTGCTTCATCTCCTCCACCGCTTCCGGGTTCTCGGGCAGCCGGTTCAGGACCACCCCCATCCGTTCGCACGCCGGGACGTAGCCCTCCGCCACGAGCCGCTCGATCGTCTTCACGGTCTGCTGCCCGCGGAACGACGTGTCGGTGATGAGGAGGAGCGTGTTCACGTGGTCCGTCACCTGGCGGTTGATCTGCTCGATCCCCGCCTCG